>JABMQH010000027.1 GCA_013203355.1 Candidatus Omnitrophota bacterium | reverse complement strand
GTATCATGCTTAAGAATTATCGTTTTGGCTATAACTTGATAGTCCGTTTAAAAGAGGTGCGATAAATGAGCAGATTAAGAAAAGAGATTAAATTAAACATGTCCGGACTGCGTGATGACGGTCAAGAGTTAACCGCGCAGTTCTCTTTTTCGAAAGAATTTAGCGGCTTCAAAGGACATTTTCCAGACAAGCCGATTTTCCCCGGGGTATGTAAAGTTCAGGCAATATTATGCATACTTGAGGAGGCTACCCGTAAGAAGCCGCGGTTAAAAGAGATTGTTTCAGCTAAATTTTTTAAGCCTATTACCTACAATGAAGAAATAGTCTGTAAGGTTCGCCGAGTATCAGAGAGTAGTGAAGAAGCGCTGGTTTCGACCTTAATTACTAGTAGGGATAAGAAGATTGCAGAGATTAAGATAAAAGTTGTTTTTGAAGGATAGGGGGGTGTCTATGATGAGGCGTAAGAGAGGTAAATATTTTGATCAGGTAAAATTTGCACCCATACCTATATCCTTCATGATAAAAAGAAGAGTGAATTTTAGCGAAGTAGACATTATGGGGAGAGTCTGGTATGGCCGTTATCCGCTTTATTTTGAGGAGGCTTCTCAGGAATTAGGGAGAAGATGCGGATTGTCTTTTCAGGATTTTTACCAGGCAAATTTGCGTGCTCCAATAGCGCAATTCCATATTGATTACCATCAACCTCTACGTTTGGATGAGGAGTTTACGGTCAGGGCTCTTTCACCGTGGTGTGAAGGCGCTAAATTGTTAACCGAATACGAAATCAGGAAGATAGACGGCTCTCTTGTTGCTAGTGCGTATACTGTGCAGATGTTCATTGATAGCCGTAGCGAAAATGTTTGTATTGCTACTCCAAAGTTGCTGGAAGATGTACGCCAGCGTTGGCGTAAAAGAGAGTTCAAGTGTCTGAAATAAAAGTCGTGGTCACCGCCGGCGATTTAGTAACTGCCTATGGAAGGGGTGTTTCTTCTACCTGGGGGGGTGTTTTATCTTCCAAGAGTGCTATAAATAAGATAGAAAGATTTTCTACGGATTCATTCCAGAGTAGTAGTGCTGCTGTTGTAGCTGGGTTAAAATATTTCGGTGATGAGTCCCTGGCAATGCAGATGCTTATCCCGCTGTTTGAAAAAAGTAAAGGCCTGATTCCGCCGGATGCCTTACTTGTCCTGGCCACTACTACGGGAGAAATAGATATATTGGAACAGCAGGTTTTAGGAGGAAACGGTAATGCGGCAGAGAGTAAATTTAGTTTTCTCCTGGATAAAATAAAGACATTTCTTAAAGTTAACGATGAGGGGTTGATTATATCGAGTGCTTGCGCATCTTCCAGTGCTGCTATTGGTTTTGCCGCTAGCCTTATCAATGGCGGCAAGCGTGATTGCGTAGTAGTAGTTGCTTGTGATGCGGTGACAGAATTTGTTTTTTCTGGATTTTCTTCTCTTATGGCGCTTGACCCGGATAATGCTAAACCGTTTGACAAGAATAGGACAGGTTTAAGTTTGGGGGAAGGCGCGGGGTTTATTTTATTAATGAGTCAGGCAAGGGCAGAGCAGGAAGCCAGAAACATTCTTGGCGAAATAGCGGGGTGGGCATCAGCAGGAGATGCCCACCATATGACCGGGCCTTTGCGTGACGGAAGCGGGTTGAGCCGGGCGATACAAAAAGCCCTGAAGAAGGCAGACGTATCTCCTGACGATGTTAGATGTATATCCAGCCACGGCACAGGGACAGTATATAATGATGCAATGGAGATGAAGGCCTACAATAGAATTTTTGGCAATTCTCCAGTTCCGATATATTCTATTAAAGGAGCATTGGGGCATACTATGGGAGTATCTGGATTAATCGAGACAATCATTGCTTTTCAGGTTTTGCAGGAAAAAGTTATCCCTCCCACCGTGGGGTTAAAAGATATTGATCCCGAGGCAAGGGGTTGGGCTTCGTTAGAAAAACGCACGTTAGAAAAGAGTGCTATCTTGCTTAACAACGCAGGGTTCGGCGGAGTGAACGCGGCATTAGTATTAAAATAATCGAAGAATTTAAATGTTAGTAAATCGAGATATTTCTGTTAATAAAGGATGTGGCTGGGTTAAGGAAAATATTTGTGGCTGTGTCGGGAAGAGCAGAAAATGGCAGTATACGGACCAGCGGTCTTTATACACACAACTTCTTAAGGATAACGTCTTGAGCTATCCTATTGATAATTTTGGTAGGTTTAATCAAGACTCCAGGATGGTTATTTTTTCTATTGCCTTAGCCTTGTATGATGCAGGTGGTCATTATGTTAGGGGTGAGAAACAAGATGTCGGAATAGTTGGGACAAGTCCGGACGGTGCGCTTACTACAAACCTTAGCTATTTTCAGGATTATGTGAAAGCGGGAAGAAAGTTGGGGAGAGGAAATTTTTTTATATATACTTTACCCTCAAGCCCTCTTGCTGAAGCTGCTATACATTTTGGCCTGTGTGGCCCATTAGCATATATAGGATATGCAAAGGAGCCGGAAGAAAATTTATTAGTCCATGCACAATACATGATAAAAAATAAAAATGCAATCG
>JABMQH010000026.1 GCA_013203355.1 Candidatus Omnitrophota bacterium | reverse complement strand
TTTATTGAGGGCCCATTGCTCTTTGGCTATTTGTATCTGTCGTAGATTGTTGATGCATTTCTGGGCCCTTGTCCGTTCTGCCATTTTCATGAAACTCGGGACGGCAACAGCAAGCGCGATAGCAAAAATGGCGATCGCAAAAAAGATCTCCGGAAGACTCATGCCGCGCCTTAACTTTTTCATACCCCTTCCTCTATTCATCTCTGCCCCCTTGGCTGTATTGCGGTTATAGCGCATCAATGCTCATGTCATGAGATACATCAATCTTACAACTTGGATTGTTCATTACATCAAGAATATTATAGCTTGTGGCAAAGCTTTTCGCTGCATCTAAAGGACAATACAAACTCGCGGTCTCATCTGGAATATAGGGATCTAAGTCAGCGGCGAGTGGAAAATCCGTATCCCCCTTATTATTCTCAAGGGCCCACTGCTCCTTGGCTATCTGAATTTGCCGCAAATGGTTTTTGCAAACATTAATGTTCGCCCGGTCCCGTATCTTTATAGCGTTTGGGACAACAATCCCAACCATGATACCCAAAAGAACCACTACCAGAAGGAATTCCATAAATGTAAAACCCCTCTTCTCAAGTATATGCATGTACCCCCCTCTGCTATTTCGAAACTTTAATGCTTCTACGCAACCATGCACTTAAAATGATACCTTATCCCTTTATAGGAATAAGGTATGGAAGACGTGTAAGTCCTTTGTCTTCGGCAACCCAGCCACCATATCCCTATGCGGGATGTAGGCCCGTAGGCTTTCCGTCCCCATCTTTCGATGGGTTTGGCTTTATCGGACTACATCTTTTAAGTACTCTTTGTATCTGTCTACTATAAGTATACCACATTTTTTCAGGAAGTCAAATATGCCGGTCAAAATTATACATTGACAAGTGAAGACATCTGGAAGATCGGCAGAAACATGCATATGACAATTGTCCCAATTAGTATGCCCAGAAAAGCAATAATTAAGGGTTCTATTAAGCTCGTCAGGGCAGTAACGGCTGCATCGACTTGCTCATCGTAGAAATCGGCTATCTTCCCTAACATCTTTTCAATTTCACCGCTTTTTTCCCCAATTGCAACCATCTTTACAACCATAGGTGGAAAGACCTTACTTTTCGCCAAAGGCGCTGATATGCTTTCCCCTTCCTTGATCCCATCGTGGGCCGCAATAATCGCAACCTCAAACACCCTATTCCCGCAAGTCTTAGAAACGATATCAAGGCATGCGAGAATAGGCACACCGCTTTTCAGGAGTGTCGAAAGGGTCCTTGCGAATTTGCTGATAGCCACCTTAGTAAATAGTATTCCAAATACGGGTAATTTAAGAAGTATGCCATCGAAGAGGAATCTCCCTTTGTTAGTGCTTGCGAATCTTTTTACTAAAAAGCCCAGTATCCCCATGCTGATTAGCCATATCAAAAAGTATTGCTTAAATAAATCGCTGATTGCGATCATGATACGCGTTGGGGTTGGAAGATCAATAGCAAAGCCGGCAAAGACCTCTCTGAAAACAGGGACTACCTTTATAAACAGAACTGCCGTTATTGCTAGAGCCATACCGGATACTACGCCGGGATACACCAAGGCGGCTTTAATCTTTCTCTGCAATGCGGCTGTCTTTTCTAAATACACCGCCAATCTATCCAATATCTCATCCAGCATCCCGCTTGATTCTCCGGCCCTCACCATGCTCACGTACAAAGGAGAAAAAACCTTTGGGTGTTTTGCGAATGCTGCTGAAAGGCTTAAGCCGGTTTCTACCCCGTCCCTCACTCTGCGCAGCGCTTCCCTGAAACTCTTATTCTCGGTCTGCTGATACAGGACGTCCAACCCTTCCAATATCGGAATTCCGGAGTCCACCAAGGTTGCAAGCTGGCGGGAAAATACCGCAATATCATCCAGCTTTACCCTTCCACCTATTCCTGCCATTCTCTTTAATGCAGCTGACTTTTCCTTAAGCGATATTACTATTAAATTTTGACTGCGCAGCTTATCTAAAGCCATCTGTCTTTCCGGCGCTTCAAATACATCATTGATGGTATTACCTGTCCGGTCTTTGGCTACATATTCAAATAATGGCATATATTAATCTCCTTCCTTACTCATGTTGTGTTATGGTTAGTACCTCTTCTAAAGTGGTCCAGCCATTTAAAAACTTATAGATCGCATCGTCTCGTAATGTTTTCATACCGTGCTTGAGGGCATAGTCTCTAATTGTGTCTGTTGATTCCCTCTTGGTTATCATTGTTTTTATTTCATCATCAATAAAAAGGGCTTCCAAAATCCCCATCCTGCCCAAAAAGCCCGTATTATTGCATTTCGGGCATCCTTTGCCATGATAGAATTTAGTTTTGCCGCTTGCCTTCAACTGTTCCTCGCTAATTCCAATCCTATCGAGGACCTGCTTCGAAATCTCATATGCCTCTTTGCAGCTATGGCATATCTTCCTGCATAGCCGTTGCGCAGCAATAAAAACCAAGCTCGAGGCAATTAAAAATGGTTCAACACCCATATCTATTAATCTCGTAATTGCGCTTGGGGCGTCATTTGTATGGAGCGTGCTAAAAACTACCTGTCCGGTAAGAGAGGCCTTTATCGCGATATCGGCTGTCTCGCCATCGCGAATCTCACCTACCATTATAACATCCGGGTTTTGCCTAAGCAGAGAGCGCAGGCCGCTGGCGAAGGTCAGTTCAATATCGGGTCTTATCTGTATCTGGGTAATCCCTTCCAATTGATATTCAACGGGATCCTCTAACGTTATAATGCTTTTGTCGGTGGTATTCAACTGATTAAGGACAGAATACAAGGTTGTGGATTTGCCGCTCCCTGTCGGTCCTGTAACTAAAATTATGCCATATGGTTTTAAAATTGACTTATTAAAAAGCTCTTCCGCTTCAGGCAAAAATCCTAAATCACCCAGCCCCACGCTAAGTTTAGTTCTATCCAAAAGCCTTAAAACCACTTTGCTGCCGTTGGCGGTCGGTAAAACCGATACCCTGAAATCTATTTCCTTGCCCTCTATTTTTACTTTGAAGCTTCCGTCTTGAGGTAGGTTTGATTGGGTTATCTCCAGATTGGATAATATCTTAACTCTTGCGATAATCGCATTTTGGCTCTTCTTTGGAAGCGTCAAGGAATCATGCAGCACACCGTCAATCCTATACCTAACCCGTAATAGCTTTTCGGTAGGCTCAATGTGTATGTCGCTTGCCCGCTTCTTCAGCGCCTCGATCAAAATCAGGTTAACTATTTTGATGATCGGCGGAAGTTTTACCTTGTCGATAATTTGGCTGATTTCTAATTGTTCTGCCGTTTGCGCATCCCTGAGTTCCACCAACCCGATCCCGCTTTCACTCATTTCATCAACTGTTTTTTTAAAGTCGAAGCCCCGGCCACTATAGAAATGATCGATAGTGGTTTTGATCTCATCCTCCGTACTTAGGACCATTTCTATTTTATGGCCTGTAGTGGCTTTCAATTTATCCAAAATCAAGGCATCGAGCGGATCGGATACGGCAACCGTCAATATGTCCCCTATTTTAGAAATCGGGATTACTTTATAATCCCTTATCACGCTCTCTGTAAAAATCTCCAAAAGCTCAGGATCCAGTTTATAGCGGGATAGATTCACCGGAGGGATATTTAGCTGAGTACCTAAAAAGATCATGAAATCTTTTTGGGTTATTATGCCGCTCTCTATCAAAATCTTACCGAGGCTGCCGCCTTTCTTCTTCTGTGTTTTTATGGCAGCGTCAAATTTCTTCTCATCAAAATCCTTTTGGGATTTCAGGAGTTCCAGTATTTTATTTTTTGAAACTGTCGCCATTTAAAATCCCTGCCTACGGCAAGTTAAATGTTTTTCGTTTCTATGTCCTGGTCGCCAATGGTTACCCGCAAAACTTCTTCAATAGTAATAATCCCTTGCCTTGCCTTTTCCAGCCCGTCTTCCCTGAGAGAAATCAGGCCTTGCGCTATAGCCGCGTCTCTGACCTTGCGATCCACCGTTCTTTCAGATATGAGTTTACGAATTTCAGGAGTTACAACTAATGTCTCCATTATCGCGGTCCTGCCTTTGTATCCTGTGTTCAGGCAGGCCCGGCAACCTTTCCCGCGATGTAGGGTTAACTTGCCTTTGTCTTTTATCCCTAAACTCTCTTTTGCGAATTCATCCAATTCATACGGTTCCTTGCAATCATTGCAAATCTTCCTTACAAGCCTTTGCGCCGCTGTTAGTATAACCGACGAAGAGATTAAAAACGGCTCTACCCCCATATTCATCAACCTCGATATTACACCTGTAGCGGTTGTGGTGTGTAGGGTAGTCAACAAAAGGTGGCCTGTTAGTGCAGACTTTATCGCTATATCTGCCGTCTCATAATCCCTTACTTCACCAATCATGATTACATCCGGATCCTGTCGTAATATTGAGCGCAACGCACCGGCAAATGTAAGGCCTAAAGCAGGCCTTGCGGATACCTGATTCAGTCCTTCCAGTTGATACTCGATAGGATCCTCTACTGTAACAATATTCTGTTCAACGGTCGAGAGCAGCTTTAAGAGGGAATAAAGTGTTGTTGTTTTTCCGGAACCTGTTGGACCAGCTACCAATACCATTCCATGCGGTCTTTTCATCGCTTTCCTCAAATCTACCAGGGTCTTCTCGTTAAAACCTAACTTCTCAATATTGAGCAACGCCGCCGATTTATCCAGAATTCTTAAAGCAACCTTCTCTCCCGAATTAGCCGGTAAGACAGAAATTCTGAAATCCACTTCTTTTTGAAGCATTTTCATCTTAAAACGGCCTTCTTGAGGAAGTCGTCTTTCGGCAATATTGAGGTTGGACATAACTTTAAATCGAGAAACCACCGCACTGTGCAATTCCTTCGGAACAGTCCGAACCTCTTTAAGCGAACCGTCTACCCTGTACCTTATCCTGGTATGCTTATCCAACGCCTCTATTAAAATATCACTTGCGCGCGCTTTAACCGCTTCAAGTAATAAATGATTTGCCAATTTCACTACGGGCGCTTCCTTGGTAGACTTTATAAGCTTTGATGTATCCATGGACTCTTCGCGCGCGCCGGTAATAATCTCCAGATCCTGAGAAGGCCCCATGGTGACAACTAAATCCTCTATTTCATCATAGGTATGTTCTTCGTAGTATTCCATAATAGCATTTTGGATATCTTTTTTAGCGGCAAATATAGGGATGATTTTAAAATGTGTGAGTGCGGCGATATGGTCCAAGGCAAAGACATTCAAGGGGTCATCCATTGCCACGGTTATAACATTTTCTACTTTTGAGATGGGGATGATGTTATAATTTTCAGCGAGCTTATGGGGGATTAGCTTTAGTACCTCGGGGTCGATCTTAAATCTTGTTAGGTTTATCGGGGTGATGCCCAGCTCCTGGCTCAAGAGCGAGATCATATCATCGCTCTCGACATAACCGAGCTCGACAAGAATATCCTTTAAATCCCCTCCTTTTTCCTTCTGTTTATCCAGGGCCTCTTTTAACTGGGCCTCTGTCAATAAACCTTTTTTAATTAAGGAGTTTGTAAGCGCCTCTTTTAACGATATGGTCATTGGGCGGGTTAAGATTAATGCATTTCACTTCTTTTAATTAAAGGTTTTCTATTATCGTAAGCGGGAATTTCTTGCCGCTTTTCTCCTGAT
>JABMQH010000025.1 GCA_013203355.1 Candidatus Omnitrophota bacterium | reverse complement strand
TATGTAACTTTTATACCAGATTTCTTGGATGGTGTAAAGTAGAGATTTTTTGGGGACACTTGCGTATTCAAATCTCCAAACGGTGCTATTCCGCAATAAACACCCACTGTCCCTCCTTACTTAAACTGCTCCTTTGCTTTGGGCGAGTTATTTCAAGACAACAGTGAATAAAAAAATTATAGCCATAAATAAAATTATTATACCTCCCGCTCTACACAAAGCTAAAATCCAAAAAGGTGGGTTGTTAGGGTCTACCCCAAGGAATTTATAAAATGGTTTATGAATTGCTGGAAAGCCTCCTTTGAACATCATCCCCTCCTACTTAAACTGCTCCTTTTTAGTCTTTTGTTATCGTGGCCACCTTAGCAATATTGTTTCTTTTAAACTCCCGACTAAGATGAGCATTGCAATAGGCATCGTGATTGTAAATGCTGAGAATGTTCTTACAGAGCGGATATTTGCATTTCCTGTGCTTGGGTGAAGTTTTTATTTCCATTTGATTCCTCCTTTGTGGGTTACCCCTTTAGTTTCTTAATCTCTGACTTCAGAATAATATAAACCTTACCGATCTTCTCAGCTTTAATAAAACCACGCCATATCTTTCTTACCACCTCTTGGCGTGTGCACCTAAGTATTATTGAGGCTTCTTTAACGGATATATAATCACTCATCTTTACCATAGTAGTTTACCATTGTCGTTTACATATGTCAAGTCATTTCTTAAGAGCAAATTCCACCCCCGAGGTGCTCACCTTGGGGGTGGAACTGACGGAAACAAACGGTACACTAACTGGGGACAGTTTTCTATTTGGATTCGAAACAGTTTCGGGAAAGGTAAAGAAGAGATTCTAACCTGGCGCATTTAACCAGGTTAGATCTGTTAGGTTAGATACTGGCGGAAGCTTCTGCTAGGGCATGGTCGCCGTCTAAATCGCCGACAGCAGCATGAGGGGCTGTAGTTTGTGCAAGTTCTCCAAGTCTTCGTTGGATTGCGGCCAATTGCTGCATGCTTTCGTTGATGCTTTGTTTTGCTGCGTTATCAAGTAGTCTGCGGAACATGTCTGCAACATCCTGCGGGTATGTTGCGAGTATTAATGAATCAGTCAAAAATTGTTCCCAAGGAAGATCCCTAGGTTCATTTACTAGGCCGCATAAACCCGTTTGAACGGTCTCCGGTAAAAGCTGATCGCCTTCAGCAAATCCCTGTGGGTCTATAGACCCTGAATCTCCGAAATCCACATACATGATCTCTACTTTATATGTACTGCCATCGCTGTAAACCCTGAGCAAAATATTCCTGGGGAGATTTCCATGATCTATGCCGGCTCCTAGCATATATTGGTTGGCTTCTACGATCTGGCCCATTGCATCAGCTAAGAGGCGAGGGCCTTCCAGTGTCTGCATCCCATTTTCGAAAATATGATAAAGCCCATTAGCTGCATAGGGTGACCTTCTTAACAAATTAAGGTCGATGCCGTCAAAATGTGGGATTATATAATAATTAAAAAACTCTTGTCCGCCCGCCCTGCTTATTCCAACATTACCCTCTCCGACAAGTTCAGGGATAGCGCTTGGGCGATCTCCTCGAGCTAATGTCGCAAAACATGCTGTCTCTTTTTTAAACTGGTCCTCTCCGCGAGTTGGCCCTCCCTTTTGAGAAGCAGCTCTGCCAACACGGCCCCTGCCTTTTTCGAATGGTGCAAAAACCTTAAACGCTAATATCCTTCTTGAATCCGGATCCTGCACTCTGAATACAACACCATAATCACCGCCACCTGCAACCCCAAGCAATCGATAACCTAATTGAGCAATATGTGGTCTCATTTCATCGGCAAATTGCT
Organism: Candidatus Omnitrophota bacterium; assembly: GCA_013203355.1. Taxonomy (GTDB): domain Bacteria; phylum Omnitrophota; class Gorgyraeia; order JABMQH01; family JABMQH01; genus JABMQH01. The sequence continues at coordinate 10,083 of JABMQH010000025.1, read as the reverse complement.
GATCAGCTATCCGGCGCGGTTTGTCAACTACTGCCTCGCCATATTCTCCTTGAACATACTTACTTCGAATATAGCGAGTGCTTCTACGTAACGGTTCTCCGTCTGGGCCGCGCTCACTTTCCCCATATGCCAGCTGACGTAAACACGCGCTCCTTAAGGCCTGGCTATCCCGCCACTCTATTTCAAGCGGGCGAAATTGCCACAGGAGGGCTATCGCAAGTATTACTAAAATGAATTTTGGTATTTTATATCTCATAATTTCAACCTATATACTATTACTATAGCACATCTAATAAATTATACAAGTAAATTATCTAACTTTTTGCAAGTTTACATTTCGAGATATCGCCGTGTAGGATGGTATATTTCGATGAGTCTTAGTGGATTTATTTTACGCGGTACAAATTATACTCTCCATTCCCATACAGATAATCGAATTTATTACTTTCTTCCGGGGTAAATATTAGCTTATAAAGCACGGTCCCATTCGTCGCAGCCACGCCTTCTTGTAAATAACGCTCAGCGTACTTGGACCCTGCAAAGTCTGCCGTAGCCTGTTTTTTATTCTTTGGCATCAAAACGTGTGTCGCGCCATATTTCTTGCAAAATGCCCATAGGTTATCCTCGTTGTAAGAATAAAAGATCTCGCTTACCTCGACAATTCTTCTGATTATTTCAGGGCTCTCAAGCAAGCCATCCACAATAGTAGGACGATTACAGTAGGTCTGAACAGGATAACCATCAGACCAAAAACATAGTATAACAGCATCCTTGGGCGTCTTTTCGTTAATAACAGCCAGTGCGTCTTTGAAGTTAGGCCTTATTTTGGTATGCGGCTGCCTTGTCGTGACTAAAGTATAAGAATCATAACCTGTTTTTGCAAGCATGATAATAATAAGGAGAATGGCTATTCCTTTTAACCGCTTATTGGTTTTAAACGCGAATGTCATCCCCTCTCCTAATGTAAGGGCGGCCAAGGGTCCCAACAGCAGCTTGTTTCGTGAAAATATAAATGTAAGCGCCAAAAAGAAACTCAAGAAAATGAATAGGATCTTTTCCTGCATGGTACGCGTTTTTTTCCGGAAATAGGCAAAGAAATAGAAGAGAACAAATATGAAGGAAAATGAAAAATATTTCGCACTAAACATGTCGGGTAAAGTTGCCCGCCTCAGCTCCGTAGTTGTGTAAACTACTCTAGTAAATTCTGTAAAATCCTGCTTTATGCCGATATCGTGTTTTATAATTTGGGCCGCGGCGCCAGGAAATGACCCATAGTTGTTAACTACATTATTACCGGTAAAACCGGGGGTAAACCAAATTAATAAGAATGACAGACCTAATACTATAAAAAATATAATCCGCCATTTCCTCTGGAATTTTTTTTCCTTAAGCCAGATAAACAAGAATACAATTATATACACAATCAAAAATAAAACGCCTAACCTCCATATAAATAGCGTCGCGATCAGAAAGGCTACCGACAGGATTGAATAGAGAATTGTCTTCTTCTCGGTTTGGGCAATAAATGCCTTTATGAAAAATAAGAGGCTTGTAAAGATAAGCGGAGTACCGAATACTTCATACCTATACCAATAGCAGCTCGTCCGCTGTAAGTACGCGGGAATGATCCCGGCTAAAAATGCAGTTGTGAATGCAATTGTTTTGTTACGGTAGATCTCATAGGATAGGAAGTATACCGGGACAAATATTAAAGAGCCAAAAAACGAGCAAAATAATAAAATTGCCCTTGAAAGCGGAATTTCTGTAAAGCGATTGAGCACCTTCCAAAATAGAGCACAGATATGGTACATGCCGGTCGGCAAAAAGGCCTTTATCTCTTTTCCTTCGGGATATGTGCTTAAGTGATCTATTTTGGGGACATCGCCATTTTCAATGACTTCAGCAGTCATCCTATAGTTGAAGGCCTGATCATAAATAAATTCAACCGTATCGCCTATGGCAGGGATCATGCGTAGGTAAAAAAGGACGGAGCATATTATAATGGCGGCGATTAAAAGCAGTATTATTTTTCCAATCTTTTTAAACATCATGGAATTGTTTGCTTATTGCGGTTTTTCCTTTTCCTTTTTCATCTGGTCCCAGTAATCCTTATAATACTTTATCTGCTCATTGAGTTTGATCTCTTTGCCATTAAGATATCTATGGAAGGATGTAATGATAATGCCTGACATATCATCCGGATGGTGTATTTCCATGTTATTAAAATATTTTTTTAATTCCGCATCACCCCATAGATGCCAGGTATTTCTTATCCATCTGCCTATACTAAAATGATATTTGACTAAATCTTCTTCTTTTGTTGCTTTGAATTCATTCAGCTCTTCCTTGTCTAAAACTTTCTCCAGCTCCTCATAGCATTCGTTGAGGTTTTTAGGAATAAAAATCTCGATCTCCTCCTCTGCCTCTTCCGAATACTTAGGGCTTGTTTGAGCAACAACATCCTGGGCAACAGCAGAATGGGTTATTAAAAATACTATTAGAAACAAAACCAAAAATTTCATTTAAACAGCCCCTTTATTTTTCCAAAACAGCTAACTTTAATGTCGTAAGCACACCGTCTTGCCACGGCCAAAACATGGCAATTATTGTGGTACCGTCAAATTCTTTCTTAAATAATGTTTGATTATGATAAATTCCGCCGTAACCCTTTGTTAATTGCATATCGTCTCCGACAGGTTTTTTCCCCGCAGCCTTTATTGCCTGGCCGAAAATGCCGGTCAATATCGCATTCCATTTAGCTGTATCCTTACTGTAAAAAACAAGTTCACAATACTCCTCGGTGATACTGCGCTTCCTATAAATTTCCAGAGCACCGCACTTCTCAACAATCTCTTTTAGCATCATAGCTATTCCCCTTGTTTTTTTTGCAAACCGATTTTTATCTGACTATCAATAAGACAAAGCACAACAATACAAACAACGCAACAATTGTTGCTATTACCCTCGGGCTTGTATATTTCATCTTGCCCATGAACCCGGCGCCGCGCCGTAAACCCTCTCCGCAATAAAGGCACAAAAGGGCTTCATCATCGTAAATGGGATTCCTGCAATGTGGACAAATATATTCAGACATCTGTGTAGACCTTTACTTCTCCTTATCTAAACAAAAGGGTATTTTGAAAAACGGACAACCTACCTTGGCATCTTTTAAAATATAGGCATACGAGAGGATGACGGCTGCGGCTATCAGAAAAACAACTAATGGGCGCTTAATGATCCCGAGCTGCTTTAATGATAGAATAAGTCCTGCTATAATAATTAAAATAACTGCGCTCATTTTAATTATTAGTCGGTTTTACTCAAATATAACGTTTGAGTGGGATAGGCAAATTCAATACCCCTGTTTTCAAATTCCTTTTTTATCGCGAAATTGATCTCCTGCTGCGTATCCATATATTTATTGTAGTCGGCCCCGATAATATAGTAAACGATCTCAAACACAAGGCTGAAGTCGCCATAAGAAAAGAAGTGCGCGCGGTCGAAGATGGTGTCTTTAACATTTTTTATAATCTTCTCTATGACGTCGGGCATAACCTTTAATTTCTCAAGTGGTGTCTGATATGTAACGCCGAGCTTAAAGACAACTCTTCTCTTTTCCATCCTTTTATAATTCCGGACGCGGGAATTGGTAAGGTCGGTATTGGAAAAGATCAATTGCTCCCCGCCAAGGCTTCGTATGCGCGTAGTCTTTATTCCCACATGCTCAACGCACCCCAGGTAGTCACCTATTATAATGAAATCCCCGATCTCAAACGGGCGGTCAAAAAGAATCGCAAAATAACTGAACAGATCCCCTAAAACCGCCTGGGCCGCTAAGGCTACCGCCACACCGCCAATACCCAAGCCGGCAATAACGGCCGATATCTTAAACCCCAGGTTGTCCAGTAAAAAAACGATTGCCATCCCCCATACAATTAGCCTTATTACGCTTAAAATCCCTTTTAGGCTGCGTTCCAAAACTACATCCTTGCCCCTTTTTGTCCAATAAACCTTAAATATATAAGTTATAAGCGCTGTGGCCAGGCGCGCGGCAAATAACGTCAAAATAGCCATCCCTACAATATTGATGCCTTTTTTCAGCGCGGGATTGAGATTTAAGATATTTATGCCGAAATATATCACCCCGAAATAGATCAAAGGCAGAACCGTGCTTTGAATAATCCCTACGACAAAATCATCCAGTGTGGTAGTAGTCTTCTCTGCCCATTTTTTTAAATACCTTAGGCAGATGTATTTGCAGATGTTAACAACAACAAAACCCGCTAAAATCACAGAAACGCATATCAGGTAATCCATAACGCGATTTCCCAAAAACGACTGTTTCATAATATCCTGAATCATCATCTGTCTCCTTCTCTATATAAGATCCTATTAACATTACCTTTCTTTAGGGCAATATCATACTAATAGAAATGTGCGGAATTGTAAAGGGTTTTATATTTAGAGCACCAGAAGCACGTTTTTTTATTGTTACATAAAATATCTTTGAAAAATACTCGGAATGATGTATAATATATCCTCATATTAAACGAGCAAGACAAGAGAGGTAATCAGATGAAGCAAGTTTCCAAGAAAATTTCCTGGGAGATAACAAAGAAGATCATTTTACCTATAGTGATATTTATAGGTGTTGTCTTGTTATATATATACTACACTTTGATATTAGCGCCCAAATTTTCCTTACAGCTTCCGCAGAATTCAAAAAAATACCTCGGCACCATCCTCGTTATCAGCATCACCTTTATCATCCAGAGGATTATAGAAGGGGCATTGTGCTGGTATAAGGAAAATATAGCATCAAAAACCACCACGCGTTTAGATGATGAATTGATCCCTTTTTTAAGGCGGCTTGCCAAAACTGCGATTTGGGTAATAGCCTTGCTTATAATCCTCCCGTTTTATGGAGTAAACATAAGCGCATTGATTACTGCATTGGGGGTTGGCTCCTTAGCCATTGCCCTGGCAGCGCAGGATACCATAGCCAATATCATCTCCGGATTCATGATCATGGTAGATAAGCCTTTTAGGCCGGACGACAAGATCAAGCTGCCCAGCGGTGAGCTGGTCAAGGTCTTAGACATCGGAGTAAGACGCTCGAAGTTTTTATCAGAAGACAAGGCAATAATAATAGTCCCAAACCTGGAGTTGAGCAAAAGCAAAATTGTAAATTATACTTATGGCGAAGAACGTTAAGCAGCGCACTTTAAATTCTAAAAGCACGACGTCCTTAAAAGGCGCTATCTTCGATCTGGACGGCGTCATAGTCAATACCGTCCCCCTGCATTTTGAGGCGTGGCGAAAAATGTTTACCACATATGGCAAGCAATTCACCTTTCATGATTACAAGGCAAAGGTGGACGGCATCCCCCGCATTGACGGGGCAAGGGCGATCTTAACCAATTTATCCAATGAAGACCTGGATGAGGCGGCCTCCAAAAAACAGAGTTATTTCCTGAAATTGATGGAGAAGAAAGGAATAGAAGTCTATAAAAGCACTATAAACCTGATAAAACAACTGAGGAAAAACAAGATAAAGGTAGCCGTCATTTCCTCCAGCAAAAACTGCCTTTATATTTTAAAAAAGGCAAATGCAGTCAACCTATTCGATGTAATAATCACGGGAAACGATATCCCGAAAGGCAGAGGAAAGCCCCGCCCGGATGTCTTCCTCCTTGCTGCAAAAAGATTAAGCCTGAAGGCAAAGGGCTGCATAGTTTTCGAAGACGCCCTGCTGGGGATAGAAGCGGCGAAGCGCGCAAAGATGAAAAATGTAGGCATTGACCGTTACAATAAACCGGAAAGGCTGAAAAAGGCTGATTTAGTTGTTGGTGATTTAAGCGAGGTTAATATATCTAAGTTAGAAAGGTTAGTTTCATTATGAAAAATTTTTATTCACAATATGTTGATGACGATTTGTGGCTTATAAAAGAAATGGAATGGAGAAAAGAATTACAGAACATACGTGAGTCCCAGCTCGCTTTAGGCAACGGCTATTTAGGCACAAGGGCCGTCCTGGAAGAGATTCCTTATGACGCTATGCCGGGGACATACATCGCCGGGATATATGATAAGATGGCATCGCAGGTTTCGGAATTAGTCAATCTGCCTAATCCCTTCAACTTTAAATTTACAGTAAAGGGAGAAAAGCTGGGCCTAGCAGCAATGGATGCAGTAAATCATAAAAGGGTCTTGAATATGAAAAAAGGCCTTTTGTTCCGGCATACCTTGTATCAGAATAGCAAAAAATCCCGCTTTGATTACAAGTCATTGAGATTTGTCTCTATGGATGATAAAAACATCGGCGTAATGAAAATATCGGTTACCTCTCTCGATGAATCTTGCGAGGTAGACATACATACAGGCATCGACACCTCAGTCTATAACGCGGGGGTTTTGACCGAAGGAAGAAAAAGGCATTGCAAGGTAAAAGAACTGGGGCAATCTCAAAATGCCGGATATCTGGCCGTTCAGACCCACGAGAAAAAACATAACATTATTTACTGGGCTGGATTTTATTATGAAATTAACGGTAAAAAGATCTTTGCCAAAGACAACATATTCAGGCTCAAGCTAAAGAAAAATCGTACCGTCACATTCACCCGGGTATTTTATATTAACCGTTTTGCGCCGGATAATAATCTGGCAAAATTTAAAGAGGAGGCATTCAAGAAGTTCTCAAAGGCCTTTAATACCAAGTTTGATATCCTTATGAAAGATCACATCCATGCCTGGGAAAAACTCTGGGACAAGGCAGATATCGTAATTGGGGGCGCTGCCAACCTACAGCAGAATCTGCGGTTTAACATCTATCACATGCTTATTTGCGGACACGTAAATGATGGATTATCAAGTATTGGCGCCAGGGGCTTAACCGGCGAGGGATATCGGGGACACATCTTCTGGGATACTGAAATATACCTCTTCCCCTTCTATGTTTTTAATTTCCCGGAAATAGCAAGAAATATGCTCCTTTACAGGTATAAAAGGCTGGATAAGGCAAGAGAGATTGCGAAAAAACAAGGTTTTAAAGGGGCGCAGTTTGCATGGGAATCGGCGGACACCGGAGATGAGGAAACACCGGGATGGGCAAAAGATTTGGACGGCAGCATAGTAAAAATACACACCCACAAATTAGAGCATCATATAACTGCCGACATCGCTTATGCGGTTTATAAATATTATCTTGCTACTGCTGATGAAAAATTTATGGAAGATTACGGCTACGAAATGATATTTGAAACAGCAAGATTCTGGGCCTCAAGGGTGGAATTAAACAAAAGAAAAAAAAGATACGAAATAAAAGGTGTCATCGGCCCTGATGAATTTCACATAAATGTAGACAATAACGCCTATACCAATATGATGGCAAAGTGGAATTTGAACATAGCTTATAAGTTGTTTTGCGATATCAAAATAAAATCGTCTATGGTTTATCAACGCCTGCAACGAAAATTAGAATTGACAAATAAAGAAGTAAAAACCTGGAAACAGATAGCCCCACTCATATCCGCAAATATTAATAAAAACGGGATAATCGAACAATTCGACGGATTCTTTAAATTAAAGAAAGTTCTGCCGACCGAAACCGATGAAAACGGCATTCCCGTTGTATCCAGCAGATTAAAGACCCATGACTTAAGCAAGACTCAGCTTCTAAAGCAGGCGGATGTTGTAATGCTCCTTTATTTATTGTCTGATGTATATTCATTGGAAACAAAAAAGGCAAATTATGATTTTTACACAAAGAGGACACTGCATAAATCCTCCCTTAGTCCTGCTATGCACTCAATACTTGCCTGTGAGTGCGGGGATCTGCAAAAGGCCTATAATTTCTTCAACGTGTCTTTGCGTATGGATATAAGTAATCTATACGGGAATACCAAGGTAGGCATACACAGCGCCAGCGTAGGCGGGACATGGCAGGCGCTGGTCTTTGGTTTTATTGGCGTAGGCACTAAAAAAGAAGTATTGAGCCTAAACCCCAGGATGCCCAAAACCTGGAGGGGGGCGGATTTTTCTTTATCCTGGAAAGGAATTCTGTTAAAATTAGAGTTAACAAACAACACTATAAAGCTAAAGGCAATTTCCAATAAGAAAAAGGATATACAGATCAGGGTTTTTGACAAACCCATCTGCGTTAAGCCAAATAAACATTACACCTTTAAAAGGAAAAACCCTATTTTACTAGAGGAGGATTATTATTAATCTATGAAAAAGAAAAAAACAGCAAACAAAAAAGGAAAGAGATTGAGCATAGCGCATATGCATTGGGGCTTCCCCCCTATTATCGGCGGGGTTGAAACTCATTTAACCATTATTCTGCCGCAGATGGTCAAGTGCGGGCATAAGGTCAGTCTTCTTACGGGTTCAGTGGAAAACGTGAAGAACAGGCATCAATATAAAGGGGTGGATATCTACAGAACCCCCCTCATGGATTTAAACTGGCTTTATAAACGAGGCCTGGAGGGCATAAAAGACGAAGTCCAGAAGACCTTTTCATCTTTCATAAAAAAGGCTAAGCCGGATGTGATTCACGTTCATAATATGCATTATTTTAGCAAGGGGCATACTGAAACTCTCCAAAATCTAGCAAAGCGCAATCGCATTCCCATAATCCTTACCGCCCACAACGTCTGGGATGATCTTCTGTTCCTGGAATTGACTCATCAGATAGATTGGACGCATATAGTTGCCGTAAGCCATTTTATAAAGAAAGAGATCATCGGCGTCGGTGTAGATGATAGAAAGATCACTGTAATTCATCATGGCATAGACCACAGAAGGTTTCACCCTGGCGTAAAAACCGATAAGATATTAAAAAAGTATCCTCAGCTAAAGAATAGAAAAGTGATATTCCACCCTGCCAGAATTGGTCTGGCAAAGGGATGTGACACAAGCATCAAGGCTATAAATTTGGTAAAAGAAAAAAATCCCGATGCCATTTTGGTATTGGCCGGCTCAAAGAACATCATCGACTGGGGAGAATCACAGCAAAAGGACATTGCCTATTTAGTAACCCTGATAAAACACTTCCAAATGCAGAAATCTTGCCTGATAGATTGTTATTCCTTGGAGGAGATGAGAGAACTTTACGCAGTAAGCGATGTCTGCGTTTATCCCTCCAGTGTCGGAGAACCTTTCGGGCTTACAATGCTTGAGGCTATGGCAACTGCAAAACCAATGATCATCACCGATGCTGGTGGAATGCCCGAAATCATAAAGGACGGGATAAACGGATTTGTCATACCTATTAGGGATTTTGAGCTCTTGGCGGCAAAGATCAATACCCTCCTGGACGATAAAAGGTTACGTAATAGACTGGGTTATACGGGAAGGCAAATCGTTGAGTCTTTATATACCAAGGAAAGAGTAACTAAGGATCTCCTTTGTATCTATAAGAAATTCATCTAACCTTTGATACCCTATCTTAAATTCACTTCGTGAATTTGGCACTTCATCTTAACGCCGCTGCAGCATCAACTTTGTTTCGCAAAGTTGGCGTCCCTGGCCTGATTCGAACAGGCGGCCACCTGCTTAGAAGGCAGGTGCTCTATCCAGCTGAGCTACAGGGACGGAAGGTATAACCTCTTTATTTTCAATGAGTTACAAGAACAGGCTGTTTCTCTAGTTTCCTTGTAATAGCTTCTGGTATCCATATAGTGTCCATCCGCTTGCCTAAAATGTCCACTGCCCGCTTCTTATAGTCTGGTGATAAATAACTGTATCTAAGTGTCATTTCCAAGGATTTATGCCCCATAAGCTCTCTTACGGTATTTAAGTCAATGCCAGCCATTACCAGATGTGAAGCAAAAGTATGTCTTAAATCATGGAAACGGAATTTCATTATACCTGCTTTTTTTAACGCTGTAAAGAATGATTTTTTAACATCACCTATCGGTGAGCCGTCCTCCTTATAGAATATGTAAGGTTTTGCTAGGACCTATCTTCTCCCTCTTTCTTTTACCGTGGACATAATAGTCTACGTAGTAATCACTACCTTTTTTATATATAGCCACAAGTCCTCCTACTTAAACTGCTCCTTTACTTTGGGGCACACATACT
>JABMQH010000024.1 GCA_013203355.1 Candidatus Omnitrophota bacterium | reverse complement strand
CTCTCCTGCTCCTGTTTCATCCAATCCATCTGCGCCTTGCCGTCATGGACCTCTCCTATCTTGTGCGAGCGGCCTGTATAGTATAACATCCTCTCGGTTGCGGTCGTCTTGCCGGCATCAATATGCGCCATAATACCTATATTTCTTACCTTGTTAAGATCAATTGTCCGTGCCATTTCTATTACTTCCCCTCCTACAATAAAATAAAAAGCGTTTTCATTTTTGACTCTGAAAACGCCTTTAGTGTTTTCCGATATTCAAATGTGTCTATATATTACTATATTTCAGTGTGCAAGTCAAGAGATTTTATAGTAATATTTCATATTTCTTACTTCTTGGCTATGCGGAATTGGCCTTCCCTTAATGCTTCCCTGGCAATTGCCTCAAAGATCTTGTCCATTAACTCCTCTTTGGAGCCGACCTTTTTGGCATCCACTCCGGTCCTCATGCAGACATCGACCATTGCCTCGATTATCTTTGTCCGGGGAAGCTTTGTGCCGGTACTGAACAGGGAGTCTTTGCTAAGCTTGTCAATAAAATCCATTTCCTCCCTTGTCAGAAAGGTTATAACCCGCGATAGCTTCTTCCTTATATCACCGTTGTTTTTCATTTTTTCTCACCCCTTGTATAGAAATCTTCCAAATCATTTTGGATCTTGTCCCGCTGCCAGGAAGTCAAAAGCTCCTTAATGACATAGGAATGGATATCCTCCTTTGTCATTACGGGAAGCTTATGCTTCTTCCCATTAGACCCGTTAAATTCCTTTATTTCAATCTTGCATTTTCGAACCACGTAAATGTCCATTTTGAACCTCCGCGTTTGGCGGTGCCAAAAGCAAAAAACCCTATTCCGTAATATGGAATAGGGTTACATACTTCTCTTGTCTTCGGCAACCCTGCCGCCATATCCCTTACGGAATTTAGGCCGTTGGCTTTCCGCCCCCCACTTTCATGAGGTTTGGCTTTATCGAACCAGTACTCCAAATTGTCAAATTAGCAAATATAGCTAACTTTCGTATCCTTCACTATTAGTATATCACACAAATGTCACTTTGTCAATAGTGCCCGGGTGCTTTAGTGCCAAAATGGCTTTTTACAAATGCTTCAAACTGCCAAAAACCTCTTCTTTTTTTACGATACTCCGCTCGTTCGTCTTCCGGGCCTTAATCTCTACGTTCCCGTCTTTAATATGCCTGTCACTGACAACAACCTGATACGGGAAGCCTATTAAATCCGCATCCTTGAATTTAATACCCGCCCTTTCGTCCCTGTCGTCCAAAATAACATCCATCCCCTTGCCCTGTAGATCCGCATAGATCTCCTCAGCAAGAGCCATCAGCTTCTCCTCTGCTGAATTGACAGGAATTATTACAACCTGAAACGGGCTTATGGAAGCCGGCCAGATTATCCCATCCTTATCGTTGCTCTGCTCAATGGCTGCGGCAGCGATCCTATTTACACCTATGCCATAACAGCCCATAATCATTGGCTGCTCTTTACCCTTTTCATCCAGGTATTTTGCGCCTAAGGCCTTTGAGTATTTTGTCCCGAGCTTAAAGGTATGCCCTACTTCTATCGCCACCTTTACCTGAATAGGCTTCTGGCATTTGGGGCAGGTATCCTTATCGGTTACATACCTTAAATCGGCAAATTCCTTAACTTTAAAGTCCCTATCCAGGTTTACATTCATTAAATGGAGGTCCTTTTTATTGGCCCCGGTTACAAAATTTGCCAGGTCTGCAATATCGTAATCAGCTACAAGCCTTATCCCCTTTAATCCAACCGGCCCGCTGAAACCTAATGGCCCGCCTGTAACCTCTTTGATAGTCTTCTCATCAGCAAGTTCTAAGTGGTCGCACTTAAGGTATCTTTTCAGCTTCCCATCGTTTATCTCATGATCGCCCCTCACTAAAACAGCTGTGGGTTTTTCATCTGCCTTATAGATCAGGGTTTTTGCCATCTTCTCCGGAGGGCATTTTAACAAATTGCTTACTTTTTCGATTGTGGTGGTATCCGGGGTTTTTACTTCCTTGATCGGTTCTAATTTTTGGGCCTTGCTTGATCCTTGGGTTTTATCTTTTTTAAGTATGGCCGCCACTTCTTTGCTTGCCGCATATTTACATGACGGACACAGTACGATTACATCCTCTCCGATTTCCGAAGGGATCATAAACTCATGGGATACATTGCCACCCATAAATCCCGGGTCTGCCTCAACCGCAATATAATCCAGCCCGCAACGGGAGAATATATTGCAATATGCCTCATACATCTTCTTATAGCTTTCATTCAAGCCATCAGTGTCCTTGTCAAAGCTATATGCATCTTTCATTATAAATTCTTTTGACCTTACAATACCAAAACGGGGCCTTGCTTCATCCCTGAATTTTGTCTGTATTTGGTATAGATTCAGCGGGAGTTGTTTATAGGATCGAACCTCATTGGCAACCAGAGAGGTTATGACCTCCTCATGCGTCGGGCCTAATATACCTTCTTTCTTGTGCCTATCTATAAACTTTATCAGGACCTCTCCTAAATCATTGTATCGCCCGGTCTGTTTCCATAATTCCGGAGGGTGCAGTGCCGGCAAAAGCACCTCGTTGGCACCATGGCTATTCATCTCTTCCCTGATAATATTTGTAATCTTATCCATTACGCGAAGGCCCAGCGGCAGGTACGAGTATACCCCTGCGGTGAGTTTCCGTATAAAACCCGCCCGGACCATAAGGATATGGCTTCTTGCCTCAGCGTCTTGAGGCACTTCCCTAAGGGTTGGAATTAAGGTCTTTGTCCATTTCATGTTATAAGTTTCTGATCTCCTTCAATAAGGTTTTTACAAAATCCTCTTCTTTTATTTTCCTTACTGCCTTTCCTTTTTTAAAAAGCGTCCCGTTCTTTTTGCCGGCCGCGATGCCAATATCGGCATCTGTCGCCTCTCCCGGTCCATTTACAACACAACCCATGATGGCCACCTTAAGCGGGCGAGTTGGCAACTGACAGTTGGCAGTTGACAATTTCTCTGTCAGTTTATTAACAACTTTAACCAAATCAACTTCACATCTACCGCAGGTCGGGCAGGAGATAATATCAACCCCGCTTGCCCTAAGCCCCAAAGAGGTCAAAATCCCTTTTGCGGTCAGGACTTCTTCTTCTGGCTGGCCCGTTAAAGAAACTCGTATTGTATCGCCTATGCCTTCTGCCAAAAGAGTACCTATCCCTACGGCGGATTTAATTATCCCGCATTCAGAAGCCCCTGCCGCTGTAATACCTAAATGAAAAGGATAGTTGCAGACCTTTGCCATCCGCCGATAAGCATCTATGGTAGTTACAACATCAGAAGCCTTTAATGATACTATTATATCATGGAAGTTTAAGGCCTCAAAAAGCTTTATGTAATTCGATGCGGCCTTTACCATCGCTTCAGAGTTAAGCGCGCCCCGCAACCTCTGTCTCATGCCGGGGAGGGAGCCTGAATTTACACCGATTCTGATCGGGATCTTTTTCTTTTTCGCTAACTTGACCACCTGCGCAATATCTTCTTTTGTTTTAATATTCCCGGGATTAAGCCTGATTTTATCGGCGCCAGAATTCATGGACTCAATAGCAAGATTATAGCGGAAGTGTATATCTGCAACGAGCGGAATGTTTATTTTCGCCTTTATCTTCCTGATTGCCTTTGCCGCTTCAGAGTCCTTAACCGCGACCCTTATAATTTCACATCCGAGTTTTTCTAACTCTTTAACCTGCGCAACTATTTTGGTAACATTTCTTGTATCAGTCTTTGTCATTGACTGTATGGATACGCCCGCACCACCGCCAATCTTCACACTGCCAACCTTAATTTGTCTGGTTTTACGTCGCGTAATCATCGTTTTAATACAAACCTTAGAATATCACTATAGGATGCAAATAGCATAAGTGCGATCAACAGCGCAAGCCCCACCTGTGTTGCGATCTCCTGAAACCTTACACTTAAAGGCTTCCCCTTAATCTTCTCAATTATCAAAAACAGGAGATGCCCGCCATCCAAAACAGGTACGGGTAAAAGGTTAAATATAGCAAGTGAGGCGCTTAAAATCGCCATCAGCTGCAAGAGATGAATAAAACCCATCTCTGCCACCTTACTCGTAATAACGAATATTCCGATAGGCCCCGTAACCGATTCTTTAAACGACAACTTCCCACTAACCATAAACAAAAGGGCCTTATAGGTGAGCCTGGTCAGTTTAAAAAGTCGATCACCCGCCATGGAGAATGATTCAAAAAATCCGTATCTTATGTCTACCGTTTCGTCGGCAGGCGCAATTCCAATCAGGGAAATCGTGCGCTTCTTCCCAAAAATATCCGTAATCTCTCGTCTTTTTGGCGTAACATCTATTTCCAGCGTCCTTACCCCCGACCGGACTGGCCTTTCTAT
>JABMQH010000023.1 GCA_013203355.1 Candidatus Omnitrophota bacterium | reverse complement strand
TTCCTGACGTTTCTTTTCGGCTCGCGCTTCCGCTTTTCTTTGCTGTTCGAGTTTCTTCTGTCTCTGTTTCTCTATTCGCTCCGATTTCTTCTGTTTCTCTGCTATCTCTATCTGTCTTTTTTTCTCTATTCGTTCCGTTTCACGTTGTATATCCTTAGGAATAAGGCGAAGATAATAATCCGTTTTTAAATAATGCGGAACGATTCGGGATGCCTGTTCAAACTTTACTTGCGCTTGTTCATAATTTCTATCCCCATAAAGAATGCTTGCCTGGTCATAAAATATCTTTGCTTGATCATTCAGTTGCCGTTCTTTTTCCTTTTGCGCGGCCTTGACCCTCTTTTGTTTCTCGTGTTCTTCTTTTTTTCGAGCGCACTCTTGCTCTTTTAGTCTTTTTTCACTTTCCTTAATATATCGCTTCATCTCAGGATCTCTGGAGACCTTTAACGCTTTCTGCATTTCTTTTTTTGCTTCCTGTAACCTTCCTTTTTCGTAAAGAGCGTTTGCTCTTTCAAAACATTCTATTACCCGGGCTTCTCTTTCTTCATTACGTCCCCTAACCGCCCTCTCTTTTATTTCCTCATCTATTGTTTTAACCTTCTCTTCCATGGTTATTAATAGACGTTTGAGGTTATATGTATATCCTCTTACTTTCGGAGTCTTTTGATATCGCGCTTTTTCAGAAAAAGCTTTACTTGGGACAGGCGTTTCTTCTCTTGCCTCCGGCCTCGGACTCGCAGGCTCCTGAGCAGAGCTATTCACTTGCAGCCAGAAAAATATACCTACAACTATGCAACCGATAAACCTTACCTTATTGCGCATTTTTCCACCTCCATTAATATAAATCCAGATTCTGCTTCTATTTTAATCTTATGCCACAAGTCTCTTGCTTCAAGGAATCTTCCCTGACGATAATATTCCAAAGCAAGTTGATTCTCTTCTTTAAATTTCTCTTCCATATCAATACGACGTCTCACATATTCCTCAGCTTCATTATACATCATTTTTCCTATTTGTAACGAATTCTGATAACATTCTTTCGCGAGGATCAAATTTCCCTCGGCTTCAAATTTTTTAGCGAAATGATAATACTTCTCTAATTCCCGCATAACGGGTGAATCCTCTTCGCACAATTCATTTTGAACTAACTCCCAAGCCCACTGTTTTATATTTTCTTCTAACATTTTTTGTCTGGCACGTTCTATCTCTTCCGGAGTACGATCATAAAATTTCCCCGTAAATCTGACAAAGGGTCCTTGCGAGGTATAATCCAGTTTACTTAAATCGTCATTAAAATCAGTAAAGTTATACCCCACACCCACTTGAATGAATTCACCGATATTTCGGATTATTTCAACCAAAGCACCTTGCTTCGCGTCTTCCGCCTGCTTTTGTGTAAGATATCTGTATTCCGCGCACAATTGCCAATCTTCATCGATATTATAATTGAACCGTTGAACCAAAAGCCAAGTTTGAGTTTTGGTAAAATCAAATCCTGAAACCTTCTCTTCTGCTTGTTTGTACGCTATCTTTTCAACAAGCTGCAATTTATCCGTCAGATCATATACCGCTTCCCCGGCTACCGTATGTGATTTTTCTTTTTCAATATCTGAAAAATTCATTTGCCCTGCCGGTGAATCGTCCTCTAAATAGGTATATTTAGCCAACAGGTTGAGCCTATCAAAATTAACCGGCCGGTAAGCTGCCCCTGCTACCAGTTCTTTATACTGCGCGTTGGTCGTATTCGTAGTAGTATTTTGGGTTTGTGCAAAATTTGCCTTGGCAAATATGCTTGTATTCGGATCTATCTTCCCTTCAATAGCGCTATCCAAAAGATACTGCCTTGTGTTTTCCCAGCCATTATCCAGTCGAATTTCCAGTTTGCTTGACCCTTTAAACCTTACATCACCGGTCTGCTTGTCTTTATCCACAAAACCTAAACCAAGTGAACCGGCATTGCGAGTGATTAAAGTACCATCGAGATTCTGAACTTCACCTCGTTCAAAAGCCCCTTGTACCGCCCACTTATCGTTGATATCTCCCGATAACCCGAAAATATTGCTGCAAGATGCCTCAACACCGTTTCCTGACTGTTGTTCCGTAAATGTCCCCTCTAATCTTCTGCCGTGTTCTTCCCGGACTAACCCAAAGGTGTTGGCCTGGGTTAGAGTATCCCCGCTTTTCGAGTACGTCCTATCAGCGGTCGCTGTTAACTGTTCATTAATTTTCCTTTCGGAACCAAAAACAATTGATTGAGTTTTTCCTCCGCCAGAGGCATCACTAACCGCGAAAGTTGTATGCACATCGGTTTTATCGTCTACTTTTGCCGTGCCGCCGACTGAAGCAGTATCCTTGATCCCTCCGCCTTTATAATTGGTCTTTGTCCAATTGCCGGAAAGTTGAAGCCTATCACTAACATTAACCGCCGCGCCTACATCTGTAGCCGCGCCTTCAGTACCCAAAATTTCTCTAGCCCTCAAAGATACTTTATCATTAAGCTTGGCCTCAATGCCCGCGGTAGTTTGATAATTGGGACTGCCGCTAAGTGTCGCCTGTTGTTCCAACGAAAGGACAATCTTTTCATTCAGTTTATAATCCGCCTTTAAAGCAACCGCGTCTGTTTTAACATTCGTCTCGGACTCAAATTGCTCTAATTTCTGCCGCACGTTTTGATGACGATACTCCCCGGTAAGTTTTAGTTTTTCCGTCCGGTGTGTTATTTGAACAGTAGAGGTTTCCGTCTTCTGCGCCCCCACCTGCGCTTGCGTTTGCTGATTGCCACCATCAATGAGTTCCTGTATGTCGTGCGATGCCTGAAGACGCGTCTTAGAAGTTACATCTACCGTTAAACCCGCTCCAAGCAGTTCCTTCCCCTGCTGAGACGTAGTAGCAGCAGAAGAAAAACCTTTTTCAATTTTTTTATAGTAGCCGCTTAACCCTACCTTATCAAAAAAGTGCGCCTCACCTCTTAATCCATAGGCAGCCCCCTTGTCCAGATCAACCGTAGATAATTCAGTAAAAGTCAGCCCCCCGTCGGTAGAAACAAAACTCCCCAATTGCTCGGATTCCGTTTCAGCATATTCACCGGTTAAACTAATATTTTCACATAACCGGAGAGTTGCATCCAATCCCTTCAATTCGTAATTCGTATTTAGCTGATCTTCTTGTACATAGGTACCGCCGACTCGTAAATGATCTGTCAGAGATTGTTGGGCACGCACACCATACGCTCCCTCATCATATTTATCCTTGGGTTCATATTCGTAATCCACGATCACATAGATGGGATTACCGTCTAACAAATGGCGTGAAATAATAAGATCCGACTCTGCCACATAAGATACCGCCTGCCAAAAAGTGATCCGCCCGGTCGGATACTTAATATCATAATCAAAGTCCTCAACAAGCTCTTTTGTAGCCAAAACCAATCCTGTTATTTTATCTCTGACTTCAATCTTTATTTT
Source organism: Candidatus Omnitrophota bacterium (assembly GCA_013203355.1). Taxonomy (GTDB): domain Bacteria; phylum Omnitrophota; class Gorgyraeia; order JABMQH01; family JABMQH01; genus JABMQH01. The sequence goes on along the minus strand of JABMQH010000023.1, from coordinate 1,611 downwards.
CTCAGAACCTTCAGTTACATCAGAGTGTTTCAAATAAAACAGTGACCCGCCAGTACCAACAAATTCGTTATGTGCGGCCTTTTGTTTAGCGCGGGCAAAAAACACAACCAGTTTTGTCTTTGATTCACCAAATTTAGTAGTAGCAACACTTTCATAATGAACTTTTCCGCCATGAAGAGTACGATTGAACTGCGCAAATTCCGTCCCGCTGAAAGCAGTTTCATAATCTCCCCACAAAACAGAGGATTTATCCCATTCAACCAAAAAATAAAGCATCCCCTGAGTATTGGTAGCATCGTAGTTAATACCAGAAGTATCGCCATAAACCGGATAATATATATCCGGATCTAAATTTCTGAATAGCTCCGTTTTATCACGGCTTGTATCCAAACTTGAGGTAATAAGGTATTTGCCCAGGATCTTTCCTTTAAGATAGTAGGCCAATTTTGCTTCGGACCAAAAACCTTCCCGGTACCTATCATCCTGTTGAATAGGCTCAACACTTCCGCGATGAAAGGTATACCCTGCCTTGACATCCCCCATTGCCACAAAGAATAGATAGTCTTCTCCGATTTTGATATGTTGAACATAAGATTGCTCAACCGAACTACCCGCTCGCGCGCCTATCTCCTGCGCGCCCAAAGGTTCTACAACATTTGCTTGTTCGCCAGGTTCGAAAACAATCTCGCCCGGCTCTGCCGAATCCGGCCTAACCAGCTCGCCGACAACCTCTATATCATAATCGCCTTTGGGTAAAATAATATCAGGGTTCCCGCCTGACTCAAAGGCTCCCGAACTTTCGGCTGATCTTAACATCTCCGACGGCATAATTTCTTTTTGTCCTGTCATAGAAATTTCGCTTTCCAGTTTACCTGCTCTTAATATTCTGACGTTTTGAATTCTATTATTTTGTTTTTGGAGTTTTATCACCTCTCCCTCTATCCTTATATTCTGCTTATCAAGACCATTTACCTTGCTTTCCCGCTCTATCCACTCCCAATTTTCCCGTGAAATTTGGCCATTATTCTTTTCATCCACAGGGTTAGTAACTATTCGAATTAATTTTTCCTTCGTCCTATCCTGCCTGCCGAATTTATCAGTTACAGTCAAAACGTACACATAACTCCGTTCCGGATCAATTGTTTTTTCGTTTCTATCCTTCCCATCCCAAAAAATAGGTTCATTTAGGGTCAACCTTGTTCCTTCAAATTTTTTGATCACACTCTTCGTGTCTTTATCCCGAACTTCTAATTTCCACTTTTCCATGAAAAGCGAATAATTAGTAAACATCCTGAACCGCGATAGTTCAACTAATTCACCGTCTTTTATGATTAATTCATCCCTAAAAAGGCTAACATTAAGCCGCGGAACCGGTTTCCCTCTTTCCTGAATTATCTTCACCGGCAACTCAGTCGTTTCCGTACCTATACCCTTTGAATTTACACCAAAATTCACCTTTAACAACCTACCCGAGGTCACATCTATGATCACCACTTTATCCGTAGTTAAATACGCGCCTCCAGGCAAAGTTCGCTCATCAATCCGCAAAAGATGTCTTCCGGGAAGAATTGCCGGCAGATGATATTTGCCATCTTTACCAGTGATAATAAC
>JABMQH010000003.1 GCA_013203355.1 Candidatus Omnitrophota bacterium | reverse complement strand
GTGGTTATGCAAGAGTATGCTTCGGCTTCTTCGTGTTTGGCGCATTTTGGAGGCGGCAAAATACGCCAAACACCTTGTGTCTCCTCCCTCGCAAAAATCATAAATAAATTCATTTTTATTATGACCGCCGCAAAAATTTTTAAAAGGAGTTATTTTTGCTCAGTTTTGGCCGCCTCCGCCTGTAGCATAAACAGAGAAGAAGCTCGGCCGGTGGAGAAAGCCGAATCACCTGAATAGAATATTTTTATTCCTCTTTCTTGACAATATATTAGGTACGATAATCATCTATTAGAAGCTATATAGCCACTTTAATCTTTTTGTACAATCATGCGTTAAAATAATATATAATGGATAATGAATCTGTATTCCTTCAGCGGAGAACAAGATGGTTGAGGAAGATAAAAAGACAATATTAGTGGTTGAAGACAACCCATTAAATATGAAACTGATAGTCGATTTGCTGGAATTAAACGACTTTATTGTTTTAAAGGCCGATGATGGAGAAAGTGCCCTTGAGATCTTAAAGAGAAGCTTGCCGGATCTTATCCTTTTGGATATTCAGCTTCCCGGCATGGATGGATTTGAATTGTTTAGAAGGATCAGAGAAGATCAGGGGCTCGATTCTGTTAAAGTAGCGGCCTTGACGGCTTTAGCAATGAAAGAAGACGAGAAGAAGATAATGGATGCGGGATTTGTCGCTTACATCCCAAAACCTATTGATACAAAGGCATTTATTAAAGAAATAAAAGAGATAGCTTGACGGAAAGGACATATGTATGATGCCGGATATCTTTATTAAAAACTTAGACATCGTTTTCTTTATCTACGGGTTCTCGTTTGTGTTTATGGGGGTTGCTGTTCTTAGCCAACCGCGTAGAGAAAGCATGTTTAGCATATCGAAAATTTTATGGATATTGGCAGCCTTTGGATTAACCCATGGTTTAAACGAATGGCTCGATATGTTTGCCATAATCAGAGGAGGTCATTCAAATACGTTTAACCTCATACGTTTAACGACTCTGTTTGTATCATATGTTTTTCTTTTTGAATTCGGCCGGAGATGTATTTCTTTGAGATACAAGAAGTTTTTTAACAAATGGATTACGGTTGGGCTGTGCTTCCTTACCCTCGCATTTGTTTTTGTATCAAAGCACGAGAAGAGTATTTGCATTCGTTATTTTTTGGGTTTTCCCGGCGGAATTCTTTCAGCGTTTGGTTTTGCTTGGTATTATCGGGACAACAAAAGTATTTTAAACCCTATCATGCGCTGCCCGTGTTTTATAGCCGCAGGTTTTTTTATGGGCATTTACGCTATATTAGGTGGAATTGTTACTCCGAAAGCAGATTTTTTTCCGGCCTCTATTATAAATAGCACATCCTTTTTAAATTTGTTTCATGTTCCAGTGCAAGTGTTTCGGGCTGTTTGCGCTATAGTTTTGGCATGGTCTGTTTGGAAAATTTTGGCTATTTTCAATTGGGAGATTAAGGAGAGGCTGGAAAGCAGCATGGAAGAAGCTTCCAAGGCAAAGAGGGTTGCCGAAATCGCCAGCAAAACCAAGAGCCAGTTTCTGGCTAACATGTCGCATGAGCTAAGAACTCCTCTTAATGCTATTATTGGATTTTCAGAGGTATTAAAAGACGAAAGTTTTGGCTCCCTTAATGATAAGCAAAAAGAGTATGCAAATGATATTTTAAAGAGTGGAGAACACCTTCTGTCTCTCATTAACGATATTCTTGATCTCTCAAAAGTTGAAGCAGGTAAGATTGAATTGCGATTAACAGAGTTTAACCTAAAAACTGCTATTGAAAATATCCTTTCTATGATAAAAGAAAAAGCGATGAAACAGAATATACACATTTCTTTAGATCTAAAAGAAGACACAGGGATTATAAAAGCAGATGAAAGAAGAGTGAAACAGATTATGTTCAATCTCTTGTCAAATGCAGTAAAATTCACACCTGATGGGGGGAAGATAGGAATTGAGGCAAAACTGGCCGAGGATAAGGTTTTGATATCAGTTTGGGATACAGGAATAGGAATTGAGGAGAAAGACAGGGATAAGATTTTCAAAGAATTTGAGCAGATAGATAGCGAATACGCGCGTAAATACACAGGTACAGGTTTGGGGTTAGCCCTTACAAAAAAACTTGTAGGCTTGCACGGAGGAAGAATTTGGTTTGAAAGCGGAGGTAAAGATAAGGGGAGCCGCTTTAGTTTTACGCTTCCCAGGGGATAAGGACATGAAGGATAAACCGAAAATTTTGGTTGTAGATGATGAAGAACGAAACCTGCGCCTAATAGAAGCCATGTTAATGCCCCTGGGTTACGAGATAATACTCGCTGGAAGCGGGAAAGAAGCCCTCGAGAAGGTAAGGGATACCCCTCCTGATGTAATCTTGCTTGATATTATGATGCCCGAAATGGACGGCTTTGAAGTAGCCAAAAACTTGAAAGATAAAGAGGAAACCAAGATCATTCCCATTGTTATGATAACAGTCCTGAAAGAGGCAGGCGATCGGGTAAAAGCCCTTGAAGTGGGAGCAGATGATTTCTTGACCAAACCTGTGGAGAGAACAGAATTAAAGGCAAGAGTGCAATCCTTGCTTAAGGTCAAGGCTTACTATGACCATATGCGTAGCTATGAAAAAAATTTAGAGGTTGATGTTGATAAAAGAACTAAGGAATTACAACAAGCCCTTGCAGAGCTTAAAGCGGCATCCATTGATACCATCTATCGGCTCGCAGAGGCAGCAGAGTACAAAGATGCAGGCACAGGTGCCCATATTAAGCGTATGAGCAATTTCGCGGTTGCTGTTGCCCGCAGGATGGGATTGAGCGATAAAACGGTAAAGGCGATCCTTTATGCAGTTCCTATGCACGATATAGGTAAGATTGGCATCCCGGATCAAATCTTATTGAAGCCGGGAAAACTGGACCCTAATGAGTGGGAAATTATGAAGCAGCATACCATTATCGGAGGCCGCATTTTATCTGGCTCCGATGCGGAATTTATCAAATTGGCCGAAATTATTGCCTCTCACTCATCATGAAAAGTGGGATGGTAGTGGATATCCTAAAAGGCTTAAAGGGTCAGAAATTCCTCTTGCTGGGCGCATTACGGCAATTGCCGATGTCTTCGATGCCCTGATATCTAAACGGCCTTACAAGGGCCCTTTCCCCCTGGAGAAGGTTTTTGATATTATCAAAGAGGGCCGGGGGAGTCATTTTGATCCGGATTTTGTGGATGCCTTCTTTGATATTAAAAATGAGATAGTGTTAATAAAAGAAACGTATAAGGACCAAGGCAAAAAATTGTTTTTTGGAATGCGTAAAAAGTCGTGAAAAGAAAGGGGGCTTATAGTGAAGAAGAAAAAAATATTAGTTATTGATGATGAAGAAAAAACCGCAGAGTTGGTAAAGATACAGCTTGAACTTAGCGGAGAATACGAAGTTATGATTGAGACCAGAGGGTCGCACGGCCTTTCTGCTGCTCAAAAATTTAAACCGGATTTGATATTACTTGATATTATCATGCCCGGCAGGAATGGTTTTAAAGTTTTAGAAGATCTCAAAAAAGACGCCAAAACCATGCCCATACCTGTTATTATGCTAACATCGTTAGATGATATGCAGGCAAAAATTAAAGCAGCACAGCAATATAACGAAGGTTATCTTGTAAAACCGGTTACAAAAGAAGCATTAAAAGCAAAGATAGAAGAAATATTTAAAATGCGCGAAGGTAAATGAATAATAGAGACATTTTTAAATCTACATCGTCTATGTCGCAAAAAGTCTTTATCCGTACCTTCGGATGACCCTTGGTTTGTTCTTTACAAGTTGGCTAAACCGTTCTTTTTCACAGCGTTTCAGCCCGAATTGGCTGTGTTGTAAGTGGTAATGTTCCCGCCCTTGACATCGAAGATGTCAAGGGCTACGTGAGTGCCCTTGCGCCGTTCGCCTTCGCTGGGGCTCAGGCTCACTTGTCGGCCGCCTAGGCCGGCGGCCTTGGTGGTTATGCGAGAGTATGCTTCGGCTTCTTCGTGTTTGGCGCATTTTGGAGGCGGCAAAATGTGCCAAACACTTTAGCGTCCTCAACCTTGCAAAAATCATAAATAAAGAAGCATTCCCTGAGCGAAGTCGAGGGAAAAATTTTTAAAAGGTGTTTGATTTTTGCTCGGTCGAGTGCGGGAGCTCATACGAGAGAAGCAAATTCGTGCTACAAAAATAGGTCAGTGGAGAATAAGACCACAAGATTTGCAGGAGTTTATCAAATCGAGGACGAATAAATAATGAGATTATTTTTGGCTATAGCCATATTGTTGGTGACAGCTATAGCGATAACGCTGTTATATCACCAGACGCAACAGGCTGATATAAATTACTATGAAGGACATAGATATTTTGAAAAAGGTGAATATGAGGAGGCAATGAAATTTTGCGAAAAAACTCTCGCAATAAATCCTTCTCATGAGGGTGCGTTAATAGATCTTGCATATTCATGCCAGTGGACAGGTGATTTTAAAAGAGCAATAGAGACCTTTAAACAAGTTCTTTCTATAAATCCGGAGGACTATAAGATAATGATGGCTTTGGCAGAAACCCTGGCTTGGAATAAAGAATATGAAAAATCCATAGCAGTATGTGAGAAAATTATAAATTCAACCGGAGGTATTAAGGCACAAATTCTGCTGGGTCAAGTCTGCATATGGAGCAAGCAATTTGATAGTGCAAAAGAGGTGCTGGAGGAAGTATTGAGAAAAGAGCCGGATAATTCTCAAGCAAAATTGCTATATGCAAAGGCATTGCATTATTCAGGAGAGGCAAAAAAGTCCATCGAGATCTATAAGGAACTACTAAAAGAAAAGAAAAAGGATAACGGAAAGTAGGAATATGAAAAAAGATGTTGTCTTTGTAATAATTCTCTTATGTCTAATTTTTTGCCATCATTCGGTTTCAGGCGAAAACAATGCAGATGAACAAGAAATAAGGGGGTTACTGGGCGAGGCCTATGTTATGACAGGGGATCATGAAAGCGCAGAAGCTGAATACAGGGAAACTCTAAAAGAAGATCCAAGAAACATAGATGCAAGAATTGGCCTTGCGGATATATTAAGCTGGCAGAAAAAATATGATGAGTCTATCGATGAATATAAAAAGGCTTTAGAGATTGAACCGGGTAATCTGGAGATTAAAAGAAAACTTGCGGATGTTTTAAGCTGGGATAAACAATATCGCAAAGCTTTAGATTTATATGATGAAATACTTGGTGAGAAAGAGGATGTAAAGGTAAGATTACGGAAAGCGCGTGTTTTGGGCTGGATGGGTGAATATGAAGATTCTATTAGGGAGTATGAAAAGCTATTAGAAGTCACAGACAATCCTCAAATTGCGCTGGAGAAGCGTGCAAAGGAAGCATATTGGAATAATAGGGTAAAGCATGCGATAAGCTACTATAAAGAACTTATAGAAAAAGACCCGCAAAATGTCGAAGCCATGTTCGATTTAAGCCAAATTTATTCTTATCAGTCTATGTGGAAGGAGGCAATTGAAGAATACAAAAGGATACTTGATGTATCAC
>JABMQH010000022.1 GCA_013203355.1 Candidatus Omnitrophota bacterium | reverse complement strand
TATTGCTGCATCATTTGTGGGTGCAATAATTTCTCTAATGAGGAGTAAAAAACCCGTTAGCTCTGGCCAGAAACTAACTAGAAATCAACGAATTCTCGCCAGGTTTCCGGATTGGATTCGTATTCCTAGCCAAAAGATAAAACGGCTTAAGATGTCCACGCCTAAAAAGGATTTAGGAGTAAGGAATGTTAAGGTCAGCAAGATAAAATATTACAGCTCCGACCATCTTTCAAAACACCGTATTTCCCAGATTATGTCAAATTTTGAAGAGGCAACTAAGTATTATCCGTCAAAGGTAAGGCTGATTTGGCTTCCCTATGAAAGAGTTTATGCTGTGTTTGGCGACGGCAATCACCGCGTCAAGGCCGCCAAGCTCTTAGGCAGGCCGACTATTTGCGCCCACGTATTCTCCTTGACCACCCGTGTCTCCTCTAATAAAGCAGGCAATAGTGATGCTAAAGATTTGAAAGAGGTGGGCATCTATGCTGTTGCTGTAATTGCTTTAGTAGTAGCATTTCAGTTGAGTAAAGCAGCAGGATTTATTGGTATAGGGGTAGCTGCTTTAATACTTGGGTTATATCTTACTAAAACACATATATTAAGCATAAAGAAGGTATTAATTACAGGTATTTTAGTCTTGTTCTTCGCGAGTACTCTAAATCTTTCTATAAATTACTTTTTTGATACCGAAGCGAAAATAACTCGCTCATGTTTGACAGTAGAGCTTATTTGGGTAAATAATCCAGATATTAATAAGGGAATAAAAGAAGCTTGTGATTTAGTTTCCGATCAAGCAAGAGGTGAAATTGTGCCACCGGAACTTTTATTGGGTATAGGGGCTATGGAAAATATTAATATGCTTTTTGGGGAGGAATTTCTTGATCGGGCACAGATTTTAGTAGGCCGGAATCCTTCTGTTGGCGATTTTCAGATTAAGCCCGAAACAGCAAGGATAGCTTTGAGGTATCTTGAGAATGCAGGCAAAAAAGATTTAGTAATGGAGATAACCGGAGGCAAGGAAGCAGAGGGACTCTCTAATGAAGAATTATACAAAATAATTACAGGGGAAAATAAATTTTTGGTTGCGGCCGCTGTTTTGCGTCATGAGGTATATTATGGAAACGGGATGACATACGAAGAGATTCAGACTAGTGAAGGACAGGCTCGAGCAGCCGCTGTTTGGAATGGTTCATTATATTATGGAAAACAAGTAGATAGGGGCGTAGAGGAGTTAAAAAAATTGGGCGTTACAGGAGAATTAAAGATTACTGTTTCAGCAAAAGATAAATTGGAGACAATGCAGGCTGCTGATAAGAAGTCGGTGGGTTTAAATATTTTTGCTGGATTAGTAGCGGGTTGTCTTACTTTCTTCTCTATAAGAAAGCTTTCAAGAGCCAGAAGAATGGTTCGCAGTCGCAAGGGCAAAAACTCGCACAACTTGCGCCCGATAAGTCAGTTTATCGCAGCCTTACGCTATCCTTCGGTGGCCAAGGATTTCTTAAGGACGGGCTCTATTACTTATGGAATTGCTCTTGAATACTTAAGGGAATCAAAAGAGACAAGGGCCCCGCCAATAATTAGACATATCCGTGCCCTATTCTATCGTATTGCCTCTCGCGACAAAGACGGCAATACCCATTTCCATATCCCCAATTTACAAGATAAGGTTGAAGATTGGGCGTATCAGCAGATTCTACTCCACGAATCCAAAGCTACTGAAAAAGAAGCCCTTCTAGCCCAAGCAGAGGATAGAATACTTGTCAAAGCTCAGCAAAGAGGCAATGCCAATGTTTTGAAGTTAATAATTGCAGGCTTGGCTTCCTTTGGCGCAACTGCTTTTGGCGTAACTGGCTTGATGGTTAAGCCGACTAGAAATCAAGAAGTCCTCGCTAGGCTTCCGGATTGGATTCGTATTCCTAGCCGAGAGATAAAACGGCTTGAGATGTCTGCGCCTAAAAAGGATTTAGGAGTAAGGGATGTTGAGGTTAGCCAGATAAAATATTACAGTTACGACCATCTTTCAAAAGACCGCATTTCCCCGATTATGTCAAATTTTGGAAAGGCAACTAAGGATTGTCACTCAAAGGTAACGCTGATTTGGCTTCCTGATGAAAAAGTTTATGCTGTGTTTGGCGACGGCAATCATCGCGTAAAAACCGCCAAGCTGTTAGGCAAGCGGACTATTTACGCACACGTATTCACTATGACTGCCCGTTACGCCGCCCATCGCACGCACAACTTAGGATCCAAGGGACAGCAAAAAGGCAATGGCGAGGGGGACAGCCATAATAATCACAACCAGCCGAATACCCCCTCTACAAGCAGAAATATTAAAGTCGTAGGTTTAATTATAACCGGAGTCGTTACTTTACCTATTTTTGGTTTAGGAATCATATTAATATGGCATGGGATAAAGATTTGGCGAAGTAAGGCAAAGGCCATCCGCGCACCACCCACGCAGGAACAACTTGATGAATTAAAGGAACAAACTGAAGCTAAGTATAATTTAACCCTCCGTAAGCACGATGGCAGAACCGACATTGCCTATGTTGAAGATAGACAAGTTCATATTGATTTAGCGCGTTTCTATCATCTATCTCGCCTAACGCAAGAATCTATTATTACTCACGAAAAGGCCCATCTTGAAGGTAAAGGCGAAATAAAAGCATATCTTGCCCAATTAAAGAAACCTTTCCTCTATACCTTAAAGACAGTTGTTATTATCGGATTAATTATCGGCAGCCTTTATTTAATCTTTACAGGCTCTGGACTTCCGTTACTTGCCGGATTGGTTAATTTTGTCTCCAGCAATTGGATAGCGCTGGTTATAGGACTACCTGCGTTTGGAGCTATATTCTTTACTATTATCTTAAAGAG
>JABMQH010000021.1 GCA_013203355.1 Candidatus Omnitrophota bacterium | reverse complement strand
CTTACAGCGACAAGCGTAATAAGCCAGTCAATGACAAAAATGGTCCGGGAATAATGCTCGAACCTAAACAGAAAAACAAGCGCAAATACAGATAAGATCGAACCTAGTGAAGCGGCTTTAAAAATAGCTATAACATCATAAAGCCCTATGTACCGCCATACGCCGCGATAAAGACCTAAAAAATAAAACATAAGCAGTTTTGTTATCAAAATTATTGGTAAGGATTCTAGCATAAGCGAAACGCTTAACGGGAACAGGATCCCCTCAAATCTCAAGAGGAACGCTGCAGCATATGAACTGGATATTATTATAAGGTCTAATATGACTTCTACAATCCGGCGCTTATTATAAACAAATCCATTAAATATGATCTTTCCGTTTAGCTTTTTCTTATTTCTTATATCCCCTAAATAGCTTGCCGGATACACCTTGACCTCTGTTCCTAAAAATATGCCGAACACGAAAAGCGCAACAAATAAAACAATCAATAAAATGGACATCTGCAGCAAATGTAATTTTGTATAGAATAAAGCGCTTAAGCCGCAAACCGCGCTTATGGCATATAATAATAACACCGCATTTCTCTCGGAAAGGCCTAGTGTAACAAGGCGGTGCGAGGTATGATCTCTGCCCCCTTGTGAAATCGGCCGGTTATTGATCGTACGTGTTAGAGTGACAAAGAGGGTATCGAATATGGGGACCGCTAAAACTAATGCGGGGATGGCCATCGTAATGAGAAGGCCTGATTTTTCTTTGGTAGTGCCCATCAAGGCCCCGGTGGCCAATATATACCCTAAGGACATGCTCCCGCAATCACCCATAAAAATTTTAGCCGGATTGAAATTGTATTTTAAAAACCCCATACTTGCGCCAAGGATAATCAGCGATAATACTGCAAGCTGCATATTGTTATTCATTATTGAATGGATGCACAGCATTAAGGCTGAGATCGAAGCAACCCCTGCACACAACCCATCCATATTATCTAACAGGTTAAAAGCATTAACAATCGCCACAATCCAGAAGATTGTTAAAAGTATGTTAATTATTGGGGGGGCAACACTAAATCCTATCCCGAACATAACTACAATGCAGGCTATTATTATCTGTCCTATCAGCTTTGTGTCCGGTTTTATATGGACAATATCGTCTATAAGCCCAAGCCAAAAGATCCCAAGCAACCCAAAGATAAACCCTGTTGATTTCAAATTATGGGGGCTGAATATTAGATATGGGATCAAAAACCCGCCGAATATAGCAACCCCGCCCAATGAGGCGATAACACGTTTGCGCCACCTATCCTGCTTGGGAAATACCACAAGCCTATATTTCACTGCAAGTTTGCGAACTATAGGTGTAAATATTAACGCCAAAACGAGAGCCAGCGAAAAAGGAAGTCCATACTGAAGAAAAAAACTATATGAACCTAATAAGTATTTTTCCATTTTTTACCTTTTAAAATAGTCAATGACCTTTGTGATTATTTCATCTAATGTTACGGATGGTTTATATCCGATTAGTTTTTTTATCTTGGATACATCAGGGGTACGCCTTCTCATATCCTCAAAACCCTTGCCGTAAGCCTCTTTATAGGATATGCGGATAATATCCGAAGAGCTATTGACCATCTTCTTTATCTTTTTTGCCAAATCATTTATGCTTATTTCCTCCTCGCTGCCGATGTTAAACACGTCCCCCGCTGTCTTTGGGCTGCCCATTAATTCAACCATTGCCTTTACCACATCTTTTACATAGGCAAAGCTGCGCGTTTGCTTTCCGTCTCCGTATATCGTTATCGGCTTCCCCAAAAGCGCACTTTGGACAAAATTTGGCAACACCATGCCATAGGCGCCTGTCTGCCTCGGACCTACCGTATTAAACAACCTCACAATTACAACCGGCAGTTTCTTTTCAATGTGATATGCGAGGGCCAAAAATTCATCTACTGTCTTTGAGGATGCATAAGCCCATCTCCACTTTTTAATTGGGCCGAGGACCCTGTTGTCATCCTCTTTAAGTTTATGCTGGACGTGATTTCCGTAAATTTCGGAGGTGGAAGTAATCAAGACCTTCTTCTTATACTTATTTGCTATCCTTAAGACCATCTCGGTGCCTTTTACATTAGTTTCTATTGTTTCCAATGGTTTTTCCATTATCAATTTCACGCCAACGGCTGCGGCCAGGTGATATATGCAATCACAATCCTGTATAAGCTTATTCACGACCTTTTCGTTCATTATTGTCCCGATCGTGTAGCTAAAATTTTGGTTTTTCGTCAAACGGTCTATATTGCTCAAGCTGCCTGTCGAAAGGTTATCTATTATGTGGACCTTGTCTCCCCTATTAAGCAATGCCTCGGCCAAATGAGAGCCGATAAAACCCGCACCTCCGGTAATAAGATTTTTCATGGTATCCTCTCCTTATTATTTAATCTTTTCGAGATTCTTCTTGGTCACTAAATCCTTGTAAAGATTTTCTACATTTTCTATCAATTGTTCCTTTGAATACCTCTCATAAACATGCAAACCCGCTGTCTGTCCTATCTTATTTCGTAATTTTTCATCTTTCAGTAAGATCGAGAGCGCTTGCTTTAACTTTGCCGCATCATTTGAATCCACAAGCCAGCCGTTCTTCTTATCTTCAACCAAATCCGGCACACCTCCCACTGCAGTTGCCACCACTGCCTTGTGGGCAGCCATGGCTTCGATAATTGAAAGCGGCGTGCCTTCATTTAAAGAAGTCAATGCCACTATATCCAAATCGGCATAAACGCGTGGTATGTCTTTGCGCCATCCAACAAACTGGACCCATTCTCGTATGCCCAGATTGGCTGCACAACTCTCTAGGCTGCTCCGTAATTCACCGTCTCCGATTATTAAAAACCTTACATTCAGGTCTGGTGACTCATCTTTTAAGAACCTTATGGCCTCAAACAGCAGTTTATGGTTCTTGACAGCGGTAAGCCTCCCTATAATCCCAACTAGCAAAACTGCTGTATCAATATTCAATTCTTTCCTAAATTCCCCTTTGAGCTGATTAGTATTTTTAAACTTTTCCAAGTTGAGCCCCAATCTGAGAACTGACGTTTTTGTTTCGCTTGCCGTTCCGAGGTGTTTTAAAATATCCCTTTTTATGCTATCGCTTACAACTATAAGCCGGTCTGTGAACTTGGCGAATATCCTTTCTATAAAAATAAATACCTTTGTTGCAGTAGAACTAAAATAACTGTGAAAAACATGGCCATGAAAACTATGAACCGTAATCGGGACTCTATTTAATATTGCGGCGGACCTGCCAAGAACGCCTGCCTTTGCGGTATGGGTATGCACAATATCGGGTTTCTCTTTTTTGATTATTTTAAACAACTTCCACAATGCTATCATGTCAGGCCATAAATTTATCTTTCGGCTAAGTTCCGGGATGATAGTGAGTTTTATCCCTTTTTCTCTGGCAAGGTCCGTCATATCGCCTTCACCCTGAGCCGGCTTACCTGTTATTAAATGACTATCAAACCTGTTTTTATCCAAGCCCTCGTTCAAGATAATGGTATGTATAGCGGGTCCGCCGATGTTGAGCCTGGCAATAACACGTATCACCTTTATCCTTTTCATATAAGCCTGCTTTGGTTCTCCTTTAGTGATTATCGTTACGCTTTGCAATCACAATGATATTTGGTGCAAGGTTGCCTATATTTCCAGATCGCAACGCGAACTCTCCTTTAGAAATATAATAAAATAGATTTCTTAGCGCATGGTTCTTCATATCCAGCATCCATGGACTTGGATATACGTAAAAATGTCCCACGTATTTATGCCAGACAGGCAGTTGAATGGGTTTACCTATAAGGGCCTTGCTTAAAGTAAATCCGCAATCCGCTAGCATCTTCATTAAGGTCTTCTGGGTATAATGCGTGAGATGCTCATAGGAATCGAATATATCATTGTTTTTTAGCCCACCTGTATTTTTGGCAATCCAGAACTTTAATAAATTATATTTTCCGTTTGGAACCTTAATAAACAGTATCCCGTCCTTTTTAAGGATTTTGCGAATTCCAGATAACATCTTCTTGGGCTCGGGGATATGTTCGAATACATCGGTCATCGTAACCACATCAAAGAAGTTGTCTTCAAAGCCGGCATTTTCCAAATAGGCATTTTTTACATTTAAGCCAAAATGCTTGCATGCCATTTTAGAGAGTACGGGTGACGGTTCTACCCCAAACACATTCCATTTCTTTCCGCGTGTATGCCTTAAGAAAAACCCCATGCTTGTGCCGATATCAAGAAAATTACCTTCGGGCTTCAATTTTTCTATCAGCTTTAGGTCAGCAATATAATTGGGGTCTCTGTGGCATCCCGCTTTCCCTTCCACGATCAATCTGGTCTCTTCGTAGTATTTTTGTTCATCCCCCCAATAATTCTTCTCCGGGTCTTTGACTATTGGATTGGTATAAATAAGGCTGCACTTTCGGCACCTAACCACCCCCACGGCCCCTCTTTCCTTGCAAATCTCTATTGTTTCCTTGGCGCTACATGAAGGGCAATCCCGCGTTATAACCTCATCCTCGCCGTAGTATTGCTTCTGTGTGCCACCTTTTTCGTAATCCATAATACTTACCTCTTTTAAGGCATATCCCTATCGATAAATAACCTGTGCCAGAGTTCAAGGTTCAACAGGCTCCATATCTTGGCACCATTGTTGACTTTACCCTTGCAGTGTTCGTCCAGTAATTGTTTTACGCTTTCTCTTTTAAAGTAATTCCTTTTAATCGCCTTCGAGTCCAACAAAACCTCGTATGCATAACTCTTTAACTCGCCCCTGAACCATTCGCCAACCGGCACCCCAAAACCCATCTTTTCTCTATTTAAAACACTAGCGGGTAGCGTTTTTTTGAAAGTCTCTTTCAAGATATATTTAGTCACGATACCCCTTATCTTTAAATGTGAGGGGATCTGCGCACTAAACTCCAAGAATTTATGATCCAAAAACGGCGATCGCGCTTCCAGTGAATTAGCCATTGATGTTATGTCCACCTTGGGCAATAAATCCCCCGGCATATAAGTCATTAAATCTACATAAAGCGTTGAATCTATCAAATCCTCTACGCCTGATTTTTGATATTCTTTCGATATAATCCGGCCTCTGCCGTTTTTGCCTATTTCCCCTTTTAGGTAATCAGAATAGATTCCCGCTCTTTTATTTTCATTAAAAATTGCCATGAACTCTGAATATCTGCTCTCCTTATTTAGATTGGTTATACTCAAAAATTTCTTCAATCTATTTATTTTGTCTTTCTTGTGTGTAGATTCTGGGGCCTTTTCTACGATCTTCCCGAATAACTTATTGGCAATAATAGCTGGGCCTCTATAACGCTCTGCCATTAGATTGGCAACATACCGTTCATACCCTCCGAAAGATTCATCTCCGCCATCACCATTTAAAGCAACGGTCACATTTTCTCTGGTTATCTTAGATAGATAATATGTCGGAATAGCTGACGAATCCCCGTATGGTTCGCCAAAATGTAATATCAGTTTGGGTAATATTTCTAATGCATTTGGCTTCACTATAAACTCTTTATGCTCTGTCCCGAATCTTTCGGAGACCAGCTTTGCATAAGGCGTTTCATTAAAACTTTTGTTTTCAAACCCTATCGAAAAGGTTTTCACGGGCCTATCCATCAATTGTGCCATTATCCCTACTACGGCACTTGAATCTATGCCCCCGCTCAAAAATGCCCCTAAGGGCACATCACTTATTAGCCTAATCTTTGTAGCCTCTTTCAACAAAGATAATATTCTTTCGCAATATTCCTCTTCCCTTAAGTTCAATTTTTCTGAATAGTCCAAATTCCAATATCTATCTATGCGTACTTTGCCTTTTTCCCATATCAAGAAATGTGCCGGCGGCAGTTTTTTAACCTCCTTAAATATGGTAAAAGGTGCCGGTATGTATTGATAATTCAAAAAATCATCTATGCTGGACAGATCTATATCACGACTAATACCCTTATCCTGCAATAATGCATTTAGTTCAGATGCAAACACTAAATCTGTATTCCTAAGAGAATAGAATAACGGCTTTTTCCCGATTCTATCCCTTGCCAAAAATAGGCTTTCGGAAGATTCATCCCATATTGCGAATGCAAACATCCCGCGCAAATCCTTTAGGCACTCTACCCCTTTATCTTCATATAAGTGTAAGATCACTTCGGCATCTGTCTGGGATTTAAACTCATGCCCTTTTTGCTTAAGTAA
Organism: Candidatus Omnitrophota bacterium; assembly: GCA_013203355.1. Lineage (GTDB taxonomy): Bacteria > Omnitrophota > Gorgyraeia > JABMQH01 > JABMQH01 > JABMQH01. The sequence continues at coordinate 983 of JABMQH010000021.1, read as the reverse complement.
CTCTCTTAACTCAAGGAAGTTATAGATCTCGCCATTCATCACTATCCAAACCGATCCGTTTTCATTGCTCATCGGCTGATGTCCTGCTGATGAAAGGTCAATAATACTTAATCTTCTATGGCCTAATCCAACCTTGGCATTTGACCCCGGGCCCCTGGGCTTATGATTCAGGTATACCCCTTCATCATCAGGCCCTCTGTGCTTAAGCAAGGCGCACATATTCGATATCAAGTCCTTGCTTATATCAATGCTGCTATTTAGGCTGACCTTTCCACATATCCCGCACATATTTAGATATACCCCTTGAACCAATAGTATGCTATGCCCAAATACTCATGCACTATGGCCTTTATCTGGCTTAATTTTAATCCTTCCGGTCTATAATAAAACTGACATATCTTTACAGGTGTATAGGTAACCTCTATATCATTTTTCCATTTATTAAATACAAAATACGCACGGCGCATATGGTATGGCGAGGAAATCAACAATATTGAATCCCACTTATTTTTATCTAATATCGCTTTTGAAAATACAACATTTTCATATGTGCTATTCGCCTTTTGCTCCAGAATGATATTTCTTTCAGGCACCCCCATGGAAAGGGCGATGAGTTTCATATTTTCTGCATCGTTATATATGTAGAAATATCCGGATGAAAATATAATCTTATCCGCATACCCCTCGTTGTACAACTCCGCAGCATACCGTGCCCGCTCTATGGTGCTTTTACCCGGGCTTCCTGTCTCGCCTACCCCTCCGCCAAACACAACAATGACATCAGCCTTTTGAGGGACTTGCGAAATTTTTAAAGGGCCGGTCAGAAACCACATAAAGGGTGTCTCAAAAAACAAAAGGTACAATAAAAAGCAGACTGCGGCAATTTTAACGGCCTTCTTCCTGGCCTTTTTGTAAAAAACAAGTAAATTTTCCTTCCATCTCACTTCCCTGTCTAATTTCTTTCTTGCACTCTCTTCCTCTAT
>JABMQH010000020.1 GCA_013203355.1 Candidatus Omnitrophota bacterium | reverse complement strand
TTTTTATTAACTTATTATCCTTTAATGCATAGATCTCATATGCGCTGTCTAAAGTTAACTTAACACTATTTAAATTCTTTAATATGCGTACCCTGATAATCTCCTGGCCCTTTTGGTTATCAGCCAAAACGCAATTTACAATGCACAAGTTAAAATACAAAAGGCAGGTCAATAAACGGATTTTCATCTTCTACCTAAGAAATAGAAGATTATGGAAAGGATGATACTAATAAGGATGCATGTTGTGATAGGAAAAAAGAAGGTAAAGAAGTTCTTGCGGATCATTATATCTCCGGGGAGGCGGCCAAACCAATGCACCTTATCGGATAAAAGGAATACCCCGCCGACTAAAATCAAGACTGCTCCGAAAAATATCAATGTCTTGCCGAGCCAATTAAATTCCATTATCTGCATCTATACCTTTTCTGCGGTTGCCTGCGCTTTCCTATATGTCTTTTCCTGCTTTTCGGCAAACCGTTCTATCAAGCTATATATGCACCCGCAATATTTTTGCCGGTACAGGCTTTGGGTCCGTGCCTCATCTTGGGATACCTTAAACCCCGTTCTGAAATCCTGATAATAAAAATCCAAATCAAACTTTTCCGATAACCCTTCACCGATCTCCTTTACCGCCCGGTGCTCCTGGTAAGGGCTTATTAAAAGGGTTGTCGAGAACCCATCAAATCCGTTTTCCTTAGCATAAAGGGCGGTCTCTTCTAAGCGCATCTGCCAGCACGTCCTGCATCTTGTCGGTGGATTTTCCTTGTATATGATCTTTTTGAAAAAACCGTTGGGCTCATATTCGGGATAGATAACCTCTAAGTCTCGCGTTCTGGAATATTCCTCAATTGCACGGCGCCTCATTAAATATTCCTGCTCCGGGTGGATGTTTGGATTAAAATAAAATCCCTTGATTTGAGTACCGTGAACCTTTGATAATTCTTTGAAGGGGTAAATACTGCAAGGTGCACAACAAATGTGCAGCAATACTTTCACTTATTTAAACATCTCCTTTTGAACCTCTTTCCTGCCGGGCAGAGAAAGACTTTCATAAGCCGAATTTGTTGCCTGCCGTCCACGAGGAGTGCGCTTCAGGAACCCTATCTTAAGTAAATACGGCTCCACTACATCGGCAATTGTATCCCGTTCTTCATTAAGGGTAGCTGAAAGGGCATCTATGCCGACAGGGCCGCCTTTGAATACATCTATTACGGCATGCAATACCTTCCTATCCAGGTTGTCGAGTCCATTTTTGTCTATGCCTTGAGCATTTAGGGCCTTATTAACCACTTCCTTTGAAATCTCGCCCTGCGCTTTAACCTCTGCCCAATCCCTGACCCGTCTCAAAAGCCTGTTCGCTACCCTTGGCGTGCCTCTTGAGCGTTTTGCGATCTCAAAGAGGCTTTCCTTATCCAACTTTATTTTTAAAATGTGCGAGGAACGTTTAAGGATTTTCACTAAATCTTCCGGTTCATAAAAATCCAAATGGTAGAAGATGCCGAACCTGGATCTCATCGGAGCGGCCAGTAGGCCCGACCTCGTAGTGGCACCGATAAGCGTAAAATGCTTCAGATTAAACTTTATCGTCTTTGCATACGGCCCTTTATCTATGACAAAATCTATCTGAAAGCTTTCCATTGCAGGATATAAAAATTCTTCCACCACCTTCGAAAGGCGGTGAATTTCGTCAATAAAAAGGATATCCCCTTCCCCGAGATTTGTCAGCACGCCGATCAAATCCCCTGCCCTTTCAATTGCAGGACCGCTGGTGGCCGTGATCTTGGTCTCCATCTGGTTGGCTATAATGTGCGCCAAGGTTGTTTTTCCGAGGCCGGGAGGCCCTGAGAATAGGACATGCTCTAACGGCTCTTTCCTCTTTTTCGCCGCCTGTATCGAAATTAAAAGATTTTCAATTACGTCCTTCTGCCCTACAAAATCTTTTATATCCAACGGCCTTAAGGAAAGATTAACTATGGTATCCTCTTCGGCGTCGTGCCCCAGGATCAATTTCTCTTTTTGTTTACCTTTTAAGATTGGGTTCGTTAACTTTTCCATGTGTCCTTTGCCTATATACCTCGTTTAAAATATCCTCGCAGCTTTCAACCCCGGGATTTCGCGTTATTGCTTTATTGACCATGTCCTGTGCCTCTCTTTTTCTATACTGAAGCTGCAAAAGCACTGCAACGGCCTCATCCCTGATATCCGTTTTAACTTTAGGGGTAGGGGTACTGTCTCTATCTTGGATTAGACCAAATCTTCCAACCTTACCCTGCAATTTCGCAAGTATCTCTTTGGCCTTCTGCTCGCCTATGCCCGGAAGTGTTTTTAATAAGGTCAGGTCCGCCCTGTCGATCGCATCCGCAATAACGGAGAAAGGCAGGCTCAATGCCTTACAGGCCGCCTTCGGGCCGATGCCTGAAACAGTGATAAACTGTTCAAAAAAATCTTTTTCTATTTCATTTAAAAAACCGATGAGGATAGGGATGGATTTAGATTGCTCCACATGATGGTAATAATACGTTATGAGTCCTAATGTCCCGTCGGGCTGGATGTTTCCATCTAAGGCATTCATAACTGCGGGGGGTACGAAGACTTCATAAGATATCCCGTTTACTTCAACAATAACATTCGAATCCTCTTTTCTGATCAATTTACCGGCAATGCGGGATATCATTATGGCTTTCCTTTTTTGATTGCTCCCAGCCTATAATGCGACGCAACATAACTGTGAGCTATTGCAAGGGCTAAGGCATCCGTTACATCATTTGGGATCTGCGTTTGTTCAAGCCCCAATATATTCTGAACCATCCTTTGAACCTGATCTTTTGAGGCGTTGCCGTTTCCCGTAACTGCTTTTTTTATTCTCTTTGCCGGATAGCTTACTAAAGGTATATTTTTTTCGCCGCTTGTAAGGCATATCACGCCGCGGCCATGCCCCATAAGGATTGCGGTTGTAGGATGCTTATAGTGTGAATAAAGTTTTTCCAGAACTAGCGTATCGGGCCTGAATTTTTTTATCAATTCATTGACCCCGAGATGTATCTTTTTAAGCCTATCTTGTATCGGCTTGTTCGGTGAAGTTTGTATTAATCCTGCTTCTAACAATCTGAATCTATTTTGGGAATCTTCGATTATACCGTATCCCGTCGCATTTAATCCGGGATCAATACCAAGAATCCGCATTTACCCTTCTTCCAGCTTCTTTAAAATATCGTCTGGTATATCAAAATTCGCATAAACGTTCTGGACATCATCGTGATCCTGCAAGGCATCCACTAAAGCAAGGACCTTCCTGGCATCCTCACCTACTATCTTAATAGTATTCTTTGGGACCATCGTTATCTCGGCCGATTCCAGCTTAATGTTGTGCTCTTCAAGCGCCTTTTTGATATTTTCAAAATCTGCGGTGGTAGACTTTATCTCATAGGTCTCTTCTGCGGTCACCAAATCTTCCGCTCCTGCCTCCAATGCAATGCCCATAAGTTTATCTTCTTCGATCGTGCCCTTGTTGATAATAAAATAGCCTTTCTTCTCGAATATCCAGCTCACCGATCCGGAACCGGCCATATTCCCTCCGTTTTTCGAAAAGATATTTCTAACTTCGCTCGATGCGCGGTTTTTATTATCAGTGACCGCCTCTACTATGATCGCGATACCGTTCGGTCCGTACCCCTCATATGTAGTCTCTTCGTAAACAACTCCCGGGAGCTCTCCGGTCCCTTTTTTAACAGCGCGATCAATGTTGTCCTGTGGCATATTTGAATCTTTTGCCTTTTGTATGGCAGTCCTCAACCGGGGATTTGTATCCGACTTTCCTCCGTTTTTTGCGGCTATTGTAATCTCTTTGATCAATTTTGTGAAAAGTTGACCCCTCTTGGCATCAGCCGCGCCTTTCTTATGCTTAATCGTCGCCCATTTCGAATGCCCTGACATCTTTAAATCTCCTCTTTAACCCCTTATTTTTATATTAATTGTACTAAAATATACATATAATGTAAAGATTTTTTATCTTATGCTTTCCTGTGCCTTTATGGCCTTCCATTTCATAATAACGCGCTTATACGCGTTATAAGCGGGCTTTGCGGTTAAATCGTGCTTTATGAGTCCGAAATTATGTTGGATATCAACTGGAGAAGTACCCACATCCCTAAAACCGTACCAAAAGACCTTTTTAACCTGCGGGTAAGACAGGCTGATCTCGAAGGCCTCGGTCAAATAATCCGCTTGCTTATCGGGTGTTACCGGCCATTTGGACTTAGGGTTGGTCAGCTTATTGCTGGCCCACCCTAATTCTGTGATCCAAACCGGCTTATCCGGGTCTCCATGGCTTTCCATCCTAGAAAGGACATCCTTTATTTTCCACTCCAGCAAATTATTTTTCGCAGGACTGTTTGACAGCGTATAAGGATGAAAGGCCAGAATATCAAAGTAATCCTTACCTCCATTTTTATAGACTTCATCAATAAAAGGGAAATACGGGCTCTCTCCGCCCCAACCCATAAGCCCCCCTAAAATAATCTTACACTCCGGGTCTATTGCTTTTGCGGTAATATAAGTGGCTCTGAGCAGCTTAACATAATTGGCTGCGTTCGGGGGACTCCAAAAACCTGTATAGTCCTCTTCGTTCCAAACCTCCCAATATTTAATTTTGCCTTTATATCTTGTTACGGCCAGCGATACAAAATTCGTCCAATTCTTTATAGCCTCATCATCGCCGGTTGTAGGATCGGACCAACTCTTCCAATGAAGTAAACCATAAACACTCAAGCCATGCTTACATTCGTTCGCAATAGCCTTATCGAAGTCCTCCCAATGAAATTCTCCTTGCCTTGGTTCAATTACATCCCAGCGGATTTGCTGTCTAACCCATTTTATCCCTGTCTCTTTTACAAGACGCGCGAGTTCCTCATCCTTGCATTCAGTCAAACCTACGCAAACACCAAAAGGTGAACCCTCCCCTGCCTCTAACAAGGTTGCGCAATTCGAAGAGAATAGCGCAATGATACAAAACAAAACCAAGATTTTAAGATACTGATTTCTCATTTCGCCCCTTTTGAATATAGCTCCTGTACTTTACTTTTGATGCTCGAAATAAAGACAGACTTATCGAAGGAAAGGGCATTTTCTCTAAGTTCCTTCGGATCAAACCTTAAGTCAGCCGATCTCTTAACTGCGGCCATTAGATCTTCGGGTGTCTGGCTGTGGAAAAAAACCGCCGTCCCACCATCCCCTGCGCTAACACAAGGCTTCATCGTTTCCAAGGCCCCGCCCTTTGCAAAGGCGATTACAGGCCTCCCCGAGGCATTGGCCTCAAGCGGGACTATTCCAAAATCCTCTTCCTGAGGGAAAATAAGGGCGGTACACCGGCTATAAAGCTGACCGAGTTCCTT
>JABMQH010000019.1 GCA_013203355.1 Candidatus Omnitrophota bacterium | reverse complement strand
TTCGGCGGGGTTATGGCGTTTACCTCGGGTAGCGGCCTGTTTTCATTATGAAATACCTTACCGCCTTTTCTGTAGGAGATGCCGGGTATATTCTCAAGCGGCACGCCTTTTACTACATCTTTAATGGTTTCTTCGCCTTCGCCCCTTACTACGATGTCTACTTTCCGACAGCGCTCGAAGATCTCCTCGACGTTCGCTGTCGCCTTGTACCCCCCCACAACAAGCGGTATGCCTTCAGGCATTAGATTTAGAAAATCGCAGGCCTCGTCATAGTGGCGGTTCCAGGTTATCGTGGCGCATATTATATCAATTTCCTTTTTTATGAAATCCAGCAATTTACCGGTATCACATAATTCTTTTTCGTATCGTAAGTCGATGAGGGTAAGCTTCCCCACAAGGCCCTCGACGCTTGCGGCGATATATTCAAGCCCCGTGGGCGGAAACATCCCCATCGCGGTCGAGGAAGCTTCCGCCGTATAGGGATTTAAAAATAACGCGTGTTTATATTTCATGCTTTTGTTTTTTGGCTTTCTATTTCACGTAGGCCTTTATGATCTTCTGCGCGGCGCTTGGCTTGCCTTGCGGGTCCGTGGGCTGGTTTTCTATCTTTTGGATATTTTCGTATCCTTTTGTAACTTCCCCGAAAATAGTATGCTTCCCGTTCAGCCAGGGGGTGGGCACTGTTGTTATAAAAAACTGGCTTCCGTTGGTTTTGGGCCCGGCGTTGGCCATCGCGAGGATCCCGGATTTATCGAATTTAACGTCATTCACGCATTCGTCTTCGAAAGGACGGTTCCAGAGAGAGCTTCCGCCCCGGCCCGTACCCGTGGGATCTCCGCCCTGGACCATAAAGTTCTTTATCACACGATGAAAAGTTATACCGTCATAATAACCTTTTTTGACTAACCCCACAAAATTTTCGCATGCCTTAGGCGCGATCTCCGGAAAAAGTTTCAGCTCGACGTCCCCTTGAGTTGTTTCCAAAATAACTGTGGTATCTTTCATATTCTCATTCTCCCCGTATGCGGCAAGTGTCATAAACGCGCAACATAGCAGCAATACGATCATTTTCTTCATTTTCAAACACCTCTTTGTTTTTTTAGTATACCACCGGTAAGGGCAATTGGCAAGAAGGGAATGGGGTACCCGGCTTGCCTATTCTTTTTTGAGTAGATCCAAATAATTTTTATAGGCAAATATTTTATTGGCTTAATCAATTCCCTTAATTCCTTAATTCCATTATTTGTCAAGTTATTATCTAACTTTTGTCAATTTGATATTTAACATTTGTCAACTTAATGCATGGAATTGTCAATCTGAAGAAAAAGGGGCACACAACCTGACTCATTGACAAGCCGGAGGGGTTTGTCAAACCTTTTTTTGCTAATTGCGGAGAGTAGGAAACGATTATAACGCGGTAGCAGTGGCTTTTTGGGACTTTTGCCATTTGCCGATTTCTTGATTCCAGTTGATCGGTTTAATTCTTAGAATAAAATCTGTGGTAAAAAGCTTTTCTATCGTATCAATCGTTATACTATTCTCTGTTATTTTTTGCAATAAGTTGCTTATAGTCTCTAACGCTCTACCTCTCAAGGGTTCGCTAATGGTACTTGCAAAGATTTGTCTTGCTATGGCGTATCTAATCATTGCGTCCGGATATAATCTATTTGCCTCATTGACATTAGAATCGCTGTAAGCGTCGTTTATAACATTAACTTTACTGCCATGGTTCTCGCTTGTATAGCTCCTGATAGCGTCAGAAACACTTAGAGGAGCAAATACAGTCACGATCCTATCTTTGTTCTTAACTCCTTCGGGCAAATATCCTCTCGCCATATGAATTTCACGTTTCAAGCGCCCTTCAAACGCGAGTTCGTTTTCATGTTCTTTCTTACCGCTAACTAACAATAATTCATGAGTAGATCTGCCGCGTCTGCTTCCGGGTTGGGTTGTTCCAAAACCGTTTCTGTATAAGCCTTCATTTAATTTGTCCTCAAGATCTTTCAATTCTTTATCACTCACGCCTTCAACAACAACGAGTGCCCTGATAGGCACACCCCTGCCGCCTGCGGCTGCCAGGGCTTCGACGGTTTGGGCTTGGCGAGACTCAACGGGTGTTGCTGAATCAGATATCGGTGCCCACAGTTTAAGATCTGCTATTGAATAACTAGTATTGGATGGGAAGGTACTTTGCACTTCTTGATGAACATCGCTCTTATGCTTTATCAACTTTTTTATAGCTTCACTTATATTGTCCCTATTCGATCTCGTGGCATCACTTGTACTCACAAGTACCTGCTCATAACCATTTTGTGTTGCTACTTCTAGAGTAAGGGCTTCGAGCAGCTTTATTACAAATCCTTCTGCATCAAGAGCGTTTGCTAATGGTGTTTGTGGCTCTATCCCGCATATTACAAGGCTTTTTTTGCCTTCTATATCTAAGGTAAGTGTATGTACGCATCCTACGATCTTTCCTTTATGGACAATTCTTATAGGAGTAAATGCGGGGTTTAAAAGTTCTTCGGGATTTTCGTCTGTGCAATTTTCGCCGAAGTAGCCGTAGAAAAAGTCAAGTCTCGTTTTTGCCGGAATAAGGTCAAGTTCCATTAGATCATCGCCCTTTTCGGATTTTACCCTTTTTTCTACTATTTTAGATAATTCGTTATAGCCGCTTACCTCGTTTATGATATCGCGTATTTTCTGTTCTGCTTCGGGCTTAATTTCAGATAAGACTTCCTTTAGGGTAAATAAAAGTGCTGGGGTAATAGATTCTCCTTCCGATATCGCATTAAGCCGCCCCCTTAAAGTAGGCTGTATAATAAGACTTAGCGCAATAAGCTTATCAAGAGAGGCATTAGCTTGTTTTCTGGTAGGGGCTGCTTTAGAGTTCGCCATGGATTGGCGTGTGATTTCTTTGAATATAGCGCGGTAATCAGGTTCCTCACCTAGTTCTGATAGAGCCTTAATTATAGCTTCTTTGAGCCTATCCGCATTTACCCTATCCTGAGATAGTTCTTCACTAACAGAGGGAATCTGCTGTAGAGAAGTTATAAGAGCTCTTGTGTGCGGGCTAAGCC
>JABMQH010000002.1 GCA_013203355.1 Candidatus Omnitrophota bacterium | reverse complement strand
CCTCTGGAGCACGTTTTCTAGGTTCGAATCCTAGCTGGGCAGCCACTTGGGATTCGAAACTCGCGAGCGCCGACTAACAGGAGGAAAAGGGGCCAATCAGGCCCCGACAGCGAGCGAGGTGGGCCTCCGCAGGACGAGCAATCAGCGAGGCCGTAGGAGGCGAATCCTAGCTGGGCAGCCAAGTTGTGGATTCGAAACTGAAAAATGAAACCAAATTTTATTACAGAAATCATAGGCAAAGATCTAGAGACTAAAAAGAATGAGGGCAGGGTCCATACCAGATTTCCTCCCGAGCCGAACGGTTATCTTCATATCGGCCACGCGAAGGCGATAGCCTTAAATTTCGGCATTGCAGCTCAGTACGGCGGGTTGTGCAACCTTCGTTTTGATGATACAAATCCCACTAAAGAGGAACAGGAGTATATAGAAGCCATAAAGGAGGATGTGCGCTGGCTGGGATTCAGCTGGGACGACCGTCTTTATTACACATCCGATTATTTCCAGAAGCTATATGAGTGTGCGGTAGAGCTCATAAAGAGAGGTAAGGCCTATGCCTGTGATTTAAACATAGACCAGACAAGAGAATACCGTGGCACACTCACCCGGCCGGGGAAAGAAAGCCCATATCGGACCAGAAGCGTTGAGGAAAACCTTGATCTTTTTGAACGCATGAAAAACGGGGAACTTGACGAGGGCTCGCGTGTTTTGCGCGCAAAAATAGATATGGCGTCCGGGAATATGAACATGCGCGATCCGATAATTTACCGTATACTGAAAAGTACCCCGCATCACAGAACCGGCAATAAGTGGTGCATTTACCCTATGTATGATTTCAGTCATTGCATTAGTGATTCGATAGAACGGATAACCCATTCGATATGCACACTTGAATTTGAAAACAACCGCCCGCTTTATGATTGGGTGCTTAATGCATTAGGTAGTTACCACCCGCAGCAGATCGAGTTTGCCCGTCTTAACATGAACTATACGGTTTTAAGCAAAAGGAAATTACTCGAATTGGTAGAAAAGGGGTTGGTGACAGGTTGGGATGACCCGCGTATGCCTACCATAGCAGGACTCAGGAGGCGCGGATGCCCGTCCGAGGCCGTACGCAATTTTTGTGAGGAGATAGGTGTTGCAAAATTCAACAGCGTTATTGATGTTGCCATCCTTGAGAATGCGATACGCACGTATCTTAACAAGGTAGCGCCGCGTGTTATGGCAGTATTGCGGCCGCTTAAGGTTATAATTGAAAATTATCCTGAAGACAAAACAGAAGATATGGAAGCCATCAATAATCCCGAGGATGCTGCCATGGGCACAAGAAACGTGCCGTTTTCACGGGAGCTTTATATCGAAAGGGACGATTTCCGCGAAGACCCGCCAAAGAAATTTTTCAGGCTCTCTCCCGGCCGCGAAGTCCGCCTGCGCTACGCCTATTTTATAAAATGCGAGAAGGTTATCAAGGACGAGCGCACAGGAGAGGTTATAGAGCTTCGTTGCACATACGACCCAGCGACACGCGGCGGTGATGCTTCCGATGGAAGAAAACCAAAAGCAACGCTTCACTGGGTATCGGCCCGCCATGCGGTTGAGGCCGAAATCCGACTGTACGACCGCCTATTTACCAAACCAAACCCTGAGGATTCCGATGGAGGTGAGGATTTCAAGGCAAATATAAACCCGCATTCATTAGAGGTCATAAAATCCTGCAAATTGGAACCGACCATTAAAGGCACAAAACCCCAAGACCGCTGTCAGTTTGAACGTCTTGGCTATTTTTGCGTTGACACAAAGGATCATTCCTCTGATAAACCTGTCTTTAACCGGATAGTGACATTGCGCGACACCTGGGCAAAAATAGAAAAGGCAATTAAAGGTTAAACCTACCACATTCCCCAAGCGAAAACAGCCACTTATTTATTATAATATACAAAAGACCTAGTGATTATTACCCCATGGGCTTGACTTTTAATATATTATAGGGTAATATTTACATAATAAACATACGAAGGAGAAAAATGTCTCTTACAAGAAAAGAAAAGAAAGCACAAGGGATGTCTATTGCTACTTCTTTTAAAAAGCTTATAATGCCAGTCGGCCTTATCATAGGAGTAACAATATTTTTCCTAAGCTATAATACGTATATGGTCGACAGCTCCCTGGAGGATTTACAATTTGCATTGGATCAGACATCAAACGCGCAGGTCATCGGCGATACGAAAAGAATCGGTATTTTACTGGATGACTTGCTGATACACGAAATGCTTTCCAGCGATATTGAGTCCGTTGAGTCCGTCAATATGGTGAATCTGGAATTTGCGAAGAATGTAATAACTCGCGGAGGAGTTAAAAAACAGCTGAAGGACGTTGAGTTTTTACTTGGCGGCATGGTGAAAAAGAGAGAGAAAAAAAGAGGGAATTTATTTATTGCCTTCGATAGGATAAACAGAGATTTACGGAAGCTCTTCAAATTTCTAGGCAAGGAACTTCCAAAGGGCGCCCCGCAGCCGGAGATGTTTAAACCTACGGTCGAGGTGGACCTTGCGCTCTTGGAATCAGCAAAAAGGTACGAAGAGAGCTGGCAGCTAGAAAAGGCGATAAATACCTACGAGGAATTTATAAATAAATATCCGACCTATCCAGAGTTACCCGCCGTTAAGTTGCGCCTCGCAGATTCCTATTTTAAATCTGCGAACTATAGAGAGGCGAAGAGGCTATACGCGAATATAGTAGTAGAGGCCCCGAAATCGGATGAGGCCAAGATGGCCGAACTTCTTCTGCTAAAGGTAAAAAATAGGATAGCGAAACAACTTGAAGAAAAAAGACTGGGGGGAGTTATATCAAAAATGGTCAAAGGGGGGCCAATGCAGGCGGGGTATAGTGAATTAAGCGTCGTAGACTCCTATCTTGACAGACTTGACGAAGAGACGCAGGAGATGGTGCTGTATATTATGGAAGGTACTGAAGCTATTACGAAACCAACCGTACCCGGAGTTGATCTGACCCTTCTTGATAAGGCAAGGTTATTGGAAAACAAGTGGCTGCTTGAGCAGGCCCAAGAAATCTACGAAGACTTTATTGAAAAATATTCCTTTTATGACAGAATTGCATTTGTAAAACTGCTTTTGGCAAGCGTGTATTTGAAATCTTTACAATATGAAAAAGCGCTCACCCTTTATGAATTGGTTATTAAAGATTATCCCAATTTAAAAGAGGCGGGGTTTGCGACGAAACTTGCTGCAAAGACTAGAGATATGATCAAAATACGCCAGAGGCGCCAGAAATTAATAGATAATCTAAGAAAATTCAAAAAGACAGCTGATTTGGCGCAAGCCCACTATACTTTAGGAGTGACGAATCTCTATCTCTTTGACCTGGATAAGGCGCAAGAATCGTTTAAAAAGGTAATTGCGCTAGCTCCCGGTACAGATTTGGCAAAAAGGGCTACGTTTAATCTGGCGTGGGCGTATAAATTCCAAGCGAAATACGATAAATCAATCAATGAATTTACGCGGTTCGTTAACCAAAATCCGAATCATCATTTAGCTCTTGATAGCCAATATTATATCGCGGATAACTATTATAAGGCGGGTAGGTTTGAGGAGGCAGCGTCGTCTTATGAGATCATCTCCGATAAGTTTGTAGATTCTCCTTTAGCAGCGCTTTCTCAACTTCAGGCAGGATATACCTATTTGTACGATCTGCACAATCCATTGAAGGCCTCAGACGCTTTTAAAAAACTAAAGTCAAAATATCCCGAAAGTGATGTAAGCGATTATGCCGGGAAGACTTTATTGCCTGCCACAGAGCGTTCATATAGAGATTATGGATTTATTTTATTAAAAAAGGCTAAGTTTATGGAGGCCAGAGAGGCTTTTCAGAACGCGATACTGATTGATGAAGCGGATGGTTGGGCATATAGCGGGCTTGGTACCACATATATGCTGTTGGCTTTGCACAATGAAGGACTGGAATATGTAGTATTGGGTGCAAAGAAAATTCCAGATGCCTATACGTATGCGGCTTTAGGATTTTGTTATGACGAAAAGAAGATGTATAAAGAGGCAATAGAGGAATACAAACGATCTTTAAAAGAGGAGCCTAAATACGCCACTTCTCATTATAACCTTGGGAGGGACTATCTACTATTGGGATGGTATGACCTCGCGATGCAAAAGTTTAAGGACACATTGAAAATCGTCCCTGCTTTTGCCCCGGCACATAATAATTTAGGGCTGACGTATTGGTATAAAGGGAAATTTTTGGATGCCGAAGTTCAATTCAAAGAAGCACTCTCATATCAAAGTGATATGATCGAAGCTCATTATAATCTAGCAATACTGTATGAGGCCTTTGAAAAATACAGGAAGGCGGCAGCTTATCTTAGGCAAGCGCTTAAGATAAACCCGGATTTAGAAATAGCAAAGAGACATCTTGGGAGCCTGCATCGAAGGATAAGAGAGAATGATTAGGCCGGATGGGGTTGCTTTAAGGGGTGATTTCGTTCGTAATCTGCTGCTAATTTTATTTCTGACGCAATTTTTAACTTGTAACGCGTTAGCACAAGAAGAAGAAGAAAGATCCGATATCCCAATTGAAAGAAGATGGCCTGATATTGGCGTAGATATTGGCGAAGAGGAAGCATCCGAAGAAGAGTCGGTTATTAAAGAAGATGGTTATGACGTTTTCAAAAGCGTAGAGAGCGCCAAACAGATAATCCTGGAACAGAGAGGCCAGCTGGCAGAGACGAAGGAGAAGAAAGAAAAGATTGAAGATCAGGCTGAGGAGTTGGAAGAGGTAGTGCGCAAAGAAATCTATGAGCAGCAGATAGTTCAAGAGGTGGGGCAACAAGCACCCATGACACGCCTTGAGCGAAAACTTCAGCGGGTGAAACTCAGAAGACAATTGATGGTCGAGGCAGGCAAAGAACAGGAACGCGCATATAAAATAAGAAGAAGCTTTAGCCTTCAAGTAAAAGAAACCTATGATGATAACATTTTTCTGGACAAAGTTGACGAAAAGTGGGATTATATTACTGCGGTTTCACCCTCGGCTTTATTTTCTTTACAGTCAAAGTATGTGGTAGTTGACATAAATTATGTGATCGACATAGAGGAATATAAGAGAAACAGCCGGCAGGGCGGGAAAAGCCATTTATTACTGACTTATATAAGGCCCGGGACATTGAAACTGCCACTGCTGAACAAAAAAACTGGTAGGCTGGGAATAGAAATGCAAAATGATTTTCAACCGCTTGTCACAAGCGTTGCAACAAGCGAGCAGGCGGGTAGGACGGAGAGGACTTATAATAAATTCTTTATCGCAGCAGATTACTATATGAGTAAAAAAAGGACTTTTGCCTTGGAGTACGCAAGTACTTTTCAAAACTATCGAACCGCTGGTTTTGAGGCCTACAGCTATACAGAACATGATTTGTCCCCTACATTTTACTTCCATTTTAGACCTAAATGGTCATTTTTCACTGGGTATACCTACGGCATAATGGATTATACCGAAGGGTCGCAGGATGCAACGTATCAACGATTGAGGGCCGGAGTAACAGGCACACTTTTTAAAAAGCTCTTAACATCTATTGAAGTGAGCAATAACTGGAAAAGCTATGCAGAATCCACCCATGGCGATATGAGCCACGTATTTTTTAAATCTTCCTTCATGAACAAATTTAGTCCTGAAACCATGGCATCTCTGGAATATAGTCATGCAGCATCGGAGTCTGCGTATACCGACAACGCTTATTATATCAGTGATGTGTTTGACTTTAATGCTGAGCACAAATTTACTTCTAAGACAACAGGTACTTTAGGGTTTTCTTGGACCCATAATAGGTATAACAGGAATACCGTTGAAGACGGGAAAAATAGAAAGAGAAGAGATGCAATATCGGTGCCCAGTATCGGCCTTACGTATCATTTTAGAGACTGGCTGTCTGGGCAATTACGTTATGCGCATAAAAGGAAAGCCTCCAATTTTGCAACCTATAATTATGAGGATAATATGCTTTCTGGTACGATGAATGTCAAATTTTAAAAATCCTGCCTATCGGGAGGAGAGAATAACGCCGAGGAAAAATGAGACGATATAAACTAATAGCTATCTGCACTATAACACTTTTTGTTTTATTGAGAGTGCTTTCTGTCAAAGCCGCAGAAAAAGATGAAGGCGTAAAGATAAGCCTTCAAGCCTCTGAGGAGAGCCAGGCATATATCCAAAAACGGCAAGAGGAGGCTGCAAAAAGGCACAAGCAAGAAATCGAACGGCTTCAAAAGAGCCTAAAGGAGGCCCAGGGGAGAGTACAAAAATGGGAAGGGCCTATTGGCGAAGGATATGAAACAAGCCCCGTACAGGAACTTGCCCCGGAGAATATAACCGTAGACAGCCAAGCTGAGGGAATTGTGCAAGTAGAAGAGGAAGGTGTGCAGGCAAGGGAGCAGACGGTACAGCAAGAACTCACTCGCCTTGAGGAAGAAAGGAACCTTGCTAAGGAAAAGAAACATTTTGAAGAAGAACAACGCAAGTTTGCCGTAGAAAGGAAACGTCTCGAGGAACAAAAGCGTAGGGAATCGCTAAAAAGACAGAAGGAAGATAAGCTTAGGATCGAGGCGTTATACAAAAAGGGAAAGGAGTTTTCTCATAAAGATCAATTTGAGAAAGCAATAGTATATTTTAACGAAGTGATTTTACTGGACCCCGGGCATGAAGGGGCGAATAGTTATTTAACCGAAAAGATTCCGGCCAGACAAGCTCAAATAAATAAGCGAAGGCACAAGGAACAAGAGCTCATCAGGCAGCAAGAGGAACAGAGGCGCAAGGAACAAGAGCGGAAACGCAAAGAAGAAGAGCGCAAGCTCGCCAAAGAAGAGAGGCGCCTCAAAGAACAAAAACGCAAGGAAGAACTGGTAAGACAGAAGGAAGAGAAACGCCTCGAAGAACAAAAGCGCAAGGAAGCGCTAAAAAGGCAAAAGGAAGATAAACGTAAAATCGACAGCCTATACATTCAGGCCAGGAAACTATTCTATGCTGATGAATTAAAAGAGGCACAAGGGCTCTTCTACCAGATCCTCGCAATTGACTCCCATAACGCATTAGCAAAGGACTATATAGATTCCAAGATTCCCGGAAGAGAAAAACAGATTGCGATAGAAAAGGAACGGGAAGAGCGAAGACGCGTTAAAGAAGAACAGGAACGAAAGCGCAGGGGAGAGAAACAAGCCCGCAAGGAGGAGAAAGCGCGGTTTGCTGAAGAAGGAAGGCGCCATGACGAGCAGAGACATCAGGAAGAACTCAAGATTAAACGAAAAATCGACAGCCTATACAGTCAGGCCAGGAAGCTATTCTACGCTGATGAATTAAAAGGCGCACAAGGGCTCTTCTACCAGATCCTCGCAATTGACCCTCATAACGTACTGGCAAAGGACTATATAGACTCCAAGAT
>JABMQH010000206.1 GCA_013203355.1 Candidatus Omnitrophota bacterium | reverse complement strand
GGTTCCTTTCTTCCGAAGGAATCGATAGAATAGATATGGTTGTTGCAACTCATCCGCATACAGATCATATAGGTGGACTGGCTACAATTCTCAAAAATTTCAAAGTAAGGTACTTCGTAGAAAACGGAGAAAAAGAGAGGAGCCGTTTATATCTGGAGTGCCAGGGATTGATTAAGCAGAAAGGGATAAAGAGATTCATTGTTCAAGAAGGGGCTGGTATCAAAGGTTTCAACGGAGTAGAAATCGGTGTTTTAAATCCGCCGAATAAAAAATTTCACAGAACAAATGACAATTCTTTAATTCTCAGATTAAAGTACAAGGATTTCTCTGCGATATTCTGTGGTGATATTCAGGAAAACGCTGCAAGATCTTTGTCATTAAGACAGAGTGAAGAAATGGCCTCAACAGTTTTGAAGGTGCCTCATCATGGCGGCAGCCTTGGGGATGCCGGCCTGGAATTTATTAAAAGGATAAATCCCGAAATAGCGATAATCTCTACAGGGGGCAAAAGGGCAAGCAATTCTACCCTATTGCTGCTGAACGCGTTAGGAATAAATGTTTACAGGACAGATGTGGCAGGGGCCATTAGTCTGACTACAGACGGAGATAATTATGCAGTCGAGAGGCATAAAAATAACTAACTTTTTTATAACTTACTCTTGACAACTGCATACTCATGTGGTATGCTTATATAAGTCATATAGGAGTAATGCCAAATGGAAGATTTCTTAAGATTTGAGGAGAAGCGTAAAAGCATGCGTGTTACGATGTCGATTCCTTTCGAATATAAAAAACTACGTGGTACGCCGGGAATAAAAAAAGGCGGCGTTACCAAGGATTTAAGCATGGGAGGGGCGCGATTCATAACCGATGAGTTTTTACCTTATACGGCACGATTGGTTTTAGATATAACACTTCCCCTCCCACAAAGATCTATCTCTGCTGTGTCAAAGATTTCCTGGATCAAGAAGCTTCCGGCCGGTGAGAAGTACGAAGTCGGAAATCAATTTCTTGAGATGTCAAAGGAGGACAAGGATCGGTTATCCACTTATCTGGGTAATCTAAATACTCCTACTTGATAACGCTGTAATTTACTGGAATTCCGTAAAAAATGACACGAATTTTTATTCGTGTTTTTTGTTTATGATTATGATATAATTATCCCTATGCGGAAAAGAGCATCTTTATTACAAAGGATATCTCTGCTTGTCATTTGTTACTGCCTGCTTAGTTATTCCATTTGTGATGCCTATTGGATTTGGTCCCCAGAATCAAAAAAATGGGTAAACCCCAGACATGCGCCTAAGGGCACGCCGAGGAAACAGTATGACTGGGGCATGCAGTTTTATCTGGCAAAGGATTATCCGAAAGCAATAAGTGAGTTTAAAAAACTGATAAAGGGATATCCTCAATCAGAACTTTCGCCCGATGCCCAATACTATATAGGTCGTTGTCACGAAGAGCGCAGGGCATACTATGCAGCTTTCCTGGCATACCAAAAGGTTATAGACATATACCCCCGTTCAGAACTTACAGATGAGATAATCGAGCGCCAGTACAAGATAGGAAATCTGTATTTTAGCGGGCAAAAAGAGAAGGTGTTTGGGATCGCGCTTATTCCGGCCATTGATAGGGCGCTTGAAATATTCAGAAAGGTTGTTGATAACGCACCTTATGGTAATTATGCGGAGCTGGCCCAATTCAAGATCGGGGAATGCTACAAAAAGGCCAAACAGCATAAAGAGGCCGCTGAGGCATTTGGGAAGATTGTAAGCGATTATCCTAAGAGCCTGTTGTACGAACAGGCGAAATACGAAGTTGCGTTTTGTACATATAAGATGTCCCTAAATCCGAATTATGATCAGGGGCCGACAGAAGAGGCGATAAGGGAATTCGAAGAATTTGTTAAGATTAGGGATAGAAACGATACCGTAGACGGCGCTGGACAGGCACTGCTGAGGCTTCAGGAGAAAAAGGCGGAGAGCCTTTACAGTACCGCCTATTTTTACGAACGTTCAAAACATTACGATAGTGCGATTATTTATTATAGGGACGTACTCGATAACTACCCAAAGACTTCCTGGGCGAAGAAGGCATTTAATAAAATCACGGAAATAGAAAAGAGGAGAGGGCGGTAATGTTTAAAAATAAAAAGAACATCCTTTCGTTTTCTGCCTTCTTGCTTTTGTTTTCTGTCCTATCGGGCTGCGGCTATACCACCAAATCACTTCTGCCGAGCTACGTAAAGACCGTATATGTCGAAAGCTTCAAAAACAGCATAGACCTGACCGCCGAGGTTTCAAACAAGAAGCCATACAAGCTCTATGAACCGGGACTGGAGAATAAGGTCACAAGGGCGATCGTAGATCAGTTTATATTTGACGGTACGCTGAAGGTTGTAAAAGACCTCGATGAAGCGGACTCTGTTTTAAGCGGTGAGTTGCGGGAGTATATAAAGGCGCCCATAAGGTATGATGACAACAATGATGTTATCGAATTCAGGGTAAATGTTGGTGTATCGGCAAGATTTGTGGATAAAAGGAAGAATAAAACTATCTGGGAAGCAAATAGCTTTTCAGGGGACTCAGACCAGAGGACGCAGGGCACGCTTAAAAAGAGCGAAGATACCGCTAGGGGTGAGGCAGTCAGAGACCTAGCGAGACGCATTGTAGAGAAGACCATAGAGGTCTGGTAAATTGCAGGATACTAAATCTATTTTCTTACTTGCCGGTGACGAAGAGTTTTTAAAGGAAGAGTGGATTCAGAAGACCAGACAGAGATTTATCGAAAAGGCGCAAGGTTCAAGCATCGATTTTAATCTTTTCTATGCGGGCAATACAGACATTTCCGGTGTGGTAAGCCTTGCAAAGACCACGCCGTTTTTAGCCAAGAAGAGACTGATCGTATTAAAAAACATTGAAGCACTTGCATCCTCTATGCTTCAAGAGCAACTACTCGCCTATGCAGGATCCCCGTCTTCACATACAGTTTTAATCCTGGAGACAGGCACAAAAGAGAAGCTTTTCCTCGGCAACAAATTCCTTTCCAATCTCGGCAAGAATTCACAGATAGTTTTTTTCAAAAAGCTATATGATAAAAATTTATTGAACTGGATCAGTAAACGTTTTTTGATAAACGAGAAGAAAATAGCGCCGCCGGCCCTTGAGCTTTTAAAAGAGCTTAAAGGCAATGATCTAAAAGGGATAGATGCAGAGGTCGAAAAATTGACCACTTATGTAGGCGGCAGATCCATAGTTACATTAGCGGACGTTCAGCAGCTCGTAGGCAGTGAGGTGGTAAGCAGTATCTATGACATGCTTGACGCCATTAGCCAAAAGAACCAAAAAAAGGCATTGGCGTTAGGGCTTAGCATACAGAAAAAAGATTTAAACAACCTCGTAGGTCTATTCTGCTGGAACCTGCGTAATCTCCTGAAGGTTAGGGAGTGCCTGCGAAAAGGATGGCCGCTTAAAAAGATTTCAGATGCGCTGGAGCTAAGAAAATTCCAGCTTGATAGGTTTGTGTCACAGGCCAAAGGCCTTAAGATTGCGTGGATAACGGCGGCACTTCTTGAACTTGCAGAGTTTGACCTTGAGATTAAAACCAGTAGTTTGCGCGGGTCTCTCTTCGGATGGCAGATGCTCTTGGTAAGACTACTTGCCGCTCTCTAGCTTATTCAGGCGTTTTGTCAACCGTGAGATTTTTCGAGAGGCCGTATTTCTATGAACGATACCTTTTGAGGCGGCCTTGCCTATACGAGAGATCAAGAATTGCAAAGCCTCTTTGGCTTCGTTTATCTTTTTGGCGTTAAGAAAAGATTCAAATCTCTTGTTAATGGTCTTCAGTTCAGAGGTTATCCTCAGATTACGAAGGTGCCTCTTTTTATCTTTACGAATACTCTTAAATGCAGCTTTTTTTATTGGCATAGTAGTAAAATTTATAACATACTAAGGACGTTATGTCAACAAATAAATCTATAGCAAAATCGGCGGGGACGATAGGGCTGGCGACCTCTTTAAGCAGGGTCCTTGGCTTTATTCGGGATATTGTAATAGCCAAATTTTTCGGAACCGCGATTTTTGCTCAAGCATTCGTTGTCGCTTTCAGGATTCCGAACCTCTTAAGGGACCTTGTAGGGGAAGGGGCCATGAATGCCGCCTTTGTCCCTGTCCTGACGGAGGAACTGACAAAAAAGGGTAAATACGAATTTTTTAGACTGGCCCAGGTCGTATTGAATATCCTATTTTTAAGTTTATTGGCCCTTACGGCTGTCGGGATATTGGCTTCTCCTGCAATAATCAGATTAATAGCCCCCGGTTTTTGGGCAGACCCGGAGAAATTTCAGATTACTGTTACGTTAACCAGGACACTTTTTCCTTTTTTGATACTGGTCGGCCTGTGGGCTTATGCCATGGGCGTTTTGAATTCCCTTGGCCATTTTGCAACCCCTGCCTTTGGGCCCTGCGCCCTGAACCTTTCAATCATACTGTGTGCACTATGGTTCGGCGATAATGTCTTTGGGCTTGCAACAGGCGTTTTGGCAGGAGGGGTGCTGCAGCTTTTTATCCAATTGCCTCCGCTTTATTTGAAAGGGTGGAAGCCGCGCCTTACTAAGGAATTCGCGCATCCAAAGGCCAAGAGGATCGGCATCCTTCTGGTACCCAGGGGGCTGGGCGCATGTGTTTATCAGGTTAATGTTTTTGTAAGCACTATTTTAGCTTCTTTGTCAGGTGTAGTCGGTGAAGGTGCGGTAGCCGCCTTATATTACGCAAATAGGATATGGCAGCTTCCCTTGGCAATATTCGGCATTGCTATCGCACAGGCGGTATTGCCAACGATGTCAAGGCAGGCGGCCCTGGAGAATATTCAGAGTTTGAAAGATACCCTTTTATTTTCTTTAAGGACCCTGTTCTTTATCTTAGTGCCGTCATGTATCGGCCTTATGGTATTAAGCACGCCTATTACGAAGTTGCTTTTTGAGCGGGGGGCATTTACCGCCTACTCTACACAGATTACTTCAAATGCATTGTTTTTCTACGCCGTCGGGCTGGTTGCGTGTGGGGGGATAAAGGTCCTCGTGAATGCCTTTTATTCACTCCAGGATACGGCTACCCCCGTTAAAACTGCCGCGGTATCCCTTATTATAAATATAGTTTTAAACCTTTTGCTGATGGGGCCGCTTAAAGTGGGAGGACTTGCTCTTGCGACCTCCATCGCCGCTATTTTTAATTGCGTTCTACTATATATTTTTTTACGGAAAAAAATCGGCAGCCTGGGGATAGGCAAAATTTTAGGTTCGTTGTTTAAAATTTTATTGGCAGGCTTGATCATGGGCCTTCTGTGTTATTTCACCTCTCTAAGGGTGAATGTGATTGTTACTATTTTTCTAGGAATAGGTTCTTACTTTTTGGTTTGTTTTTTACTGGGTTCGCATGAATTGAAAGAATTTTTATCATGGATATCAAAAAGAAAATAGGGGATCTGCCGGATTCCGCAGGGGTCTATCTGATGAAGGGCCTAAATGGTGAGATAATATATATAGGGAAGGCGGCGTCTCTGAGAAAGAGGGTAGCCAGTTACTTCAGGCAAAGGCCCGTCTCGGGCAGATTGCAGGCCCTGATAGATAATATAAAGGATGTAGAGTATATCGCAACGGCGAATGAGGCAGAGGCGCTTTTGCTTGAGTCCGGGCTTATTAAGTCCCATCATCCGAAATACAACGTTGCGCTGAGGGACGATAAAAGATATCCCCTCTTAAAATTGAGCCTGAACGAAAAATTTCCGCGGCTTTTTATAACGAGGATGAAGAAAGATGACGGGGCAAGGTATTTCGGGCCGTTTACCGAGGCGAAATTGTTAAGGCAGGCCCTGGGATTTTTACGGCGCGCCTTTCCGTTAAGGACCTGCAGGACCATGCCTAAGACGGCCTGTCTGGATTATCATTTGAGACAGTGTCTTGCGCCTTGCGTGGCCAAAGTCGATACGCAGAGGTATAGCGATATCATAAATCAGTTGATTACATTTCTTAAAGGTAAAAAACAGGGATTGCTAAGGCAATTAGAGGAAAGGATGGCCGCAGCCTCTAAGGCAAAGAGGTATGAGGAGGCCGCGGGATTACGGGACCAGATCAGGGCGCTTACATCGACCATTGCGATCTCTAAAAAGAGACAAGATGTGAACGGACAGCTGGCCGCCTTAAAAGAAATTATACGCTTGAAGCAGGAACCGCGGCGGGTTGAGGCCTTTGATGTTTCAAATACCAGCGGCAAAGAGGCGGTTGGCTCGATGGTGTCGTTCCTTAACGGGAAGCCTTACAAGAATGGCTATCGGAAGTTTAAGATAAGGCAGGTTAAGGGGATTGATGATTACGGCATGATGCGGGAGATCGTACATCGGAGGTATGAAAATTTAATCGAGCAAAAAGAACCGTCCCCGGATTTGATAATTATTGACGGCGGCAAGGGGCATCTCTCGAGCGCTAAAGACATGCTGGAAAAATTAGGGCTGGAAAGTATTCCTGTTATGTCGATTGCAAAAGAGTTTGAGCACATATTTTTACCCGGAAAGCAGGAGCCCATTAAACTACAGCCTAATTCTTTGGTTTTATACCTAATTCAACGGATCAGGGATGAGGCACATCGATTTGCCATTGAATACCATAGGAGGCTTCGCGGAAAGCTTATAAGCACATCAGGGCTTGATAGCATAAAGGGCATCGGCCCAAAGAAGAAGACGGCCCTCATAAAACATTTTGGCTCCGTAGAGGAGATAAAGCGCTCAAGGAAAGTAGATCTGCTGCAGGTAAAAGGGATTAACAAACGCCTGGCCGGCGAGATCAAGCGGGTTATCGGATGAAGGTAAAAAAGGGGATTACCTTATTTGAGTCTAATGTGTATAAGGCAGTAAAAAAGATCCCGAAAGGCAAGGTCCGCTCGTATAGCTGGGTAGCCAAGATGGCAGGGCAGCCAAAGGCCTATCGCGCAGCCGGAAACGCCTTAAATAAAAACCCCACCCCTATAGTTGTTCCGTGTCATAGGGTAGTGAAATCTGATGGGACATTAGGCGGGTTTTTGAAGGGCCCTAAAGAGAAGATGAAATTATTAAGGGCTGAAGGTTTGACGGAAAAATTGATACGTGATATAATTACACAAAAAAG
Source organism: Candidatus Omnitrophota bacterium (assembly GCA_013203355.1). Lineage (GTDB taxonomy): Bacteria > Omnitrophota > Gorgyraeia > JABMQH01 > JABMQH01 > JABMQH01. Next base: position 7,851 of record JABMQH010000206.1, on the reverse strand, counting down.
GAGAAGCCATGTCGCTTAAAGATTTAACTGATGAAATAAGCAAAACCAGGGAAATTTTATCCAACCTTCGGGGGTATCTTTGAAGTTGACAAAAAGCTTGTCCGAATAAAAGAGGTTGAACAACTAATGGCCCAGCCTAACTTCTGGGATGACAACAAGAAGGCGAATGAGATAATCTCCGATTTAAAGAACACAAAATCTATCATCGACCCGTATCTTGCACTTGAAGAAGGGTTTAAGGATCTGGAAGGATTGGCCGAGATCGTCGAAGCGTCCGATGAGAATTCCGTCCAGCACTTAAAAGAGGACCTGCTGGGGTTAGACGCAAAATTCAGGGATTTAGAATTCAAGGTGCTCCTGGGTGAAGATGTTGATAAGTCTAACGCAATTTTAAGCATCAATGCAGGCGCAGGAGGGACAGAGGCCTGTGATTGGGCCGCTATGCTGTTTCGGATGTATTCAAAGTGGGCGGCCTCTAAGAATTTAAAGATTCAACAGATTGATTTTTTAAGTGGTGAAGAGGCAGGGATAAAGAATGTCATGGCTATTGTAAAGGGTGATTATGCCTATGGGTATTTAAAAGGTGAATCAGGCGTTCATCGCCTGGTAAGGATTTCGCCGTTTGATGCAAATAAGCGAAGGCACACCTCTTTTGCCTCTGTTGACGTGATACCGGAAATCAGTGACAATATAAAGGTTGATATAAAGGAAGCGGATCTAAGGATTGATACATACAGGGCCGGAGGCGCCGGAGGCCAGCATGTGAACAAGACAGATTCCGCGGTCAGGATTACCCATGTACCTACGGGGATCATAGTCCAGTGCCAGAACGAACGCTCACAATATAAAAACAAGAAGATGGCATTGAAGGTCTTGAAGGCGCGGCTATACGAGACAGAGAGAAAGAAGAAGGAAGAAGAGCTTGCCAAGCAGTATGCCCAGAAACAGAAGATAGAATGGGGTAGCCAGATCCGCTCATATGTCTTACATCCTTATTCAATGGTAAAGGACCACAGGACTAATTTCCAATTCTCCAATGCAGAGGGCGTACTTGAAGGGAATATCGACAACTTTATTGAGGCGTATCTAAAGTGGAAGGCAACCAAATAGAGGTTATATGCTGGGACTGATATTAAAGAGAATTTTTGGAACACAGAACGAAAGGTACTTAAAAAAGCTTAAGCCGGTTGTCGATAAAATAAACTCGCTTGAGCCGGAGGTATCTAAGTTAACCAATGCCGAACTAAGGGCCAAGACGGATGAGTTCAGGAAGCGCATAAAAGAAAATCTCAAGGAAGCATCAGATGAGACCCCGGAAGGACCGCAGATGGAGCGGTTCGAAAAGGAATTAAAGTTAAAGGAAAAAAAGGTCTTGGATGAAATTCTACCTGAGGCCTTTGCAGTCGTAAGAGAGGCGGCAAAAAGATTTGTGAGCATGAGGCATTTTGACGTCCAGATGATGGGCGGGGTGGTTTTACATGAAGGGAAGATTGCCGAGATGGCGACCGGTGAAGGGAAAACTTTAGTTGCAACATTGGCCGCGTATCTAAACGGGCTTTTAGGAAAGGGTGTCCACATTGTTACGGTAAATGATTATCTGGCAAGGCGTGACAGAGAGTGGATGGGACCGATATATGAGTCGTTAGGCCTCAGTGTCGGCGCATTGCAACACGACATTGATCCCGAAGCAAGGAAACACGCATATGCCTGCGATATTATATACGGCACGAATAATGAATTTGGCTTTGATTATTTGCGGGACAACATGGTGACACATAATAAGCAAATGGTCCAGCGTGGTGCAAATTTTGCAATTGTGGACGAAGTAGATTCTATCCTCGTGGATGAAGCGCGCACCCCCTTGATTATCTCAGGTCCGGCAGAAAAATCCACGGAATTATACTACAAGATAGACAAGATCATACCGCACCTTAAAAAAGGCAGCCGGGATGAGACCACAAAGGAAGAGACGGGCGATTTTGTTGTGGATGAAAAAGCGCACAATGCGTATCTTACGGATGAGGGGGAGACAAAGGTAATTGAGTTGTTGGGCATCAAGGATATGCACTCTATCGAATCAATGGAGTATAAACACCACGTGAATCAGGCATTGAGGGCGCACGCATTGTTTAAAAAAGACGTGGATTATATAATCAAGGACGGAGGGGTTATTATCGTAGATGAGTTTACGGGGCGTCTTATGCCCGGCCGCCGCTGGTCAGACGGTCTTCATCAGGCGGTTGAGGCGAAGGAAGGGGTTCGCATTGAGCGGGAAAATCAGACATTAGCGACGGTTACGCTGCAGAACTATTTTAAGATGTATAGGAAACTGGCAGGTATGACAGGCACCGCGGAAACAGAGGCGGTGGAATTTGAGAAGATTTATGGTTTGGGCGTTGCGGTGATTCCACCCAACAGACCCTTGGTGAGGACAAGACATCCCGATGTAATTTATAAAACGGAAAAAGAAAAATTCAAGGCGGTTTGTGATGAGATCGAAGGTTTATGCAAAAAAGGGCGTCCGGTTTTGGTGGGTACGATTTCTATCGAGAAGAATGAAAAATTAGGCAGGATGCTGAAGCAAAGAAATATACCGCATAATATATTAAATGCAAAATATCACGAATTGGAAGCGCATATAATCGCTCAGACAGGACACCTGGGAGGTGTTACTATAGCCACGAACATGGCAGGTAGGGGAACCGATATTCTGCTGGGTGGAAACCCCGATCTTTTGGCAAAGGATATAATTGCGAAATTAAAATCGAGCGGCAAAGACCTTTCGGAAGATGAAGAGAAGAAGATTTTTGAAGAAACCAGACAAAAAACCGAGGAAGAGCACAAAAAGGTTGTAGGGTTAGGAGGCTTGCATGTTTTGGGGACGGAGCGCCATGAGGCACGAAGGATCGACAATCAGCTTCGCGGCCGTTCCGGAAGGCAGGGGGATCCTGGCTCAAGTAGATTTTACCTGTCGCTAGAGGATACTTTGATGCGGGTATTCGGCTCTGACAGGATTGCCGGTATTATGGGTAAGCTCGGCATGGAGGAGGGGCAGGATATTCAGCATCCGCTGGTTACAAGGGCAATCTCGACAGCGCAGCGAAGAGTTGAGGAGCATAATTTTGAAATAAGAAAACACCTTTTGGAATATGATAACGTTATGAGTAAACAGCGGGAGATCATCTATAAAGAACGCAGAAAAATTCTCGTGGATGAAGATCTAAAGGGGTATCTACAAAATTTAATAGAGGAAGTAGCTAATGTAGGCCTCGCTATCCATTTAAACAAAGAACTTCGTCCGGACGAATGGGATTACGCTGGCCTCTCTAACTGGCTTGAGACGAGATTTTTGGCAGATACATCCGATCTTAAACTTGAGACGCTGTCTATTGAAGAGATCAGGGAGGCGGCCATGGAAAGGATAAAAGGCGTTTACGCCGCTAAGGAAAATGCGGTCGGCCCTGAAGGGATGAGGGAACTGGAAAAAGTGGTTTTACTTCATGTGATTGACAGCAAATGGAAGGACCACCTGTACAGCATGGACAACTTGAGAGAAGGGATAGGCCTTAGGGCATACGGACAGAGGGACCCCCTTATTGAATATCAACACGAAGGTTATGAGATGTTTACTGATATGATTGACGGGATAAAGTTGGAGGCGCTGGAATTTTTATTCAAGGTCCAGGCTGTCGGGGAAGAAAAAAAGAAAACCGGTGTTTTTGAAACTATAAATAAGCAGTTTACGCATGAAGAGAAGGAAAGTTTCAAGGGGATTCCGGAGCAGTCAAGGCCGCAGTCCACTGAGACGATGGACGCTTCCCAAGGAAGGGAGATTCCCCGACGTGAGGAAAAGGTCACACCGTATAAAAGGGAAGTCCCAAAGGTTGGCAGAAATGACCCCTGCCCCTGCGGAAGCGGGAAAAAATATAAAAAGTGTTGTGGAAAGTAAAAAATATCTTAAATATTTTTTATGTATTTTATCCGGGTTCTTATTAGCCCTTGCCTACCCCGTATTTAATTTAGAATTTTTTGCCTTTCTCGCTTTTATACCACTCTTTTTTGCAATTCAGGATGTAAGATTAAAACAGGCATTTTTTCTTTCATATCTGTGCGGGATTATTTTCTTTGCGGTAATAATTTACTGGTTGGTCCATGTAACAATACCAGGGTCGATTCTGTTAATTTTGTACCTCGCCTTATATTTTGGGATTTTCGGCATTTTATTTAAACTGTTAGGTCGTAACCGCTCAGTATCAGTAATCACGATCCCGGCTGCTTGGGTCTTGCTGGAGTATATGCGCAGCCACCTCTTCACCGGATTTGGCTGGGCGCTTTTGGGGTATTCACAATATCTGAATTTGCCGGTTATACAAATAGCCGATGTCACAGGTGTGTGGGGAGTCTCATTCTTAGTGATATTGGTAAATACGGCGATATATTCGGTTCTCTCCGCCGGAGGCGGATCCGCCTTGGGAGGAGGTTCTCGGTTCTCGATTCTCGGAGCGATAAAAAAAAGTTGGATAGCCGTGTTATGTATAATTATTACACTGACCTATGGTTATTACAAAATATACCGGACAACAAACACCGGACAACAAACACCTATCAAGATTTCCGTAATCCAGGGCAGCATCCCGCAATATCAAAAATGGGACGAGGATTTCAAATATTTTATTTTAGAGCGATATGAAACATTAACAAAAGATGCAGCGAAAGATGAACCGGATTTAATCATATGGCCCGAAACAGCCGTGCCCGGATTTATTGGCGAAGAACCCGAATTGCTTGGCAGGATCTTAGGATTGGCCAAGCGCGTCAGGACGCCCATTTTGGTAGGCGCGGTTACTACTGACGATGATTTTAATTATAATTCCGCCGTACTGATTTCTGCGGATGGTAAAATGGTCGGGCAGTATAACAAACTTCACCTTGTTCCATTTGGGGAGTACATACCGCTTGAACAGCACCTCTCATTCTTAAGGCAAATGGTCAACAAGCCCATCGGTAATTTTACGCCGGGTAATAAATATAAAATGTTTGAGCTCAAGAACCCGAAGGACCAAGCATCAGTGACAAGATTCGGGGTGCTTATTTGTTTTGAAGACATCGTTCCCCGCCTGGTAAAACGGTTTGTTGATAACGGAGCGGATTTTATGGTAAATATCACAAATGATGCCTGGTTTATGCGCTCAAGCGCGCCCTATCAACATGCCCAGGCGTCGGTATTTCGGGCGGTTGAAAATAGGGTGCCCGTCGTGCGCGCGGCCAATACAGGCCTTTCCTGTTTTATCGACAAAACGGGCCGCATCTATGAGAAAGTAATGGTTGATAAGAAGGATATATTCGTGATAGGATACAAAACAGCAGAGGTAAAGTTACAAAAAGACTAAAGATGAAAGTTCTTGCGATCTCCTCAAGCCCCAGGCGTAATGGCAATAGCGAAATGCTCCTCGATATTGCCCTATCCGAGATAAAGAAGAAAGAGGTCAGCGTTAAAAAGGTGATCTTGACAGATTTGAAAATTGCGCCCTGTAATAGCTGTGGGGACTGCTTTAAAACGGGAGAATGCTCAATAAAAGATGGCATGCAGGTACTTTACAAGGACTTGCTGGCCTGTGATCGTTTATTAATAGCGAGCCCGATGTATTTTCAGGGACTTCCTTGCCAGTTAAAATGCGCTATCGACAGGTGCCAGGCGCTGTGGGCAAAAAAGTATGTTTTAAAAAGGGATCTAGTTGAGAAAAACCGAAAAACAAAAAGATATGGCGCGGCAATATTAGTCTGCGCAAGTTCCGGCATGAAGAATACCTTTACGGGCGCTATAATTACTTTGAAGGCATGGTTCAGCGTATTGGACATTCGCTATAAAAAAGAATTTTCGACAGAAGGTTTGGAAGATAAAAACGCTGCATCAAGGAATGAAATGTTATTGAAAAAAGTGGGTGAGTTTAGCGGGGCAATGGTTTAGGGGGAGGCGAAAATGGCACAGAGTGTAACGGTATACAGTACTGCAACCTGCCCATATTGCAAAATGGTAAAAGATTTCCTGCGGCAGAATAACATTGCGTTTGTAGAAGTGGATGTAGCCCAGGATCAGCGGGCTGCGCAGGAGATGGTGAACAAATCCGGCCAGATGGGCGTTCCGCAGCTGGAAATAGATGGCCAGATAATAGTAGGCTTTGATAGGGTCGCTATAAAAAAGGCTTTAAACCTACCTTAGTTATCAAATCCATTCCGAACTAGTTAGATTTACAAAAGTTAGCTATTCCACATTGACAATACACCCATAATAGGGTATACTTATATCTAGATTAAGGCAAAAGGCTTCAAATCTGCTTTTTTATGGTATAGGAAAGTATAAACTACTTTCCTAACCACTGAAAATCGCCTACAAGCCTATCGCGAAGCGATTTTCTTGTTTGCAGTTAACCAAAATATTAAGTACACGTTTATAGTATAATCAACAAGAGATTTTATGGGGTGTGTGCTAAATGTATATAATCATATGTATATTACGCTTATATAGAAAGTCGTGGCTAATATTTGCTTTTATTAGCGCCATAGGGTATGTTTTGTATAATATGGTGTTTATATCTATGGCCTATGCCGATAAAAATACAAGTGCATCTCATCTGAGGACGCTTGCCCTGCTGGAGCGGGAGAGAAAAGTTTCGGTAGAAACCATGATACGAAAAAAGATAGTTCAACTTGAGGAGCTGATAACCCGCATAGAGCAGGATGCCTTGCCAAATACCGCGATGATCGGAGACCAGCATGGCGAGAATGATGTCTTCGGTGTGCTGATTCAAGCGGTTAAGGACGGAAGCGTGGATGAGGTCATAGTTGAAGGGGATGTTTTTGACAGAGGGGGTCATAGTGTTGAGAACTTTGAGGCACTAAAGGAATTGAAGGAGTTGCTTGGTGAAAAAGCAGTTTTCTGCCTCGGTAATCACGAAATTTTTTTAATTCAGGCGATTCTCTTAAACAATGAATATGTCCATATGGGGTGGATGCTGCCAAATAATGGCGGCCAGGCATTTCTTGATGAATGCAGACAAAAACAACGTGATCCCCGGGAAATTGCTATGTGGGTGCTTAAAAACTTTAAATTATTTCACATAGATGAAAGGGTTTTTATGGATATCCATGCCGGAATACCTATTGATGTATCAGGGGGTCCGCTGATATCGCGGGAACAACTGGATGGATGGCAGGGGGGGTGGGAAGCAATACAGCAGAGTATAGGCAAAGTCTATGAACCTATAGAACCATCGCAGATAGAAGCGCTTGAAAGATTATTCAAGGCGGCAAAGTCTATTTTCTGGGTTGATGATTCCGGGTGGGCAAGCGGATTTGAAGAATGGGCGATAGGGGAAGATGATGCTGACGGCCATCCGGAATACACTAACGTAGTCCTAAAAGGGACAATAGATAAGACTTTAACAATGTTGGGTCTAAATGGCGTCGTATCCGCCCATGTATTGCGAGCCGGGGTGAGAAATATAGATAATCGCATACTTGGCATAAATGTTCTCGCGGATGAGGATGGATTTTTGGTATTCGATAAAGCCGGAATGGTATTCAACGGTAAAGATGGAAGCACAGAACAGATCGCCTCAAAGGAGGAGATTTTAGTTGGGATAGAAGGAGAGATCATTCGGCTCAAGAGGAGATTAGGCGAAAGCACAGCTCAAGATGAAGTAAGATTGGCAATGCGCGAGGCTGCGATGCACGCTGAGCCACCTGAGGCAGAACCGGTATTAAGTCTTAAGAGCACCTATGAGCTTATGGAGGAATTGATAGTTAGCGGTATTTAATAATCGGGGGAAACCACGATGTGTGACCGCATAG
>JABMQH010000205.1 GCA_013203355.1 Candidatus Omnitrophota bacterium | reverse complement strand
CAAGCGGAATAGAAAAGGCAAGAACAGGTGCATTTACTGTTATGGCATTTACTCAATTATTTAATGTTTTAAATATGCGCTCACTTAAAAGGTCTATTTTCAAGATAGGCCTTTTTAGCAATAAATTTATAGTCGCATCTCTTATAGCTTCTGTTTTTCTGTTAGCCATAGTACTTTATGTCCCATTTTTCCAAGGCGTATTTCAATTTGTGCCTTTAGGTTTATTAGAAATATTAATTATAATTCTTTTATCATCTTCGGTCTTGTGGTCAGGTGAGTTGTACAAATATTTAAGACCACGAGCAAAAATAAGGAGGATATTTAGATGGAGAGAGGTTTAAAAAAAGAGCTTACTCTTATCGATATCTTTTGCGTAGCTACTGGTGCAATGATCAGTTCCGGCCTTTTTATACTTCCAGGATTAGCCTTTGCCAAAGCAGGCCCGGCGGTTATCCTTTCCTACATAATAGCAGGAATTTTTTGTCTTCCGACTATTTTAAGTATGGCAGAGCTGACTACCGCGATGCCTAAGGCAGGAGGAGACTATTTTTATATTATGAGAGGATTTGGCCCCTTATTGGGAACAGTAGCCGGTTTTAGCACATGGTTTTCTTTGAGCCTAAAAGGCGCTTTTGCCCTAATAGGCATGGGCGCCTATTTAAGCCTAATCACCAATATGCCATTGGAATTAATCGCTTTGTTGTGTTGTATATTTTTTATTGCGCTAAATTTAATAGGGGTAAAAGAAGCGGGAAGATTTCAGGTATTTTTGGTATTGGGGCTTTTAGGCATACTTCTTGCCTATGTTCTATGGGGGATAAAAACAGTTAATTTTGGAAATTTTTCACCATTTTTTTCCAAAGGATTTAATACTATGTTTGGTACAGCGAGTTTTGTATTTATTTCTTACGGTGGCTTGACCAAAGTAGTGGCATTAGCCGAAGAAACAAAAGATCCGGGAAGAAATTTACCCTTAGGCGTAATTCTTTCTCTCGGTGTAACTGCTATCTTCTATGCTTTGGTTATTTTTGTAACTATAGGAGTTCTAAATCCTGAGAATCTAAAAGAAACCCTTACTCCTATCTCAGATGGGGCGGGCGTTTTTGGAGGCAATATTTTGAAGATAATAATAAGCATAGGCGCTTTTTTGGCCTTTATCTCCACGGCTAACGCGGGGATTATGACAGCTTCAAGGTATCCCCTGGGGATGAGCAGAGATAAACTTTTGCCCGCAGTATTTCAGAAATTAAGCTCCAAATTTAAAACGCCTTACATTGCTATTCTCTTTACAGGTTTTTTTATGATTTCGGCTATTTTGTTTTTTAGGCTAGAATTGTTGATTAAAATTGCTTCCAGCGTCTTGATTCTGCTTTATATCTTTGCCAACTTGACTCTAATTCTATTCAGGGAGAGTAAAATTGTAAGCTACCGGCCAAAATTCCGCGCCCCATTCTACCCTTATTTACAAATATTCGGAATATTAGGCGGGGGGTTCCTCTTGATCGAGATGGGCTCATCTATTGTTTTTCTGACCGTTGGGTTTCTTTTATTGGGATTTACCTGGTATAAGATCTATGCCCAAAAAAGGGCCAGTCAGGATTCCGCTCTTATATATGTTTTGGAGAATCTGGTATCCAAGAACAAAGAGTTAACTTCGGATAATCTTCTTGCGGAACTGAAAGATATTGTTATCCAAAGAGATGAAGTTGTAAGGGATAAATTTCATAAACTTATAGAGCAAGCCAATATTATGGATGTAGAAGGGATTTTAAAAGCGGAGGATTTCTTCAGAGGTATCTCAGATGTTTTGGGAGAAGAGCTGAATCTAAAGCCGCGGGTAATATTTGAAAAACTTATGGAAAGAGAAAAAGAATCCAGCACTGTAATAAGGAAAGGCATGGCCATCCCGCACATCGTTGTTGAAAGTAAAAGCGCCTCTAAAGTCCTTTTGGTAAGAGCGAAAGCAGGAATTGTTTTCCCTCTAGATGAGATAGTGCATGCTGTATTTGTTCTTGTGGGTTCATCCGGTGAACGAGTTCTGCACCTAAAGATTTTAGCTGCTATTGCTCAAGTTGTCCAAAATCCCGAATTTGATAGGAAATGGATGGAAGCAAAAAATGAAGAGGAATTAAGAAGCATTATTCTTTTGGCCGAAAGAAAGCGAGCCTAAAAATGTTAAATTGGAATCCGGAAGGAGATTACCCCGAAATAGATAAAACCGCCTATATTGACCCTACCGCAGTAATGATGGGCAAGGTAAAAATAGGCAAAAACGTATTTATCGGACCAGGTGCAGTTCTTAGAGCTGATGAACCAAAAAGTTCAATAATTATTAATGATAACTGCAATGTTCAAGATAAGGTAATAATTCATGCTTTAGAAAACACCTCTGTTTTAATAGAAGAGAACACGTCTTTAACCCATGGCTGTATAATCCATGGACCATGCAAAATTGGCCGAAACTCCTTTGTCGGCTTTGGTTCTGTAGTCTTTGGCGCCACACTTGGACAAGGCGCTATTATAAAACACTTAGCGTTAGTTGAAAATGCGGATGTTCCCCCTTATACTGTTGTGGAATCGCGCCAAGTAGTGAATGATAAGGATGCCGCAAGGAGATTGGAATGCGCGGACAAAGAAATAAGGTTGTTTAGTAAAAATGTTTTAAAAACAAACTTAGAACTTGTAAAAAGATATAAGGGGCAGGGTAAAAAATAAACAAAAAAAGGAATAAAATAATGCGAAAAGTAAGGAAAACATCAAAGTGTAAGGTAGAAATTCTAGAATCCGCAAATGAAGAATTAGAAATTCGATATTTTGATGATATTCAGGAGTCTTCTTGTCGATCCTGGAAAATGCCAATGGCGGTTGCGAAAGAATTGCTTTTCTGGTGGAAGAAATTAAAACAGGGTAAAGCCAGAGAATTCCCTATACAAGGAAAGACAAAATTTTGCGAATTTAGCATGAATACGGAAAAGTATATAGATATAAAGGAATTTGACAGCCTTGGCCTACGCAATATGACAGGCTGGAGCTTGCCGAGCGTAGTTATGGAAAGGTTGATAGACTGGAGCCGGAAATGCAATTAACGCCTATATTGGGATGGACAGCAACAGTGTTATTTACCGCTTGCTATATTCCTCAAATGATAAAAACATATCGAACCCAAAAAATCGACGGCTTAAGCTTTCGGCTTCTATTTATATCATTTTTAGCCAACATCGTAGCATTGTGGTATGCTTTTTTAATTAAACAGCCGCCGCTGCAATTTAAGTATGCCTTGACGATGGTGCTTCTGATAATCTGCATGGTTCTGTATTTAAAAATTTATATGAATCGTAATGTATCTCGAGAAAGACAATGAAATTATTCGAAAAAGAAATCCACTTAATTATTATATTGATTCTATTCAGCGCATCCCTTTTTTCGATAGGGCTTGGCCGCATGGCGCTTACTGATCCTGACGAGTCATTCTATGCCGAGACCGGGAGAGAGATGCTTGAGAGGGGAGAGTGGCTTACCCCTTACATATTCGGCAAACCACAGTTTGAAAAACCGCCGTTTTACTACTGGCTTGTCATGCTCGGCTTTAAAGCATTCGGCATAAATGAGTTCGCCTCGAGAATTGGCTCAGCCGTATTCGGTATCATCGGAGTCATAGGCATCTATTTGCTCGGCAAGTTGCTTGTGAGTAGAAAAACAGGATTTTTTTCCGGGATTGTTCTTGCCACAAGCCTGATGTACATTATACTATCAAGGGCCTGTGTTACGGATATGGTTCTCAGTGTTTTTATACTCTACGCGTTTCTATTTTTCTTTTACGGGTATCTTAAAGAGTATGGCAAAACAAAGTGGTACCTTTTATCGGCCGCCTCGCTCGGCCTGGCGGTTCTCACCAAAGGGCCGGTGGGTGTATTTCTGCCGGTAGTGATAATCGGCATATATCTTATATTCACAAAAGAACTCAAAAAAATAAAAGAAATACCGTTTTTGCGGGGGACACTCATTTTTCTTGCCGTGTGTCTGCCGTGGTATGTTCTCATGTACAGAGTGCATGGCAAAGACTTTATCGATGTATTTTTTGGCTTTCACAACATGACTCGATTTTTACATCCGGAGCATGCCTTGGGAGACACGTTTTATTATTACGGCCCCATTTTAATTGCTACTTTTTTCCCGTGGATCCTAATTTTACCACTCGGGATATGGCAGGCACGTAGGGAAACGGACGAGAAAATCAAAAAAACGAATCTTTTTCTCCTCATATGGTTTCTTGTTATATTTGTATTTTTTTCGCTCTCCAGGACAAAACTGCCGACTTACATCTTTCCCATTTATCCGGCGCTCGCCTTATTGGTAGGAAGATTCCTGGAGGTATTTTCCAATGGAAAGCTTACTAGGGCGCAGGGCAAGGGAATGACAATTTCTTTATGCGTATTTCTTGCATCGCCTATCATAGGGATGACGGTTTTGTATTTCGTTCTAAAAAGAAAATATCCGACTATCATGGAAGCATCACTCATAGCCGGAATTATATTTATTCTGCTTATGTCTGTCTCGGTTATAGCGCTTCTCAAAAAAAAGTATAGAACAGGGCTAATAGCCTATATGACGTCTTTTGTAATTTTTGTCGCTCTCCTCTCCTACTTTATCCTGCCCGAGATAGGAAGGTATGAATCCAGCAAAGAGGTTTCCGGAAAACTCCTCGAATTTGCAGGGGCAAATGAAAAAATCGCCGCGGAAACTAAATATGTAAGAGGCGTCGCTTTCCACACCGGAAGAGAAAATGTTCCCGACATTCATCCGCATCACCTCATGACAGGATTTTTAAATAGCAAAGATAGGGTGTGGTGCGTTCTCAAGGAAAAAAATCTCAACCAGCTATATGACGACAAAAAAAGGTCCTTTACAACACCCACATATGTCGTGTATAAATTAGGAAAAAAAGTTCTTGTCACAAATAAAGTACCGCCAAGCGGCAAATTTTTAAAGATGAGGGGTAAAAATGAATCCCAAAATCAAAAAAATCATAACTAAAGAAGTAGTAATAATTTTATGGGTTATCTTTATAAGCGGGGCATTAATCAGCATTCCTTTTTTCTATCGTGAAATCGGCAGCTTGCTTTTAAAGATGAAGGTGCAGGGGAAAGAATATGTTCAGTTTCTGGAAGCCAAACCATTAATCAATAGTCTAGGGAATTATGGTTTTATATTGCTTGCTTTAGGCTACCCAATCTCTTTGCTTATCCGCTTTATTAGCCGGGCGGTGAAGACAGGCTGTCCCCATCGCCGGATCGAAAAACCTCTTGACAAAACCTAGCTGAAGTATTACAATTCTAAATAAAGTAACACCATATCAAGGAGTCAAGAATGTCCAAACTTGTTCGCTTCGGCGTGTCCTTGGAAAAAGGACTTCTGGAGAATTTCGATAAAGGTATCAGGGAAAAAGCATATCGAAATCGGTCCGAAGCCATACGGGATATGATAAGGGAAGGGCTTGTCAAAAAAGAGTGGTTGGAAGACAAGGAGGTTGCCGGGACCGTCACCCTTGTTTATAACCACCACAGACGGGAACTGGTGAACAGGTTAACCGATATCCAACACGATTTTCACAAACTTATCATTTCAAGCCAACACATTCACCTGGACCACGATAACTGCCTGGAGACAGTCGTTGTAAAGGGAAGGCCGAAAGAAATCGAAAAATT
>JABMQH010000204.1 GCA_013203355.1 Candidatus Omnitrophota bacterium | reverse complement strand
CATTGCTTAATCCAGGCCAGGATCCAATACGATAATTCAAACTATGAGGAAGCGGTTAAATGGTGGGAAAAGGCCTTAACCTTAGATGCACACAATAAAGAGGCATTAAAATATCTCAAAAGGACTCAGCGAAAGATGGGTATCATTGAGTCGGAAGAAGGCCCCGCAACGCGAACCTATAAACAAGAACTTATACATTGTTTAGCCCAGGCCAGGATCCAATACGATAATTCAAGGTATGAAGAATCGGTTAAATGGTGGGAAAGAGTCCTGATCCTGGATCCGCATAACAAAGAGGCATTAGATTATGTTGAGAGACTCCAGTATAAGATAAGCCCCATAAAAAAGAAGTATGCCCCCCAGACAAGGGAAGAGGCGTTAGATAAGATTCCAGCCAAAGTTTCAAAATTAAAACGTAGGGCCGATAAATATATACAGCAAGGCAAAAAATACTATAATCGGCATAGATATCAATGGGCAATAAGTGAGTGGAAAAAGGCCTTGTTGATAGACCCCAGCGATACAAATGTAGCTGTATACATTGAAAGAGCAGAGGCAAGAGTAACACAAAAACCGAATGAAAGAAAACCAATCGAATTTGATATGTTGCTCAAGCCGCCTCCGCCAAAAATCCCAAAACCAATATTCGAAAAGCCTAAAAAAGACATCCTTTTATTTGAAGATGCGCTCAATGTAGGCGTTAAGAATCATTTACCGATGCGTATTGCGAGGGAACAGATAGAGTTATCGCAATTCAAGGAGAAAGAGGCCTTCAGAGAATTATTTCCTCAGGCCAGCGTACAATGGGATGAAACTGCGGGCATAGTCTCTTTAAAAGATTTCACAGGGAGAAAATATAACCTGAAAGTGAAGCACCCGCTATATTCCGGCGGCGAACTTCACCACACATGGGAACAGGCAAAGGTGAATTTAGAAATTTCAAAGGATAATTACAAAAAGACGGAAGAAGATTATTCGATAGAACTTTTTAAGGCCTATTACGAGTTGGCAAAAACAACAAATAATTTAGAGGTACAGGAAAATCTACTGAAGGACTTAGGACAGGATATCTCAATGGTCAAGAAGGAATATGAGGTGGGTGTTGCCACGTTGGTTGAATTTTTGAATGTGCAATCACAATACAATCAAGCCTACTACTCTCATTTATCTGCAGAGAATAATTTAAAATTGGCAAAATCAAATTTTTTGCAGCTTTTAAATCTAGACCAAGACCCTACGGTAAATGTAAAAATAGATACAAAATTGGTTTTTGAAGAGCATGATGTAGACCTGGAAGAATGCATCAGCCTTGCTTATAAAAACAGAATTGATCTTAAGATGAATGAGCTTCGCCTGGAATCTGCCCAGCTCGGAGCAAGGGTCGCGAAGAGCCAACATTTGCCAAAGGTCGATTTGACGGGAACACTTGGCAGGTCAGCAGAGTCGTTCGATCCTGCAAAATTACAGATGAGCGATAGCTGGTCTGTTGGCGCAAAAGTAAGCGTGCCTTGGGGGCCGAATACCATGAACTATTCTTATAGAAATGAGCGCATTTCACCCTCATTAACGGTGTTTACTCCAACTGTGAATGAAATCAATTCAGTAAAATTCGGCATATTAGATAACTTAGGGCGTTATACGGAAGCCAAGCGCGGGGAGATAACGAAAGAAGAGGCATATTCCGATCTTATAAAGGGCAAGCAGAAAGCAGCGAGCGAAGTTAGAGAGGCATATTTTAGTTATCAAGAGTCTAGCCTTAAGGTGAAAAATGCCCTTGCGAATAAGGAATTGTATCAGAAAGAGATTGTTATCGTAAAGCAAAAGCGATTGATAGGTGAAGCCCAGACCCAAGATGTAACTTCGGCAAAGGTTAAGATAGCGACCGAAGAGGTGAATTATAATAGCACCGTAGTTGATAATATCGTGGCAGCCGCAAATTTAAGCAAGGCCATAGGTATAAAAGATTACCTTAAATATAGGGGGAAAGATGAAAGTAAATCTTGACGGCATAAAATCAAAGATTCAAAATTTGAAATCAAAAATATTTTCTAAAATTTTTGACTTACCCAAAATAGTTTTGTCAAAAAGCGCAGGATTGCTTAAGGGGTTTATAAAGTTGTTGAAAAAACCCAAGATGGCAATCGGCCTTGTCCTTATATGTGTGATTATAAGCGTTCTATTTTTTCAGATTAAATCAAGGGTCAAGCTAAAGGAGTCCGCCCCTGGAGAAAAGCCGGTTGTAAAAGGAGTTGGCCTACCAGGCCAGCAGGCAGAGATGCCTCAAGAACCGATTCTTGTTAAGGTTTATGAAGTACAAAAGAAGGATTTTAGCGATAGCCTGCCCTTTTTAGGTACGGTAAAGGGTTTTAAGGAACTAGAGCTAAAGTTTGAGGTAAATGGGGTCATGGATTCCTTTAATTTTAAAGAAGGGGAACGCGTTGAAGAGGGAGAGATCATCGCAACGCTGGATCAAAGGGATGCCTTGTTGAAGGTAAAGTATAATGAGATCGAGCTTACGAAAACCCAAAAATTATTTGATATAGGCGCAGTAATAAAGGCTAAACTAGATCAGGTGAAACTGGAAGTGAAATCCGCAAAGAGGGAATTGGATAAAACATATCTATACGCGCCAAGGAATGGTGTTCTGGGCACTCAAGATAAGGAGCCCGGAGAATTTCTCACGTATACCGATAGGGTTGCTACTTTGATAGAGGTTAAGGAGGTATTTGTTGAGGTTGGCGTGGTCGAGAGGGATGTTGGCAAGGTAAAGGTCTGGCAGACCGGAGAGGTGGCAGTTGATACTTATCCGGATAAGCAGTTCAAGGGTACGGTTGACAATATTGCACCTGTAGTTGAGGGGAAATCGAGGACACAGACCGCAAGAATAAAGGTGGATAATCCAGAAGGGTTGCTTCTGCCCGGGATGTTTGCCAGGGCCACTGTTGCAGTTTACAATGCCAAAGGCGCTATAGCCATACCGAATACCGCTATTGATAAAACAGAAGAGGGCTATGTCACTTATGTTGTCAAGAAGGATAAGAAGTCTGGCGAAGAAAAACCCGCAGAGGAAGAAGGCGACGAGGAAGACATAGAAGAAGAAGGCATTGCCGAGGCAAGGACGGTAGAGGCCGATTACCGATCCGCCGATTTTTTTGTTGTAAAAGAAGGCGTAGAAGAAGGTGATTTTGTAGTTATTGAAACGCAGGAAAAGCTAAAGGATGGATACAAGGTTATTATTACAGAAACACAGGAGGTCGTTTTTTAAGGAATATGGGGCTGCCTGGATTTTCAGTAAAAAAACCGGTGACAATAGGGATGATATATCTATCCGTCATCCTTATGGGGGTTATCTCCTGGCAAAGACTTCCGCAGGAACTCTTCCCGCCTATTACCCTACCACAGCTTACAATCGTAACAACTTATGAAAATGCCGCTCCGGAAGAAGTAGAGACGCAAATTACAAAGATTATTGAAGAGGCCATAGGGACGGTAAGCCGGCTGAAGCGCATAAGTTCGATTTCTAAAGAGGGCATTTCTATTGTCATCGCGGAGTTTTCATGGGGCACCAGTATGGATTTTGCCTCTTTAGGGTTGAGGGAAAAGATAGATCTGGTTAAAGAAAGGCTACCCGATGATGCGCAGGAGCCGCTGGTTAAAAAGTTCAATCCATTTGATCTGCCAATAATGACATTAAGCGTTACCGGGCCTGTACATCCGGCACGGCTTAGGGATATTACCGAACGGTTCATAAAGGATGAGCTTGAGAAGATCGATGGTGTGGCCTCGGCCTCTGTCGTAGGGGGGGTTGAAAGAGAGATATTAGTTGAGATTGACCAGGATAAACTCCAGGCCTCCGGCGTCTCACTTTTGAATGTAACAAGGGCGATAGGGTCTGCAAATGTAAATTATCCCGCAGGGACCATAAAAGAAGAATTCACAGAATACCTTATTAGGACATTAGGCGAGTTCCAGGAAGTCTCAGAGATAGAGAAGGTTATTGTCGGAACCGATGTAAGGGGTAAGGACACAGGCTTCCCGGTTTATCGGAAGGTAAAAGAGCAAGATCAGCAAGGCGAGCAAGAAGGGGAAGAAAGAAGGCTTATATCGTTAGCGGAGGTCGCAAAGGTAAAGGATACGTTTAAAGAGGTAACCAGTCTTTCGCGGTTTAATGGGAAGGATAATGTTTCCGTACAGATTCAGAAACAGGCACAGGCGAATTCCATCGAAGTGGCAAAGGAGATAAGGCGTGCATTAAAAGACATCAGGGGGAGGCTCCCAAAAGGGATAACCGCTACAGTAGTTTATGATCAGTCCATATTTATTAAAGATTCCATAATGGGCGTAACGAATGCTTCTCTCCAGGGAGGGGTTTTGGCATTTTTTGTATTGCTGTTTTTCTTAAAGGATATCGCAAGCGCCTTCATTGTGGCTTTTTCAATACCCTTGTCCGTATTGGCCAGTTTTTTTATGATGTTTTTTTCGGGGATTTCTATAAACATAATGTCGTTAGGTGGGTTGGCCCTGGGGATAGGAATGCTTGTTGATAACGCAATAGTCGTCATGGAAAACGTATTTAGGCATATGGAGGCGGGGAAAGATCCTGCTGCGGCTTCAAGCGAAGGCGCAGACGAAGTTGCGGGGGCAATTACCGCATCGACATGGACCACCATAGCCATATTCTTGCCGCTCATATTTGTAATCGGGATAGCCGGTCAGATTTTTAAACAGCTTGCCCTTACCGTTACGTATTCGTTAACGGCTTCGCTCATGGTGGCCTTGACCATGATACCGGTTTTAATGATGAAGATAAAGGGAAAGAAAAAAGTGGTTAAAGGGCCCGTGACAGAAAATGGAAGCAAATCTGGTTTTTTCAAAGCAATGGATACTTTCTACGGATTTATCCTTTCTATTTTTATTAAACACCCGCTTATATGTCTCTTTGTGATTTTCTTAATCTTTGTAGGGAGCATGAGTGTATTCTCCGTGCTGGATAAGGAGTTTATGCCCAAGGTTGATCAGGGGCAGTTTATTATCAAGGTAGACATGCCCACAGGTACGGTCCTGGAAGCAACGGATAGGGTTGTGAAAAAAATAGAAGACACCGTTTTAAAACTACCGGATGTGGAAAATATCTCAGTTATGATCGGCTCAACAAAAGGTAGGGTTGGAGGGGAGACAATAGAGTCATTAGGTTCGCACCAGGGGCAGGTTAGGGTTAATTTAAAAAAGGAAAAAAAACACCCAAGTTCATGGGCAGTCCAGGATCTAAAGGATAAGATAAGCAAGCTGAATCTGAGGCATATTGATATCGAATACATTTTACAGGAAAGCATGTTCAAGACGGCATTTTCAGAAGCAAAGCCGATAGCCCTTGAAGTAAAAGGCATCGATTTAGTTATGTTAAAGAATATCGCAAAGAAGATCGGGAAGGAATTAAGTAATATCCCGGGTGTCTACGGGGTTGAGGACTCACTTGCGCCGCCGGCGCCGGAGACAAAAATAAATATTATGAAAGACAGGGCCTCCTCGTATGACCTATCGGTGAACGATATCACCCAGACCGCCCATATGGGCATAAAGGGATATGTTGTATCGAAATTCAAGGAAAAGGGGAAGGAATACGATATAAAGGTCCGGCTAAGGGAACAGGACAGAAAAAGCTTAAGTAAGCTTCGCCGCCTTATTGTGCGCTCCCCGCTTGAGATAGACGTGCCCTTAAGTGAGGTTTCATATTTTACTGTTGGGAAAGGCCCGAGCCAGGTAAATAGATTGGACCAGGAAAGGGTTATCCTGGTATCAGCAAGTATTTACAAAAGGTCCCTAGATAAGGTCATCGAAGACGTAGAAAAGGTTTTGTCTGATATTGAGGTACCCGATGGCTATAAGGTTACCCTGGGAGGCGAAAGCCAGCAGATGCAGGATTCATTCAAAAGTCTTATGTTTGCCTTGATACTTTCCATTATCCTTATTTATATGATTATGGCATCGATGTTCGAAAACCTTTGGCAGCCTTTTGTTATCATGTTCACCGTGCCGCTATCTTTGATAGGGGTGGCATGGGCCTTGTATTTTACCCATACCTCTTTAAATGTAGTCGGCTTTCTCGGAATAATAATATTAGGGGGCATTGTGGTAAATAACGGTATTGTATTAATAGACTTTGTAAATACATCAAGAAAAAAAGGTATGAAGTTAGAAGAGTCGTTAATGTATGGAAGCAAGATAAGAATGAGACCTATTTTAATGACGGCCCTTACTACAATCTTGGGGCTCCTACCGCTTGCCTTAGGCCTTGGGGAGGGCTCAAAACTTCAGTCACCTATGGCGATAACCGTTATGGGCGGTTTGGCCGTTGCCACATTTTTGACATTAGCTGTTATCCCAGCCGTTTATTTAGTGACTCAGAAGGTTTTAGATAGAATCGGAAAGAAAAAATAAACATGGGCCTTCCAAGGTTCTCCGTAAATAGACCCGTTACAATTTTGATGGCAACCATAATAGCAGCTATTGTGGGGGTAATCTCGATTTTCTATATACCGGTGGAGCTTATGCCCAATATAAGCTATGGGCAGATAAGCGTTATTGTTAATATAAGAGGAGGTGTGCCGCCTTCAGAGGTGGAGGAGCGGGTTACGAAACTCGTAGAAGAGGCCATAAGCACCGTAAGCAATTTGAAAGAAGTCCTCTCGATCTCAAAGGAGGGCGAGTCAACAGTCGTTTTAAGCTTTAAGCCGGGCATAGATATGAACTTCGCCGCTTTAGAGGTGAGGGAAAAATTTGCGAAGATTAAAAATCAACTTCCGGAAGACATAGAAAAACCGGTTATTGCGAATTACAAATATTCCGACTATCCCATAATAATCCTGGCTTTTATAAGCAGGCGCTATAGCCCGGAGGCGCTCAGAAATATCGTTGAAGAGCTCGTCGAGGAGCCGATAAAAAGGGTAACGGGTGTTGCGAATGTCGAGATTGGCGGCGGCCGGGCAAGGAAGGTCCTGGTTGAAATGGACCAGAGCAGGGCAAAGGCACACTCGGTGAACATGGATATGATAATGTCCGCAGTCGGCAGGAATAACCTTAATCTCCTGGCAGGCGATTTTAGAAAGAAGGAAAGCAAACTTCTGGTTAGGACAATCGGAGAATTCACAAGTGTTGACCAGATAAAGAATATCGGAGTCGCCAAAACTCCCAGTGGTTCGATAATTAAGCTCAGAGACGTTGCCAGTATCAAGGATTCATATTTGGAGCCAAAGGGGTTCGCAAGACTTAATGAAAGGCCCGTTGTTTCCGTCTATATTCAAAAGGAATCAACGGGTAATACGATTACTATCGCGGAAGGCGTTAGAGAAGAACTTGAGGGCGTGAGGAAACTGCTCCCAAAAGGGATTGAGATGGTAACCACGTATGACCAATCGGAATTCATAAAAAGATCTATCGACACCGTAAATATTTCATTGCTGCAGGGGGCCCTTTTGGCGATACTTGTACTTTTATTATTCCTCACATCGCTGGAACGGAAATATATCCTGGGGATACTTATATATATGGTGGTAGTTCTGTTTTCCCCGCCTAAGGTTTTATTTGTAATACTCCTGCTTACGATTTTGGCCATAACGTGCCTTAAGAAACTCAGATTTGTGCTTATCATAGCTATATCAATCCCTATCTCGGTATTAATAACCTTTGGTATTATATATATATTGAATCTGACGGGCGCTATGAGCATTACCTTAAATGTTATGACCCTTACGGGGCTTGCCCTGGGGATCGGTATGCTTGTTGATAACTCAATCGTAGTCCTTGAAAATATATTTACATACTGGGGCAAGCCCATGGAACCGAAGAAAATCGCCGAAAAGGCCGCAGAAGAGATGTCCTTAGTTATTGTTGCAGGGACCCTCACCACATTAGTTGTATTTTTGCCTATTATGTTTGTGAACGTGCAGACAAAATTGCTATACGGCGGCATAGCCTTAACCGTTACCCTTTCCCTTCTGGCATCTTTGGTTGTGGCGCTTTCAGTAGTGCCGCTTCTTGCCTCGAAGATGAAAGAGGTTGCCAAATCAGCAGAGTGGATCAGCGGATTATATAATGGATATCGAAAAATAGCAGTTAGAGTCCTAAGGCGCAGGTATGCTTTGCTTGGATTCGTATTTTTAAGTCTTGTTGGGGCCCTAATAATTTTTGGTAGGCTTGATAAGGAGTTCATGGCTTCGGCAAGCCAGAGCGATTTTACAGTTTTTGTAAGGCTGCCGACAGGGGCAAGGCTTGAGGTAAGCGACCTGGCCTGTAAGAAGGTAGAGGAGGTTTTGAGAAATATACCCGAGGTCAAAACCGCATCCAGCAGGGTCGAGCCTTGGATTTCAAAGGTATACGTAAAATTAGTCCCGTCCACACAGAGGAAGAGGACCATAAAACAGATAATAGATTCGATACGCAAGGAGACGGATACTATAAAATTATATTTCCCTCAGGATGAAAATGTCCAGCAGCCGTTTATATATTTTGAAGAGCCACAGGAAGTTGGCTCACGAGAGATTATCTTGGACGTATATGGCTATGATTATAAGGTTTTAAGAGAGATCGCACAATCGATGGCAAGCAGGATGGATTCGATAAAAGGTCTAACGGATACAAAGATCAGGATGAGAGAAGGGCGCCCCGAACTGGGCCTTAACATAAACAAGCAGATGGCCGCCTATTATGGTTTGAGTGTAAATGACGTTGCATTAGCCGTTCATGGCCAGATGAGGGGCCTTAGAGCGACGTACTATCATACAAAAGGCAAAGAGTTCGAGACTATAGTACGGCTTGATGAAAAATACCGAAAGACATTCGAAGATTTAAGAAAGCTTATCGTACCAACAAAGGAAGGATCGGATATATTTCTTGGGCAGGTGGCAAAGTATGAATATGGTTTGGGTCCCAGCGAAATATGGAGGAAGAACAAAACCCGCGTGATACAGGTTAGCGCGAATATTGGATCCCTCTCTTTAGGGCGGGCGGTTAAAGAGATAAAGAGGGTTACAAAAGATCTCAAATTTCCCGAAAATTATTATTATAAATTTGGCGGCAATTATAATAGTATGGTCGAAAGCCAAAAGCAATTTTTGCCGACGGTGGTCCTTATGCTTGCTTTGGTGTATATGGTATTGGCGAGCCTATATGAAAGTTATACACAGCCGTTTATTGTGATGATATCCGTTCCTCTGGCAATGATCGGTATAACGCTGTCTTTGTGGTTTACCCATACGACGGTCAGCATGGGCGTTGTGGTAGGTATAATTATGTTAGGCGGCATAGTCGTGAATAATGCCATTATTCTAATTGAAAGGATAAATCAGCTGCGTCAACAAGGGACAAACTCACTTAAGGCGGTGGTATTAGCTGGCCAGAGTAGATTAAGACCGATACTTATGACTACCACAACCACAGTCTTAGGGCTTTTGCCTATGGCAATTGAAAGGAGCGAAAGCGCGGGCCTCTGGTCTCCTTTAGCAATAACAGTCATAGGAGGGCTGACTAGCTCAACTGTCCTTACTTTATTTATTATCCCTTG
>JABMQH010000203.1 GCA_013203355.1 Candidatus Omnitrophota bacterium | reverse complement strand
GGCTTCAAATGTGTAAGCGACCAAGAGGCAATAGTGATAAATACTGTGACGCATCCCTACGATCGGAATGAACCGGATGAGTACAGGATCGATCCCCACGAGAATGAAATACCATACGATTGGAGGAAATAGAAAATGAAGGGTGTAATATTAGCAGGTGGGTTAGGAAAGAGATTAAGTCCTTTAACCAAGATTACAAATAAGCATTTACTCCCGATTTATAATAAGCCGATGATTTATTATCCGATCGAGACACTTGTAGATGCAGGGATCAAGGATATACTGATAGTTACCGGCGGACATCATGCCGGAGAATTTTTAAGGCTTTTAGGCAATGGACATCAGTTCGGCCTAAAGCACATCAACTACACTTACCAGGAAGGAGAAGGCGGAATCGCCGATGCCTTGAAGCTGGCAGAGCATTTTTCAGACGGACAAAAGATTGTAGTTATTCTTGGCGATAATATTATTGAAAAGAGTATCAAGAAACATGTGGTAGAATTCAACAATCAGAAAAGTGGCGCAAAGATACTGCTAAGAGAAGCAAGCGACCCTCAGCGTTTCGGGGTAGCAGAGATAAAGAACAAAAAAATTATTTCCATACAGGAAAAACCGGAAAAACCGAAGTCTAACTATATTGTTACGGGAATCTATATGTATGACAGCCAGGTATTTAACATTGCGAAACGTCTAAAGCCTTCCGGTAGAGGGGAACTCGAGATAACCGATGTGAATAACGCCTATATAAAAATGGGCAACCTTACGTATAATATGCTGGATGGCTGGTGGTCGGATTCAGGTACGTTTGACTCCCTGCTTAGAGCAAGTAATTTGGTTGTGGAGGGTGCAAAAAAACCATCGAGAAAATGATACCCATTGTTGATTTAAAAGACCAATATCAGAGCATAAGAAAGGAAGTCATTGAGGCAGTGACCGGTGTTATGGATAGCTGCCAATTCATATTAGGCGCCGAAACAAAGAAGCTTGAGCAGGAGGTAGAGGCATACACAGGGAGTAAGTATGCGGTTGCAGTTGGCAATGGCACCGATGCGATATTGTTGACGTTGAAGGCATACGGGATAAAGCAGGGGGATGCCGTAATAACATCAACCTTTACGTATTATGCAACGGCGGGGGCAATTGCGAGATGCGGGGCAAGGCCCGTATTTTGCGATATCGACCCGAAGACATATAATATTTCACCAGAAGGATTGAAGAAATTAGTTAAGGATGGGAAGCAGGGTCTGGAAATCAAGGCTGTGATTCCGGTTGACCTCTATGGAGAGATAGCGGATATGGACGAGATTTTGGCTATTGCAAAAGAGTGCAATCTGAAAGTAATCGAAGATGCCGCGCAGGCATTTGGCGCGGAGTATAAAGGCAAAAAGGCGGGTTCGTTCGGAGATGCCGGCTGCTTTAGTTTTTACCCCGGGAAGAATTTAGGTGCGTATGGCGACGCAGGTATGGTTGTAACCACAGAGGAGAGCTTAGCCGATCTGTTAAGAGTTTATCGCAACCAGGGGAACAAGGTGAAATATCACCATATAGTTATTGGTCACAACAGCCGGATGGATGCGATCCAAGCCGCAATCTTAAGGGTTAAATTGCAGTATATAGATAAATGGAATAGCAAGAGACGCGCCATTGCCAAATTTTATGATGAAAAATTAAAAGGACTGGACATAGTTACACCTTTTGTCTCTAAGGACAAAACTCATATTTATCATCTATATGTCATCCGCTTTAAAGATAAGGAGCAGAAAGATAATGTCAAGAAGTTGTTATATGAAGAGGGTGTTGACGCAAGGACATACTACCCTATTCCACTGCACCTTCAGGATTGCTTTAAATACTTAGGATACAGAAAAGGAGATTTTCCGGAGGCAGAAAAGGCTTCTGAGGAAACATTAGCAATCCCAATATACCCAGAGCTTACTGAAAAACAACAGGGATTTATCGTTGATACAATTAAAAGGAGCATAGGAAAGTGAAGATATTAATTACGGGTGGATGCGGTTTTATCGGGTCAAACTTTATACGCTATATGATAAAGAAGTATCCGGCATGCAAGATAATAAATCTGGATAAACTAACTTATGCAGGAAACAAGGAGAATTTGAAAGATATTGAGAAAAACAAAAATTATAAATTTGTAAAAGGGGATATTCGCGACGAAAAAAAGGTTTCCAAATTATCAAAAGGCTGTGATGCGATACTTAATTTTGCCGCAGAGACGCACGTTGATAGATCTATAGAGGACCCATCAGATTTTATTAAAACCAATGTGTACGGCACTTACGTTTTATTGGAAGCCGTAAGGAAAAATAGGATAAAAAGGTTTGTCCAAATTTCAACAGACGAAACTTATGGAAGCATAATAAAGGGTGAGTTTAAAGAAACCGATCCGTTGAAACCGAATAGCCCTTATGCATCAAGCAAGGCGAGCGCAGATTTGTTATGCAGAGCATATTTTGTAACTTATAAGACTCCGACGATAATTACGAGAAGTTCTAATAATTTCGGCCCTTATCAATACCCCGAGAAGATAATCCCGCTTTTTATAACTAACGCATTGGAAGATAAGAAGTTGCCTGTTTACGCAGATGGTTTGAATGTGCGGGACTGGTTGTATGTTGAGGATAATTGCACGGGTATAAATACAGTGTTACGCAAGGGCCAGACAGGAGAGATCTATAACATAGGCGGGGGCGTAGAACTGCCAAACATAAAGCTTACCCGTCGTATCTTGAACATAATGGGTAAGCCTGAGTCCCTGATAAAATTCGTAAAGGATAGACCCGGACACGATAAAAGATACGCACTTAATTGCGATAAGTTAAAAGGTCTGGGATGGCATCCTAGCGGCAATTTCGAAAGCGCATTAAGAAAAACCGTAGCATGGTATACAAAGAACAAAACTTGGTGGGAAAAACTAAAAGCAAAATAGCGGTAGAAACCTGCCCAACACGCGATTGACCAATACAAAAGGACTAAACTGAAATGGAGAAAATATTAAAAAGGAAAATTCTTCAGAAAAAGGCAAAGATTGGAGTTATTGGCCTTGGCTATGTAGGGCTGCCTCTGGCGGTTGAATTTGCTAAAAAAGGATTTGAAGTCTTCGGAATAGATGTTGACGCCTCCAGAGTAGAGGCCATAAACAAGGGGCGAAGCTACATCCTAGACGTAACAAGTGAGGATATAGGTGCAATTTGCAAGGCGCGCCTTTTTTGCGCTACAACGGATTACAAGATCATAAGGAAGCTGGATATAGTAATAATTTGTGTCCCAACGCCGTTAAGAAAAACAAAAGAGCCTGACATCTCGTATATTGTTGATGCAACTGAAAGTATTGCGCGGTATAAAAAAAGTGGACAACTGATAATTCTTGAAAGCACGACTTACCCAGGGACTACGGATGAAGTGGTATTACCAATATTATCGAGAAATAGCTTGAAGCTGGACAAAGATTTCTTTCTTGCCTTTTCCCCGGAAAGAGTGGATCCCGGAAATATAAGATTTAAAACCAGAGATATTCCGAAGATCGTCGGTGGCGTTACGAAAAAATCCACCCAATTGGCAAGACTGTTTTATCAGCAGACTATAAAGGAGGTTACGGAGGTCTCCTCGAGTAAGGCCGCTGAGATGGTAAAACTGCTTGAAAACACGTTCAGGAGTGTAAATATCGGGTTGGTGAATGAGATAGCCCTTATGTGCAATAAACTCAATATTAACGTCTGGGAAGTAATTGAGGCCGCAAAGACAAAACCATTTGGCTTCATGTCCTTTTACCCAGGTCCTGGACTAGGCGGCCACTGCATACCGATCGACCCTTTATATCTTTCCTGGAAAGCGCGGGTTCATGGTTTTGAGGCAAGGTTCATAGAACTAGCCGGTATGGTAAATTCCTATATGCCCGAGTATGTTATTAAAAGGATTGCGGAAATTTTAAATAATTTCAAAAAATCGCTCCGCAATTCAAAGGTTTTAATTATAGGGATCGCATATAAGAGGGATGTAAACGACATAAGGGAATCGCCTGCTATTGAAGTCATGAGACTTCTTGCCCGCGAAGGCGTAGACGTTTCTTATTTTGACCCATATGTCGCTCAAGTTAAGATTGACGGTAAACGGTTCAAATCTGCGGAATGGGATCCGAAGGCATTCAAGAACAAACATTGCGTTGCCATTATTACAGACCACTCCTGCATAGACTACGATGAGGTTTTAAGGAATTCCAAGGTAGTATTTGATACAAGGAATGTATATAGAAATATAAATGCGAAAAAACTAGTGAGGTTATAATGAAAACATATTTGGTTACAGGTGGAGCGGGGTTTATCGGCTCTAATATCGTGGAAGAATTGGTAAAAAGAGGTGAACGCGTTAAGGTAATCGACAATTTTATTACCGGCAGGCGTGAAAACCTGGAGCCGTTTTTAAATAAGATAGAGTTGATAGAAGGGGATATCAGGGATTTGAGTTTAATGGAAAAGATTACCAGGGGCGTAGATTATGTACTTCACCAGGCAGCATTTAGATCCGTCCCGAAATCAGTGGAAGATCCTACGTTGTGCAATGATATAAACATCTCCGGTACTTTAAATGTGCTTATGGCAGCGCACAAATCCAAAGTAAAAAGAGTGGTTTATGCCTCGAGCAGTTCCGTATATGGTAATACGGAGACCTTCCCGCAATGTGAGAATTTTTTCCCAGAACCCCTTTCTCCATATGGGGTCTCAAAGCTTTCCGGAGAGTACTATTGTAAGGTTTTCAGCGGTACCTTTGGGCTAGAGACGGTCTCATTAAGGTATTTTAATGTTTTTGGGCCACGGCAGAACCCCGAATCTAAATATTCCGCTGTTATACCTGCCTTTATAGCTAAAATGGTAAAGGATGAGAAGCCCACTATAGATGGTAATGGTGAGCAATCCAGAGATTTTACATATGTGAGTAATGTTGTAGAGGCCAACCTGAATGCGGCTATTATGAAAGATATTTCAGGCGCTGTTGTAAATGTAGGTTGCGGGGAAAGTTACTCTGTCATAGGTATTATTAAAATGATTAACCAATTTTTGGGCAGAGACATCGAACCGATTTTTGGTCCGTCAAGAAAAGGAGACGCGCGCAAGACACAGGCGGATATTACACGATTAAAGGATTTTTTAAGTCTTTCCCCGAAGGTCAAATTTGAGGATGGGCTTTGTAAAACAGTGAATTGGTTTAAGAAATCTAGTAAAGCTAGATGAATATTATAGGTATATCCTGCTTTTATCATGACTCAGCCGCCTGCCTTGTTCAAGACGGTAAGATCATAGCCGCCGCCCAAGAAGAACGATTTACCAGAAAAAAACACGATCGCAACTTTCCTAAAAATGCAATCAATTACTGTTTAAGAGAAGGTGGAATTACTGTAAATGATATTGACTACGCAGGCTTTTACGAGAAGCCATTTTTGAAGTTTGAACGGATACTCTTTACATATCTGGCATACAGCCCGTGGGGCGTCAGGTCTTTTATTAAGGCAATGCCTATGTGGATCAAGCAAAGGATCTGGATGTCAGATTTTATAAGGAAAGAGTTGAACTTTAAAGGCAAGATCATCTTTCCCGAGCACCACGAGTCGCACGCCGCGTCTTCATTTTTCCCGTCGCCGTTTCAGGATGCTGCCATATTGACTATGGATGCCGTAGGGGAATGGACAACTTCAAGCTTTGGCGTTGGTGACGGGAATACGATCGAACTATGGGCAGAGCAAAAATTTCCGCATTCACTCGGGCTCCTATATTCCGCATTTACGTATTATATGGGATTTAAGGTTAATTCCTCAGAATATAAGGTTATGGGACTTGCGCCGTATGGCGAGGCAAAATACGTAGATGTTATTTTAAATAAACTAATAGACCTAAAGGAAGACGGGTCATTTAAACTAAACATGAAATACTTTAATTATACAGTCGGCCAAACTATGACGAACTGGAGGTTTCATAAGCTCTTTGGCGGTCTTCCAAGAAGGCGCGAGACGAGATTAACTAAAAAACAGATGGATTTAGCAAAATCAATACAGGTTGTTACCGAAGAGATAATGCTTAAGATGGCCAGACATGTTCACAAAAAAACAGGGAAGAAAAACCTCTGCCTGGCAGGTGGGGTTGCCTTAAATTGCGTTGGGAATGGACGAATTCTTAAAGAGGGGCCATTTGAGAAGATATGGATACAGCCTGCCGCAGGTGATGCAGGGTGTGCGCTTGGCGTAGCCTTATTTATATGGCATCAATATTTAGGGAATGAAAGAAAGGCAGATGGAATCAAGGATTTTCAAAAGTCCTCACTTTTAGGACCTAGCTTTAGCAATGGTGAAATAGAAACCTTTTTAAAAAAGAATTCCATTGTTTATACAAAAATGGACGAAGAGATGCTTTTGGACACGGTCTCTAGTTTAATTGGCCAAGAGAAGGTTATTGGGTGGTTTGAGGGAAGAATGGAGTTTGGGCCAAGGGCGTTGGGTGCAAGAAGCATAATAGGGGATGCGCGTTCCAAAACAATGCAGAAGGATTTAAATCTTAAAACAAAATTCAGAGAGTCCTTCAGGCCTTTCGCTCCGACTATCTTGCAGGAGAAGGCATCCGAATACTTTGAACTAAAACAGGAAAGCCCATATATGCTTTTGGTAAGCCCTGTAAAGAAAGAAAAACGGATAAACATGAATGATGAACAACAAGGTCTATTCGGCATGGATAAATTAAACGTAGCCCGTTCCGAGATCCCAGCCGTTACACATGTGGATTATTCTGCAAGGGTTCAGACCATCAAAGAAGAAGAAAACCCGCTTTATTATAGCTTGATAAAAAGATTTTATGAAAAGACAGGATGCCCTGCTATAATCAATACGTCCTTTAACGTAAGAGGAGAACCGATAGTTTGCAAGCTGGAGGAGGCATACAAGTGTTTTATGCGCACAAACATGGATTATTTGGTTCTGGGCAATTTCTTGCTGGATAAGCAAAACCAAAAAATATCAGGGAACGGTGATAATTGGAAAAAGAAATTTGAATTAGATTGATTTATGAGCGACTCAGATAAAAAGAATTTACGCATTTTCGGGTTGATATTAGGAGCCATACTTTTCTTTTTGGGATTGCGTTTCTTTTTTAAATTTTCCAAACCGGGTTTTCTATTATTGGCGCTATCGGGCGCCGGATTTGTAATCTTGGGGCTATTTTCCCCGTCGATCTTAAGGCCTATCTATCATATATGGATGAAAATAGCGTGGTTAATTAGTTGGTTTAATATAAGAGTTTTATTAGGGGTATTTTTTTATATAGTAGTTACGCCGACCGGGTTGTTCCTGAGGCTTATAGGAAAGGATTTAGTAAATTTAAAGATACAAAAAGCTAAAAACTCATATTGGAGTAAAAGAGAGCGCCGCGCAATTAACCTAGAGCAATACGAAAAGCAGTTTTAAAAACTTAAGGGAAATCAAAATGGGGAAAATCCAGATAATTATTGAATTTTGGCAATTCTTGAAATATCGGAAAAGATATTGGCTTCTACCCATAGTTGTCATCTTGCTTCTATTGGGCCTTTTGATTATATTTACGGAAAGTTCGGCAGTAGCGCCTTTTATTTATGCATTATTCTAAAATTTAAAAGGGCTAAAAGGCCTACTTTAACTCTATAACATGAAGAGAGATTCTCGTGTTTTTAGTCTACCAGATATTCATAGCGGTATTTTTTAATTTAGTCCTTTCCGGAGGAGTGTGCAGAGCAGAGCCGGAGGGACTTATTAACAATAATCCAATGATAAAATATATTAACACAGGCACTTTAGCAAAGGATAATAACAATTCTGTATATGATATCGGCATTGATGCAAATGATAGGATATATATCCCTAATTTCAGACACAATAACATAGTGGTGCTTGATAAAGATTTTCATGAATTGTCTCGCATAGAAGGTATTCCATCACCCCATGGTCTTACCATAGACAATGAAGGGTTTATGTATGTGGCTACATTCAAAAATGGAAGAGTTTATAAATTTGATTCTTCCGGGAAAGAAGTAAAGGGATGGGATAAGGCCCTCCTTGCGCAAAAAAGGATTCATTTACCCGTTTCTCTCGATGTTGATGATGATAACAATATCTTAATAGCGGATTACGGTTCACATGCGGTTATCAAAGTTAATAGTAGAGGTGACTATATCCATTCTTTTGATCTTAACACGATTACTCAGAAAGGGAAATTTTCCCCACATTGTGTCATAACAGACGGTAAAAGGAATGTTTACGTTGCAGACAGAGGACAAGCCAAGACTATACAGGTTTTTAGACTTAATGGCGAATATA
Organism: Candidatus Omnitrophota bacterium; assembly: GCA_013203355.1. Lineage (GTDB taxonomy): Bacteria > Omnitrophota > Gorgyraeia > JABMQH01 > JABMQH01 > JABMQH01. Next base: position 1,545 of record JABMQH010000203.1, on the reverse strand, counting down.
TAGGTGCCTGGCAGGATATTGATAAGGAGTTCGATCCACTTGCTGTGCGTTTTTTGACCCAGGAACTTTTATTGGTGCCAAATTATAAAGATAGCAAGTTACATCTTTTTAATGTATCCGGACAGCACCTTGCCGTTTTTGGATCGCACGGAGAGAAACCGGGCGAGTTTTTATATGCCATGAATCTTATTAGCGATACGCATAGGCATATTTATGTTGTTGAGGAAGAGGGAAACCGGATTCAGAAGATAGATTTTGGTAAAATTATTGCAGAGTATGGAAAATAACAAAACTGCAAACATCCCTAAAGTTGCACTGATAAGACCCCCCGAGGTTAATCCATACTGGTATACCCACGTGCCTTCGTTAGGAATAGCGTATATATCCTCCTATCTGGAATCACAAGGTATTGACTGCAAAATATTTGATGCCAACTATAATTCATGGACAGATGATCAGCTGCTTGATGCCGTAGTAAAGTACAATCCTGATATTATCGGATTGTCTTCGATGACCCACGAGATTTCTAAGACGCATAATGTTGCTACGAAGCTCAGGGCTTCTCTATCCAATGTGCCCACGGTTGTCGGCGGTTGCCATTTGACAGCCCTCCCTAAAGAGACCCTTAAGGAATTTCCGAGTTTTACATATGGCATATATGGTGAGGGTGAAAAAACCATACTTGATTTGGTGCGGTGTTTACAAAATGGCACATCAGACAAACTATCCCAGATAAATGGATTGGTATATAGAGATTCTCAGGAGATACGGGTCAATCCTCCCCGCGATAGGTTAAGCTCGTCGGAACTTGATGACCTTCCTTACCCAGCATTCAAACAATACTACAAGGACAAAAAGGCCGTTGCCGGTAAAAACGATTACTATGTGATGATGACAAGCAGGGGCTGCCCGTATAATTGCGCCTTCTGCATGCAGGTTTTAGGCAGGCAAGTAAGACGGCGTTCCGCTGAAAGCATAGTAAATGAGATAGAGTATGCAATAAGCCAATATGGTGTTCACACGATATATTTCTTTGATGAGATATTTTTATTTAATGATAAACTTACCCATGAAACCCTTGAGCTGATGAAGAGACGGAATCTGGCAAGACACATAAGGTGGAGGGCAACTACCCGCGTTAATTTAGTAGATGAAAATGTTGTCGAAAAGGCAAAAGAAACGGGTTGTTTCATGTTGCACTTAGGTATAGAGTCCGGTAGCGATGAAATCCTTAAGGCTGTGAATAAAAATATAAGCGTTGAAGGGATCGAAAGGGCGGTAAAGATCATAAAAAAAGCGGGCGTTTCCATCGATGCCGCTTATATATTAGGTCATCCCAATGAGACGATAGAGACAATCAAGGCTACTATAAATCTTGCGGTAAAACTCAACACAAAGGTAATAGGGATAGGGGTCATGATCCCTTATCCGGGTACAAAAATCTATGAAATGGCAAAACGCGGCGAAGGCAATTATAGACTATTGACCGCGGACTGGTCAAAGTATGACAAATATGGCGGCCAGGCGCTTGAATTAAAAGGGGTG
>JABMQH010000202.1 GCA_013203355.1 Candidatus Omnitrophota bacterium | reverse complement strand
TTTTTTAATTATAGACCCCACTATCCTCTTTCCTAAAAGTTAACGAATTATTAAACTATACAGCGTCCACTGTCACATAACCTAGGCTTTGTTATATTTCAAGACCTTTTACCTTCTTTTAAGATACGGTTTAGGCTTTAAAAGTTTTAATAACCCTCCCGGGTTTTAATAAGCTTTCCGGTTAATGCATTTATATCAACCCAGGTCGGTACGCCTTCATCGTAGTCGCACTTGACATACCAAATGATAGTCCCTTTATTGTTTCCTATCCCCAGCCAATAGTTTTTTATAGGTCTCTCCTCGAAGTACTTAAAAGCAATATCCATGGCCTGCGGTGTATCAATCCATTCTCCACCAATGACATCCCGTTCCTTATATTTCTCTTCCCTTTTTTGAAGTATTTTACCTCTGCTTACGTGTATTTCCAACTCTTTTTCCATGCTGACCGAATTGAATGCCAATTTCCATCTCACTGCTCGTCCGTCCGGCAATGAAGATCCCCGAAAATTGGATAAATCAACAAGGACTGCATCTGATGCCCAATCTCTTGCCACTGTCTCAGCAATACGGAAGGCTTCTCTCGCGGTAAGTTCTACTTTTATGGAAGTGGCTGTAGTTGTTACTTCAGTAATAGATTTTTCTTCTGATTCCTGCGCACCTCCTCTCATTAAAACAACTCCGAACACAAGCATTATTAGTCCTACTATCACTCTTGTTCTCATATTTTTTATATTTATTCTTAAAATAATATGATACCTCCTATTTTTTATTATACTAATTTGCTAATTTTTGAATAATATATTTTTAAAACATATGCTGCAGAGACAGTGTTCTGTCGCACTAATTATTCAGGAAAAAATGTTTTTGGTGTATTTTCATCGGTTATCCATTTCTTAACCGATATATGCCATATTTTGCCGGAAGTCCGGTTATAAATATCAATCTTTTCACAATACCAATCCCCTCGATTCTTTTAATCACTCTGCTCACTGTAGTATAATGCACACCGATATAGTTTGTTATCTCTTTTAATAAAAAACAGGGGGACGTTTGCTTTTTAAATAAGTCTTAATTTATCCAATAACCATTATGACGACACCAAGTATCGAAAGAAGGAAATTACCAATTAAATGTAACACAAATACAGTCCAGACGCTCCTGCTTCTATAAAAAATAAAAGCAAATGCAAGACCTCCAACAAGCAAAGTCGGGAAAAGCCATAGTTGAAACGAGTGATACAAAGCAAAGAAAAGTCCATTCATTATCCATCCCAGGTTGCCGTACCTGGTTAGTTTAGGCTGCATCCAAGCTCGGAAATACAGTTCTTCGGTCAGTATGTTCAACAACAGGAATATTGCCATAAGGGGAATGATAAAGTAACTACCCTGGATTTGTAAACCGGGTGAAAGAATTGCTGGGTCGGTAATTTCGGGATTGATTTGTGGGTTTAGAAAAAAAGGCAAATAATCAGGGATTTGCAGATTGAGGCCATTAATGAAAGCAAGAGTTACTTTTTGAGAGGCGATAACCAGTACCAAGGAAGCAATCCCAAAAAATATAAAAAAAATCCACTTTTTCAAGGAAATATTTTTCATACACATACGCGTCCACAAGGAAATATTTAACATCTTTGCTTCACCTTGAAGGAGGAAAATGGCTCCCAAGACAAATATAAATAAACCAGATATGCCGACCCATAAATAAGCTAAAAGGGCGGGTACTCCCTTACTTGCAAGTGTTGGCAATATGACCCTGAATCCTAAAAATCCCACTGTACTGGGAATAATGAAAGCTATAAGAACCTGAATGAAAGATAGTTGGGGTGTTTCACCCCAATCAAAAGAATTTATTTTCATATTTTATCCTCCACCACAGTGCATAGTAGCTGTTAGAAAGAGCTTTGGGGTCTTGAAATGACACATTTTTTTAACAACAAACAAATATTGATGGAAAATGTGTCATTTCAAGACCTAACCTTCTTTTTTTTATTCTTTTTCTATATACGGACGATGATAAACTTCATTTTTCAAACCATTTTTTTTCGCCCGTTGTTTGAC
>JABMQH010000201.1 GCA_013203355.1 Candidatus Omnitrophota bacterium | reverse complement strand
GAGAAGAGTATAAAATTCCCGAGTTTTACTAGCGTAAAGACCGAAGAATTAGCGGAGGGGAGTGGTGAGTTTTTTATTCGAGCTAGTTATACCCCCCAAAAAAGTTGGATTTTACAATATAGCCGCCAATGCATTGATGAAACACAGATGGCCCACTTTATAGAGAAGTTCAAAAACTTTAAGCCGGTACCGCAGAAGAAGATACTTATTGCTTTTTCAGGCATAGATACAAACGCGATGCTTATTGCCAAAGAAAATAAAGTTTGGATCTGGGCACAAGAGGATTTAAACCTAATATTGTCACTTTACAGTAAATTTAAGTTTTTACACTAATAAGGAAAGGTGGTTTTACAGAGAAATGAGGATAGCGGTTTTATCAGACACACATATACCTATTAACGCGGATGATCTCCCGGAGAAGGTCTATGAAGGGATAAAAGATGTTGATATGATTTTGCATGCAGGAGACTTGGTGGAGTTGGATGTTTTGGATAGGCTGTCCAAGTTTGCACCCGTACGGGCAGTATGCGGAAACATGGATAGCGATAAGGCATATCTAAAATTGCCCAAGAAAGATATTATAAAAATTGGTCCCGTATCTTTAGGACTTATACACGGATGGGGTCCGCCGCTAGACTTACCGGAAATGGTAAGTAGAGAGTTCAGGGGAGTAGACGCGATAATATTTGGTCACTCTCATCACCCCTTAAGCGAAATAAAGGATGGGGTTTTGTTTTTTAATCCCGGCAGTCCCACAGATAAGGTTTTTGCGCCATATAATTCATACGGGATTTTCGAGATCGAAGGCAAAAAGATTACGCCAATGGTTATAAGGATATAAAGATATGTTAAAGAGGCGCGATATCGAAAAAAAAGAGACAGAATTCATGGCTTCCTATGCACAGAAAAGCGAAGGATCCAAGGGGAGAGAATATCGTGAGCCCGAACATGAATACCGTTCTGCCTACCAAAGGGACAAAGATAGGGTTATATATTCTTCCGCTTTTAGGCGCCTTGAGTATAAAACACAAGTATTTGTAAACCATGAGGGGGATCATTATCGGACGCGCCTAACGCATACCCTGGAGGTAGTTCAGATCGCTAAGACGATCGCAAGGGCACTTAGGCTTAACGAAGACCTGACAGAAGCGATAGCTCTTGCTCATGACTTGGGACATACACCATTTGGGCATTCCGGTGAAGATGCACTGGGAGAACTTATGAAAGATCACGGTGGCTTTGACCATAATTGTCAGGGGCTTAGGATCGTGGATTTATTAGAACAGCGTTACCCCACCTTCCCTGGATTAAATTTGTCCTGGGAGGTAAGAGAAGGAGTTATAAAACATGCAACCGCTTTTGACCGGCCGAGGCCATTTGTACCGTTTGAGACAAAGACCCCGCCTACATTAGAGGCGCAGGTTGTAGATATAGCCGATGAGATTGCATACGACAATCATGATTTGGAGGATGGTATAAAAAGTGAATTGATTAAAGAAAAAAATCTTTCAAAAATCGGGCTATGGAAACAAACGAGCCAGGAGATAAAAAAGCATTTTCCACACATAACCGCAGAGATCGCCAATTATCAAATTGTAAAATCTTTGATTAATAAACAGGTAACCAATTTAGTTTCTGAAACGGAGAAGAACATTAGGAAGTTCAAGATAGATTCAGTGAAAGATGTAAGGAGGATGCCCCATAAAGTTGTCTGTTTCAGCAAAGAGATGTGTGAATTAAGAAAGCCGATTAGAGAGTTTTTGCTAAAAAATCTATATCAGCACTACAGGGTTGTCAGGATGTCTAATAAGGCATCCAGATTTATAAACGAGCTTTTCGCAGTATATCTCGAGAAGCCAGGGCAACTCCCGCCGGCAACACAATCCCGCCTGAATAGGGAAGATACCTACCGGGTTATATGTGATTATATCGCTGGGATGACAGACAGGTATGCGCTTGATGAGTACAAAAAGTTCTTCGAACCTTATGAGCGGGTCTAGTGATCAGCTATTTTTCCATAGGTATTGTCTGTGCTGAAAGGCTGAGAGTTTTTCGCGTATGGCTTAAGCTCTGTAGGGTGAGGGTGTTCTTTTCTTACATAGCTTATTAAATGGTATACGGCCTCCTTATCGATCTTATCGGCGTTCGACTCATCAATTAGGTAATCCAAGGCCTGACGGATAGTGAAAGGTGATGCCCTGTAAGGCCTTTCAGAGATTAATGCATCAAAAATATCCACAGGCGCAATAAGCCGGGTATACTTTCCTATCTTTTTAATAGCACGAGGGTATCCGCTGCCGTCTACTTTTTCATGATGGTCCCTTGCTGCATGAGGAATTTCGTCAAAAGAGACCCCAAGATAATAACACAGAAGAAGATATCCTAATAAAGGATGTGATTTCATAAGATCGTATTCAAAGCGGGTAAGAGCTGTCTCCTTTGCGAGTACCTGTTTCGGTATTCTGCTTTTTCCTAAATCATGCACTAATCCTACAAGGGCTGCATATTCCGGATCGTAGTCGTTATTTTTAAGATCCATAGCGATCTTTATAATGAG
>JABMQH010000200.1 GCA_013203355.1 Candidatus Omnitrophota bacterium | reverse complement strand
TCGTATTCTCTCGCGTGTAGAAGTAGGCGCAGCTAAAAATATAGTTGCGACCTTTACCCTTTTTGCAAAGGCCACCAGGTCTTTTGATTCCTCATCCGGCAGGTCAGGAACTATCACGCCGTCAACACCGCTTTCCTTGCAGCCTTTGACAAATCTTTGCAGCCCATATTGCAGGACAGGGTTATAATAGGTCATAAAGGCAATTGGGATTTCGGTTTTGTGCCTTAACTTTTTAACCATGTTAAACACCCGCTTTAGATTGACCTTATTTTTGAGTGCCCTTTGCGAGGCCTCCTGAATCGTTGGTCCATCTGCCAGCGGATCGGAGAATGGTATCCCAAGCTCAATTATATCCACCCCTGAATTATCAAGGGCAAGCACGAGATCATTCGTTATAGCAAGATTTGGATCCCCTGCCGTAATGTATGCCACAAATGCTTTTTTCTTATTCTTCGTTAATTCCTTAAATTTTTTATCGATTCTGTTCATCTCAACGCCTTTCTGTCCTAACATGCAAGGTCTCTGCAATCTCAAGGGCCTTTTTCATATGAAATTCACTATCGGCCCTAAGAAAGATATGGATCAATAAATTCGGTTTTTCCGGAGCTAGCCCACCCAGCAGCGTTTCACGATAATGTTTATGCCTTAAGTATTTTTGCTGCCATACAAACCATAAAATCGGGTTGCCGTCTATATTACCGAATTCCTTTTTTACCTTTAGATCATTCATCCGGTCCCGAAAACGAACGGGATGAAAGCCTATGTAAATACCGATTCCGGCCGTATTTGCTATGTTGGAAATATAATAAATGTCAAAATCGGACCTTTTTATCCTTACGGGCTCTGTCCACCCACTTGGAATGTCTACCAATAAACTCGGCACTCCAACATCATAAGGGGGAAGTTCCACAAGCTTTGCTAAGGCCACATCCTGGAAAAAGCAAGAAATGCCAAAAATAGCTATGCATAACAAAATTATTAATCGATATCTCATGTTACTTTCTCTTAAATTGCTCTTTTACTTTAGGGTTGATAAGGTAAATAAATGTCGCTATGAAGAAGCATGCAAATGCAATATGAAAAAAATTAAAAATACGAACCCTATATAAAAAATATATTTGAGTTAAAAAGATGCACGCAGTCTGCAATAAAGCTAAAAGACGCGCCCAATTTTGCAAAAATATCAGCCCTACTCCGGACAGAAGCCAAACGAAGGCAATTAGTGCCACGCCCCATTGAAATCCGGACATCAACATCATAGCCGCCGCAGTCAAAAGACTTAGTGCTAAAAATGTAGCGCCTAATAAAATCGTTACTGCCGATTTTTTTATATCCATTATTTCTTCTCCTCTTTAAAGAGTGCCTTTACCTTGCGGCGTGTGAAATAATAAATAAACGCGCAAGGATAAATAAAGCTTAGATAAAAGAAAATCCATGAGGAAGCGGGCAAATCCGGAAATTCAGCCCTATAGATAACTATCATACTAACTGTTATGAGGTGCAGGGTTATGTGTAGTATGCTGCTTACCAAAAGCACTATCCTGCTCCAGTTTTTCAGGCGGAGTAAAAAATAATACAAAACCGCCCAGAACAAGAGAGCGATCGTTATAACACTATATCGTACAGGAGCGTCCTTAACCACCCAGCTGAGTATCTGAAAAAGCATCCCCGTCAGTGCGAATACTGTTACCCCGACCGACCTTTTGCGCGGCGAGTTTACCAAATCATTTTTTTCCATTGGCATCTCCTTACTTAAACTGTTCTTTTACTTTGGGGCGGGTGAAGAAGTAGATTGCTCCGCCTCTGAACCCTAGGTATATCACAATGATTATCCTCATCATCATATTGGTGCCTTTAAGTGTAATGCCTTTAATAATACTCCTTTTTTCTTCCATTTGCTGCAAAAGTTGTTCCTTTGTTATACCTGATTTAAGTGCTTTTTGTCCAAATTGCTGCAGCGCTGTTTTAATACCGCTATCGTAGTTTGTATCAAAATCTCTGGCGATCAATTCCATGTACCTATTTATACAATATGGGATGGTGGCCAATGTTTCTACTACTACGACAATTGATAGTACTATTATCATCACCCGAGCCCATTCCCTTAATTTCAGTATATAAATAGCAGCAGTGATGGAAGCAAGCAGAATAGGTATAAAGAGAACGTTTGAAATAGGCGGATTTATTTCTGCTGATGTCTTAAACGCTAATAAAGACGCAACGGAATTAATGAGTATAAACCACGCAAATATGGTAACTCCTCTAGATCTCTTACGTGGTAAGCTTCCCGTACTATTATTCTCCATTATTTACACCTTTGTACCCGGAACAGTTTCACTTATAAATTATATATTGAACCTGATTTGAGAAAGTAAGCCAGCTCCCCTCCTGGCGCACCCTGAGGCCTTTGGCCTTTTCAGAAACGATAGCTTCCCAAATCCCCTTGAAGTAAACCATAGTATAGACCGCTGCCAAGACCAAAAATGCAACTATGGAAAGATCAGCGAATAAACCAGCTCCCTTGTTAACAAAAAATGTAATCACGCATATAGCCGATGCAAACACCAATACCTGAGGATACTTAAGAACAATTATAATCTTATCGTCCATTTCCGTTCTCGTGCAAAATATTCCCATCGTCTTCTCCTTATCCGTAACCTGACAGATCTAACCAGGTTAGAATAGCTCTTTTACAATATCTATGTCCTTATCCCCTCTACCTGAGAGGCAGACAATTATGATCTTGTTCTTCCCCGCGCGTTTTGCAAGCTGAGTCGTGTGATATATCGCGTGGGATGGCTCAAGGGCGGGGATTATGCCTTCCACCTCGCATAACAGCTTAAAGCCCTCAAGCGCCTGTTTATCGGTCACTGCCACGTATTTAGCGCGTTTCGTTTCTTTAAGATACGAGTGCTCCGGCCCTACGCCCGGATAATCAAGCCCCGCTGAGATCGAATGCGCGACATTTATCTGGCCGTCCTTATCCTGTAAGAGGTATTCCTTTGCGCCGTGCAGCACCCCAACCGAGCCTTTTACAAGAGTTGCGGCATGATGACCTGTTTTTAAACCGAGTCCTGCCGCCTCAACTCCGATAAGTTTTGTCTTATCTTTTAGAAATGAGTGGAATATGCCCATCGCGTTGCTTCCACCACCTACACATGCCACAATATAATCCGGCAGCTTCTTTTCCTTTTTTAAGATCTCGGCCCTGGCCTCTTTGCCGATGATTGACTGAAAATCCCTTACCATCATGGGATACGGATGAGGTCCTGCAACCGAGCCGATGATATAATGCGTATCGTGGACGTTCGTTACCCAGTCCCTTATTGCCTCATTCATCGCATCCTTAAGTGTCTTTGAGCCGCTCTCAACCGGAGTGACCGTTGCGCCAAGCAGCTTCATCTTGAACACATTTATTGCCTGCCGCTTTATATCTTCTGTGCCCATGAATATTTCACATTTAAGCCCAAACAGCGCCCCGACCGTGGCTGTGGCAACGCCATGTTGGCCTGCGCCGGTCTCTGCGATTATGCGCAGTTTTTTCATCCGCATCGCAAGAAGCGCCTGGCCTAATGTATTGTTTATTTTGTGCGCGCCAGTATGCAGGAGGTCTTCGCGCTTTAAATAAATCTTTGCGCCAAACTTCTTTGACAGGCCCCTTGCAAAATACAATGGAGACGGCCTTCCTCCATATTCTTTAAGTTGATAATCCAATTCCGCCCGAAATTTCTTGTCCTTCTTGGCCCGAGAATACTCTTTCTCCAACTCTGTAAGCGCTGCCATTAAGGTTTCCGGCACGAACTTCCCGCCAAATTCTCCAAAACGACCTTTTTTATCCGGTAGCATGGCTTCCCATAACCTCCCTCACTTTGGCCACGATGTCTTCAGCCGCCATAAATGCCTCTCCTATCAATACGGCATTAACACCGAGGCTCTTAAGGTACATAACGTCCTTGTAAGTTTTTATACCGCTCTCCGCGACAATAATCTTTCCATGCGGAATATTTCTCATAAGCCGCGGCGTTATTTCCAAATCAACCTTAAAATCGCGCAGGTTCCTGTTGTTTATCCCGATAATCTCCGCGTTTATATCCAATACCTTGGTTAAGTCTTCCTCTGTGTGAACCTCACATAAGACATCCATACATAACTTTTTTGCGATACCCCTAAAACGCTTAAGCTGTTCCAGGGAGAGTATGTTCGCAATTAAAAGGATCGCATCTGCCCCGGAAACCTTTGCCTCATAAATCTGGTATTCTTCAATTATAAAATCTTTTTGTAAAATGGGCAGCTTGGTTTCTTTTTTGATTTCTTTTATATGTGAGAGGCTGCCGCCAAAAAACTTTTCATCGGTTAAAATCGATAAGGCCTTTGCGCCGGCCATGGCATAATCTGTCGCAATCTCAATAGGATGAAATGCTTTTCTTATAATGCCCTTTGACGGGGATTTTTTCTTTATCTCCGCAATCAAGCTGAGGTCCTCGCTTGCGAGCGCCTTTTTAAAATCCCGTTTAGGCATTGTGCTTTCTTCGGCCGCACGCTTCATGCCTTCAAGCGGGAGATTAGCCTTTTTCTGAGCAATTACCTTTTCTTTTTCTTCTAATATGTTGGATAAAATCATTTTTCCTGTTTCAATAGCCCCAATTTTTTAAGGGCCTTTTTTGAATCAATGGCCTCTTCCGCCAGCTTCACACCATCCTTGAAATCCTTCGCCTTCCCCAAAACTACAAGGGCAGCACCCGCATTCATAAGAACAATATCTCTGGCCGGGCCTTTTTGTCCTTCCAGTAATCCTAAGGTTATCTTCGCATTTTCACCTTTTGTCCCGCCTTTTATCTTTGAGATGTCCTGTATTGTTAGCCCAAAATCCTTCGGCTCGACAGTATAGCTCTTTACCGCCTTATTTTTTAATTCAGTTATTTTAGTCTTTGCGCTTATTGAAATTTCATCTAACCCATCCTCGCTGTGCACCACCATAGCAGCCTTAATACCCAGGTTCAGAAGAACGCCGGCCAGTGTCTCTGTAATCTCAGGCTTAAATGTCCCCAGTATCTGATGAGTTGCGCTTGCGGGATTCGAAAGCGGGCCTAATATATTAAAAATCGTACGTATGCCTATCTCTTTTCGCGGTGCTACCGCATGTTTCATCGCACTATGAAAAATAGGCGCAAACATAAAGCCAATCCCGATCTTCTCTATGCACGCTTTAACCCTATCCGGAGAAAGGTCAATCTTAACCCCGAGTTCTTCCAGCACATCAGCGCTGCCGCATTTGCTTGAAACAGACCTGTTTCCATGCTTGGCAACCTTTACCCCGCAACCGGCCAATACAAATGCCGTGGCAGTTGAGATATTGAACGTATGCGATACATCGCCGCCTGTCCCGCAGGTATCGACTACATCCACGCCATTGCCTAAAGAGATACCAGAGGCCTTCGCCCTCATGACCTTTGCGGCTGCGGTGATTTCGTCAACCGTCTCACCCTTCATCCTGAGCGCAACAATAAACGCTCCTATCTGAATAGGTGTGGCATTGCCTGTCATGATCTCCTCAAACACTTGAGTCATTTCATCCTGTGTTAAATCAATTTTTCGCACAACCTTGTCTATTGCTTCTTTTATCATTGTTTCCTCGCGTTTAAAAAATTCTTAAGGATCTTTTTGCCCTCTTTGGTCAATATTGACTCCGGGTGAAATTGGATCCCCCACACAGAGAATTTAGTATGTTTAATGGCCATTATTTCCTTTTCCTTTGTCTCGGCAGTGATTTCAAGACAAGCCGGCAAACCTTTTTTCGTAACTAAGAGGGAATGATACCTTGTCGCCTCAAACGGGTTTTCTATCCCATCAAAAATTGTTTCTTTATTATGATATATTAATGAAGTTTTTCCATGCATCAATCGGTCTGCAAGAACAACCTTCCCGCCAAAAACCTCACCAATGCATTGATGCCCTAAGCAAACGCCCAGGATAGGTGTTTTTTCCGCAAAGGCCCTTACGACCTCCATCGATATCCCTGCATCCTTTGGCCACTTAGGACCCGGAGAAATAACAATGTGATCCGGGTTGAGTTTTTTTATTTCACTAATCGTAATCTTGTCATTTCGATATACCTGCAAATCCCCGCCCAACTCACCAAGATATTGCACAAGATTATAGGTAAATGAGTCGTAATTATCAATAATCAGTATCATAATGCCTGCCTCGCCATTTCTATTGCTTTAATCATAGCCCTTGCTTTGTTTTGTGTTTCTTTATATTCCTTTTTGGGCTCTGAGTCTGCGACAATACCTGCCCCTGCCTGAACGTAGGCCTTTTTGTCTTTGACTACCAGGGTTCGTATAGTAATACAGGTGTCCGTGTTTCCTGAAAAGCTGAAGTACCCCACGCATCCTGCATACGGGCCCCGTTTTATATTTTCCAGCTCGTCAATTATCTCCATAGCCCTTACCTTTGGCGCACCCGTTACGGTCCCTGCAGGAAATGTTGCCCTCACAACATCATAGATGTCTTTCCCCCTTCCTAATTTGCCCACAACGTCACTTACGATGTGCATTACATGTGAGTACCTCTCAATAGCCATGAGCTCCGGTGTCTTAACTGTCTTAAAATTAGCAACACGCCCTATGTCGTTCCTTCCCAGGTCTACTAACATAATATGCTCAGCCCGTTCCTTCGGATCAGCCAGAAGTTCGCGTTCAAGTCTTTTATCCTGCGCGCTGGTCATCCCCCTGGATCTTGTACCGGCAATTGGCCGTACCTCTATGGTTCCTTCCTCGCAGCGCACCATTATCTCGGGTGAGGAGCCGATCAGTTTAAGCTCTCCGAAGTTTAAATAAAACATATAAGGAGAAGGATTGATGGAGCGAAGTGCTCTATATATATTGAACGGCTTAGTTGAATTTAGCTTTGCCTCGAATCGCTGCGAAAGAACCACCTGTATGATATCCCCGTGACGGATATATTCTTTTGCCTTCAGGACTATTTTTTCAAATGCCTTTTGGGTCATGTTAGATCTTATTGTTAATTTCCCTTTTGGCTTCTTTGCCCTTCGGGCCCTTATCCTCCGTTGTGAGGATTGCAATTTTTCTGTAAGTTTATCTATTTTTTTAACCGCTTCACTATATACGCGCTCTATGCTTTTGCCTTTTTCAACATGCGCATTTGAGACTACCTTAATGGTCTGGTCAAGGTGATCAAATATTAAGATCGTATCCGTCAATACAAAAACCGAGCCAGGCAGCTTCAAATCGTCGGGATTCCTATCGGGGAGCTCTTCCACAAACCGTACAAAATCATACCCGATATATCCGACAAATCCGCCGCAAAACCTTGGCAGGCCCTTTACGGGCACGAACGTATATTCCTGCATCAGGTGCTTTATTTCATGCAGGGGATCTTTTTTGGTTATAAATCTTTTTACTTTAGGCCTTCGGTATTTGGTCTTTGGCTTTTCTATTATCTCTATCTTCCTGCCGTTACTTCTGAAAATGACAGAGGGGTCTGAACCTAAGAACGAATACCTTGCAATCTTCTCACCGCCTTCAATCGACTCCAGTAGATACGAGTACTTACCATCGTCAATCCGTAGAAAACTGGATACGGGTGTTTCTACATCAGCGGGGATCTCCCTGTACACAGGTATTAGATTTCCCTTTTTGGCCAATTTTTTAAACTCCATTAGACTTGGATAGATCATTTATATTTATCTCCCGGATTAAAGACTTGCTTATCCGTTATCTCCAATTTGCCCTGCTTATTCACTTTGCGATAATAGCAAGTAAAATAACCGGCATGACAAGCCGCTACATTTTGATCGATTACGAACAGAATAGAATTGCCTTCGCAGTCAATATAGACCTCTTTTACGGCCTGCGTATGCCCGGAGGTCTCGCCCTTAAGCATAAGCTTCCCTTTTGAGCGCCTGAATACATAGACCTTTCCTTCCTTCAGCGTTTTATCAAGGGCCTCCTGGTTCATATAGCAAAGAGTAAGGACCTTTTTGGATCTTTCATCCTGAATTATCGTAGGGATCAACCCCTTTTCATTAAATTTTATCTTATCTAACATCGCACTATGATTCCTTTCTTTCTCAAATAGTTTTTTACTTCCTTGATACTGAATTCCTTGTAGTGAAAAATTGAAGCGGCCAATGCCGCATCTGCCGCGCCTTTTGTTAAAACCTCGGAGATGTGCCCTAATGAGCCGCACCCGCCTGAGGCAATAACGGGAATTCTCACGGCCTTGCTTATCTTACGGGTCAGCTCAATGTCATATCCATCCTTTGTGCCGTCTCTATCCATGCTCGTTAACAAAATCTCCCCTGCGCCAAGCATCTCGGCGCGCTTTGCCCACCTGATAGCATCAACCCCCGTAGGGGTGCGTCCACCATTTATGTAAACCTCCCAGCCGGAATTTCGCTTCCTGCTGCTTTTCTTGTGTTTTGCATCTATTGCTACAACGATACATTGACTGCCGAATTTTTTTGACGTTTTTCTGATAAATTCAGGATCTTTAACGGCGGATGTATTTATTGAGACCTTATCGCAACCGGCATTTAGAAGGTCTCTTATGTCTTCGAGGGTCCTTATGCCCCCGCCTACGGTAAAGGGCATGAATATCACCTCAGCAACCCGTCTTGCTACATCCACTATGGTCTTACGATTTTCATTAGAGGCCGTGATATCCAAAAATACCAGTTCATCGGCACCTTCTTTATCATACAAAAGGGCATTCTCGACTGGATCTCCGGCGTCTCTAAGGTTTACAAAATTCACCCCTTTGACTACCCTGCCGCCTTTCACGTCTAAACATGGGATTATTCTTTTAGCTAACATTTTCGTTAAAAGTCCGTTGTTTCGTCTACAACCCTAATGGCTTCTTTTAAATCGATCTTCTTTTCATAAAGCGCTTTTCCGACAATGGCACCAACAAGCCCTTTTGGCTCAAGGCGCTTTAATATCAATAAATCATCTATCGAGGAAACGCCGCCTGAGGCGATGACATCTACTGAGGTCTTATCCAGAACCCGTTTTATGGCATCCATATTGGGGCCTTGCAGCATACCGTCTTTTGCGATATCCGTGAAAATCACCGTCTTTGCACCCTGGTCTTGAAGGCCTTTTATAAAATCAACGTAGTCGAGTTCGGTTGTCTTAACCCATCCGGATACAGCAACCTTCCCATCTTTGGCATCAACACCCATGATCAGCTTGCTGCCGAATTTATTAATGATCCGCTCAGCGAATTTTTTATCAACGAGCCTGGTGCCGATAATAACATAGGATACTCCTCTGGCAAGGGCGCTTTCTATAACCTCTTCAGATCGCACCCCGCCGCCTAATTCAACCGGCACTTTAATGCTTTTAAGGATCTTCTCAATTAAGGGAAGATTTTTAAACTCGCCCGTAACGGCTCCGTCTAAGTCGACCAGATGAATGCGCCTTGCCCCGGCTGCTTCCCATTTTTTTGCGACTCCAATGGGGTCGTCAGAGTAAATGGTCTCAAACTTAAAATCCCCCCTACGCAGCCGCGCAACCTTACCGTCTTTTAAATCAATCGCAGGGATTACTATCATATTTTATAGCCTTACAAAATTCTCCAGCATCTTCATTCCCAACCGTTGTGACTTTTCGGGATGAAATTGAGTGGCATAGATATTATCTTTCCATATCATCGATGCAAAATTGCCCCCGTAATCCGTAGTCGCAGCGATAATCGTGTTTTTTCTTGGCGCTACATAGTATGAATGCACAAAATACATCCATGTACCGTCCGGAATACCTTTTAACAGCGGGCATGCCGGACGTTTTGTTTTTATCTGGTTCCAGCCCATCTGCGGGATTTTAAGTTTTGAGCTCTTAAACTTAACGGCCTTCCCTTCCAATATCCCCAGGCCTTTATGCCTTCCGCCCTCTTCGCTTTCCTGGAACAATACCTGAAGCCCTAAGCAAAGACCCAAGTAGGGTTTTCCGTCCTTACAATTTTCGATGATAGAAGGAACAAGGCGCAGTTTTTTTAAGCTCTGCATCGCATAACTAAACGCCCCTACGCCGGGCAGGACAATTTTTTGGGCACTGGCCAAATCTTTTGGCGAGGAGGTAACCTTGGCCTTTGCGCCAATAGCCGCAAAGGCCTTTGCTACGCTTCCAAGGTTGCCCATTCCGTAGTCAATTACTGCTATCATCCCGTTACAAACCTCGCTTTCGCCCCGTTACTTGACAATAGTTTGTAACGGGAATCACAGTCTTCCCTTCGTAGATGGCACGCCTTTTGTCCGGCAGTCAATAGCGACCGCTTCTTTTAATGCCCTGGCCGTTGCTTTGAACAACGCCTCTATCGCATGGTGCGTATCTTCGCCCCGCAGTACATCAGCATGCATATTGATCCCGCTATTTGTTGTAAAGGCCTTTAAAAATCCCTTCGCATCCTGTAGGCCATATTCGACCATAGGGCATCTCTTTATCCTTGACTGAAAGAATAAGGAGGATCTGCCGCTTATGTCCAGCACAACCCTTGCCTTTGCCAACGCCTCATCCATCGGGATAAAGCTATAGCCATATCGCCGGATGCCTACCTTTTTTCCCAAGGCCTTTTTAAAGGCTGTACCTAAACATATACCGATGTCCTCGTTGGTGTGGTGCAGATCGACATTTAGATCGCCCTTTGCCCTAATCTTTAAATCAAAAAGCCCATGCTTTGAGAACAATTCAAGCATGTGATTCAAAAATCCGATCCCGGTTTTGATATCACCCTTCCCTTTGCCATCAAGATTCAGCTCTATGCTTATGTTGGTTTCCCTTGTAACGCGTTTGACCTTAATCTTTCTTTTTTTCATCTTGTTTTTCCTCAAATCTTATTTTTACTGATTCCGAATGTCCTTTAAGCCCTTCGATTCCGGAAATCTTTTCTACCGGCTCCCTCATGCGCTCCAGCGCCTTTTTGCTGTATGAAATAACGTGCGTATTTTTTATAAAATCATTCAGGTTTAACCCGGAGAAAAACTTTGCCGTGCCGCCTGTCGGCAATACATGGCTTGGGCCTGCAATATAATCGCCAACCGCCGTAGGCGTATATGGCCCGATAAATATTGCGCCGGCATTTCTGATTTTCTTCAGTACCTTCTGCGGGCTCTTTACCATAATCTGAAGATGCTCCGGGGCAAGGATATTTGTCACCTCACAGGCCTCTTCCAAATTTTTTACCAAAATTATATATCCCTTCTCAACCTCATGTTTCACGCTCTTTGCCAATTTTTTTGAATTTGTAACCAGTATGGCCAAACCCTTAAAGTGTTCACCCTGCGCTTTTAAGTCCGCCGCTACGTATACGGGATTTGAATATTGATTTGCTATTATAACAAGCTCGCTTGGTCCCGCGATCATATCAATATCCACATAGCCGAAGACCTGACGCTTGGCCTCTGTTACGTAATCATTGCCGGGACCTATGATCTTATCCACCTTCGGTATCACCTTTGTGCCAAGGGCCATTGCGGCAATCGCCTGCGCGCCGCCGATCTTATAAATTTCATCGACTTTAAGCAAATTTGCCACCACGAGGATATGCGGGTCAACGCTGCAGTATTTGTTCGGAGGCGTCAATAACACAACCTTTTTAACACCCGCGATCTTTGCAGGCAAGACCGTCATATAAACACTCGATACCAACGGCACGGTCCCTGATGGTACATATACGCCGACACAATCAAGCGGGCAATGCCTCTGGCCCAACACAATACCATCGCCGCCGCTCATCTTCCAATCCTTGCGAAATTGCTTTTTATAGAACCGGGTGACGTTTTCTATTACGATCTTTAACGTATTTATGAAATCAGGCGATATATCCTGATATGCTCCGGAAGTTTCCGATTCCGAAACCCTGAACTGCTTTGGATTAAGCTTCACTTTATCGAATTTTTTGGTGTATTTTATTAGCGCATCATCACCGTGCAATCGTACGTCTTCAATAATCCTGCGCACACTTTCAACAATACGTTCTTTGCTGGCACTATTTCTTTCGCGCAGTTTTGAAAACTGTTTACTGGAAGATCTTATAATTTTCATACGCGTTTCTCCTTAATTAATGTATACATCAATTCAATGGCCGCCTTTATCTTTGCCGTATCCTTCCCGCCCGCCTGCGCCATATCGGCCCGGCCACCGCCTGAACCGCCAACACAGGCCGCAATGGGGTGAATCAGCTCTTTCGCATTGAGGCCTTTTTTGGTTAAATTCTTACCAATGGACAAAACCAGATTTACCTTACCGCTTGTCTCGCTGGCCAATAAGGCCGCGGAGTCAGGCGCCTGTCCAATTATAATATCGATCAATTTCCTTAAAGAATTCATATCCATGCCATTTACAATGGTAGAAATAACCTTTATACCATTTATCTCTTTTGCCTTTTCAATAATAGCACCCGTTAAACCTTCGAGTGCTTTATCCTGCTGTTTGGATAATTGTTTTTGTGCCTTTTTTATTTCCAAATTTATTTCTTCAGCTAAATTCGAAAGCCCGATTTCATAACTTAACCATTTCTCTATATCTTTATAAGCAAGTTCTGCGCTTTTCTTTTGGTTAAACCACCCGTCTGTTTCCAAAAGCTTCTCTTTTACCTTTTTAGATAGATTATTCTTTTTATCAAGTTTCTCCAGCGTCTTAAGGGTATCATTAATGCTTGTCTTTAATTTAGTCGTTTGATCGGACAACCATTTGTAAACCTCATCTCCGGTCACCGCTTCGATCCTTCGTGTCCCCGCTGAGATCGAACTTTCCTGAATAATTTTAAAAATCCGTATTTGACTTGTATTGTCGACATGGTCACCGCTGCATAATTCTTTCGAGAAATCCCCAATACTTCTTACGACCACTTCCGCACCATATTTTTCACCGAAGAGGGCAATTGCCCCTTGCCTTTTTGCCTCTTCTATCTTCATTGCTTTTCTTTCGACATCATGACCGGATGCGATATTTTTATTTACAATTTGTTCGACCCTCTCTATTTCTTCCGCAGTTAGTTTTTTTGGATGCGTAAAATCAAACCGCAGCCTTTCCGGATAAACCAATGATCCGGACTGGTGCGCGTGCTCTCCTGCAACCTGCCGTAAGGCGTTATGCAAAAGATGGGTAGCTGTGTGATTCATCCTGATCTTCTTCTCTGATTCTTCATCCCATTTTTCTTTCTTCCTGGCTAATCCCGACGGTGCTGCCGTAAAAATGTCTTTAGAGATCTTGCTTTTGGCCCTTGAGCGCTTTTTCTGCTCCTGGAGGAGTTTATTAAATGCATCCATATCAAGGGTGAGCCCTAATTCCTCGGCAACTTCCTTTTGAAAATCAACAGGTACGCCTTGCTCATCAGAATATCTGAAGACAATATCTCCGGGTACCTTAATCTTCCCACTGTCCTTAATGCTTATAAATTCTATCCTCAGGGCCGGCGCTGTGTTTGTTATGGTATTATGGAACCTCTCCTCCTCGGCTTCTATGATCTGGCTTATAGTTTCGCGCTTATTTTCTATCTCAGGATACTGCTGTTTCATCACTCTCGCTACTGTTGGCACGATCTTATAAAGAAACGGCTTTGCGTCCTTTTTTATCTGCAGGGCCCTCTGTGTAGATTTGCGGATAAGTTTTCGTATTACAAACCCCCTCTCTTCATTCGAGGGATATACCCCGTCCGAAACCGCAAATATTGCCGCCCTTATATGATCTGCAATAGCGTTTACATTCGAATCATTGATGGGGTCTCCACCTTTTTTATAGCCCAGGCTTTTACAAATCGCCTCAACGACCGGAATAAAAATATCTATCTCAAAATTTGTATCAACCCCCTGCATAACAGAGGCCAGCCTCTCAAGCCCCATCCCGGTATCTATATTTTTATTTGGAAGGTCCTCTAATACTGCTCCTTCCATTCTGTTAAACTGAGTAAAGACCATGTTCCATATCTCTATCGGCTCTCCCTTGCGTGCAGTATAAAATATCTCTGAGCAAGGTCCGCATGGGCCGTTAGGGCCTTTTTCTTTTGCTTCCGATGGCCAAAAATTTTCCTCATCCCCAAATTTCATAATGCGGTCTTTTGGAATCTTAATATCCTTTACCCAAATATCGTATGCCTCTTGGTCTTCCGTATAAATTGAAACCTTTAAATTCTTCTCATCGATCTTGAGC
>JABMQH010000199.1 GCA_013203355.1 Candidatus Omnitrophota bacterium | reverse complement strand
GTGCAACCACACCCTTTTTCTAAACATTCTGATTTCTTATTTCCTTTACTTCCTACATCACAACATTTACCTGTTATATTAATACCCCATGCATTTGTAAATTCACATGTTGTCTCTGCATCTTTTAATTCCCATATTCCATCTTCATTACAGACTTCACACGCTTTATCTTTGCCTTTTTCAGAAAGGCGCGCGCCATGCGGTCAGGATAATCCCCTTTAAACACAATCTCCTTTATACCTGCGTTTATAATCATTTTGGCACAAATTATACAGGGTTGATTGGTGATATAAAGAACGCTTCCCTTAGTGCTTACCCCATATAATGCCGCCTGTAAAAGAACGTTTTGCTCCGCGTGGAGGCCGCGGCACAATTCATGGCGCTCTCCCGACGAAATCTTTAGTTTTCCCCTCAAGCATCCTGTTTGTTCACAATGGGCTATCCCGCTCGGCGCACCATTGTAACCCGTAGCTAATATCCTTTTATCCTTGACCAGGACCGCCCCTACGCTACGCCTAAGGCATGTCGCCCTTTTGGCAACAAGTTGAGCGGTTTCCAAAAAATATTCATCCCATCCCGGTCTATTAAGTTTCCGTTTCATTTCTCCATCCTCTTTATCAGATCCTTATAGAGCGGGAATTGGTTAGTGAGTTTTTTTACCTGTTCTTTTACATTGCTTACAACATTGTTCTTGCTGAGGTTATTTAGTATCTGGCTCATGAGCTCAGCTATCGTCTCCATCTGCGGTTCCTTCATTCCCCTTGTTGTGATTGCCGGCGTTCCAATTCTTACTCCACTTGTTATGGCTGCGGACTTTTTATCAAAAGGGATTAAATTTTTATTGACCGTCATCCCTGCCCTATCTAAATTTAAAGCCGCATCCCTGCCGGTGATACCTTTATTTGTTAAATCCACTAATAAAAGATGATTATCCGTCCCTCCGGAGACGATCCTAAAGCCTCTCTTCGAAAGGGCGCCTGCAAGGGCCTTTGCATTCTTTACAATCTGTTTCTGGTAATTTTTAAAAGACGGCCTTTGCGCTTCTTTGAAAGCCGTGGCTTTTGCAGCAATAACATGCATCAAAGGCCCACCCTGGATTCCCGGGAAAACTTGTGCATCTATCGCTGTTGCAAATTCCTTTTTGCACATTATTACGCCGCCCCTCGGACCACGTAAGGTCTTATGGGTGGTAGCGGTAACAAATTCCGCATAAGGCACAGGGCTCGGATGGAGCCCGGCTATAATAAGGCCTGAAATATGCGCAATATCTACAAATAAAAATGCCCTGACTTCGTCGCATATCTTCCTAAACTTTTGAAAGTCTATAATCCTAGGATAAGCGCAGGCCCCTGCCAGTATTATCTTTGGCTTGTGCTTTTTAGCCAATGCACGTATCTGGTCAAAATCCAGCTGTTCGGTACGCTTGCTCACACCATAAGTTACAACATTGTAAAACCTGCCGGAGAAATTGTGCGGGTGGCCATGCGTAAGGTGTCCCCCGCAGGCCAGATCCATCGCCAATACCACATCTTTAGGTTTTAATACCGAAAAATAAACGGCCATATTTGCCTGGGAGCCGGAGTGTGGCTGCACATTTACGTGTTCCGCCCCGAATAATCTCCTTGCCCTTTCCACCGCAATCTCCTCGGCTGCATCCACAAATTCGCACCCACCATACCATCGCTTGTGAGGGTACCCTTCGGCATATTTATTCGTCATTATAGAACCCTGCGCCTCAAGCACTGCCTCGCTTACAAAATTCTCGCTTGCAATAAGCTCTAATTTCTGATGTTCCCTTTTGGCCTCATTTAAGATCGCCTTGTAAATCTGCGGGTCGGCAATTTTTAAAAAACTCAAGCCTATCTCCCTCCTGAAAACCGTTTTTCCATCTCTATTTTTTTCATTTGACCTACCCGGCGGCGATGCCTGCCCTTAAGGGCGCGGGCCTTAAACCAGGCCTTCAAGATTTCCTTTGCCTTTTTTTGTTTTATAAACCGAGAGCCGAATACTATTACATTGCAATCATTGTGCTCTCTGCTTGACACAGCGCTTTCTAAGTCATGTATAACAGCGGCCCTTACGCCGTTAACCTTGTTTGCCGCAATTGCCATACCAATACCGGTCTTGCAAATAAGCACCCCTCTTTTAAATCTTCCGCAACTTACTGCTTTCGAAACCTCATAAGAAAAAATTGGGTAATCACAGCTTTCATCAGTAAATGAGCCGAAATCTTTTACGGTGTGATTTGATCTTTTCAAAAATTTGATCAGCTCTGATTTAAGTTTAAACCCGCCATGATCGCAGCCTATAGCAATTTTCACCGGAACCCCTCCTGCTTATATCAAAATTTTAATCAGTCTTTCGATGGAAGTCTTTATTATAGTAAATGTATCCTTGTATGTTCGCAGCGATTTGCCTATGGGGTCATTCACTTCCAGCGCCTCACC
Source organism: Candidatus Omnitrophota bacterium (assembly GCA_013203355.1). Classification (GTDB taxonomy): domain Bacteria; phylum Omnitrophota; class Gorgyraeia; order JABMQH01; family JABMQH01; genus JABMQH01. The sequence goes on along the minus strand of JABMQH010000199.1, from coordinate 7,540 downwards.
CTGAATTTTTCCGCCCCAGAGCCCAAACTCAGCCAAAAGATAAATTTTATTCTTGGCTGAAGGTACCTTGTCTAAAATCTCATCCCTGTGGAATTTCTCCATAACCAAAATCAAATCTGCTTCCTCTATATCCTTATCTATCAGGATCATCGTATTATGATCGCTGATATCAATCTTCAACTCTTTTAAAACTGCGATTGTTTCCGGAGTCGACCGTGACAAAACCGACGCGCTTACCCCCCTTGAAAAGATCCTGATGTCTTCCCTCTCAACCTGCTTTAACCTCTTCCTGAGATAGGCTTCGCCCATAACACTTCTACAGCTATTGCCTGTACAGACAAACAATATATTTTTTATCCTCAGAGAAATCTTGTTTTTCCAGAAATTAAATTCTGCCTCAGCTATCCTTTCCTTTGCAATCGCCCCTTGCCGTACAATTTTATAAGGGAATACAGTTAAGTCTACTACGGTGGACGCCTGCCTAAGATCAGTCTCACCAGCATCAAGCACCAAATCCACTCCATCTTTAAATTGCATTACGACATCCTTGGCATTCGTGGGAGGGGCCTGGCCTGAAATGTTTGCACTTGGCGCAGCTATAAGAGTACTGCTTTGTCGTATAAGTTCGCGGGCTATCCTATTGTTGGGCATCCTAAAACCCATCTTGCCCAATCTCTTCGTATCAATTATCAAAGTCAGGGGTCCCGGCCAAAACTTTTCAATCAATTCTTCGCCAAATAAAGAAAAATCGCATCCAAACTTTGCTAAATCTCCTAAATCAGCGATATGAGCGGTAAATGGTTTATCTGGAGGCCTCTGTTTTATACCGTTTAGTTTTTTGATCGCGTTTTCATCAAAAAAGTTTGCACCTAACCCATATACGGTCTCTGTAGGAAACGCAACTATCCCACCTCGTTTTAAAACCTCTGCCGCTTTAATGATTTTTTCAAGTTCTGGATTTTGGGAATTTATATTCAAAACCTGCATAATCAATCCTTATTTATTTTTGGCCCGAACGGATTTGGTCAGCTTTTTTCGATACTGCTCTAGTCTTTTATGGATCTTTTTATCGCGAGCCCCTAAAATTTCCAGTGCAAACAAGGCGGCATTTTTTGCTCCAGCCTTTCCGATCGCCATACAAGCGACAGGAATACCCGAGGGCATCTGGACTGTCGATAACAAAGAATCAATACCCTTTAAATGCTCGGTTGTCATTGGGACGCCTATTACAGGAACTAATGTGTGCGCGGCTACAACCCCGGCTAAATGGGCGGCCCCTCCCGCACCGGCAATTATAACATCTATCCCTCTGGCTTTTGCGCGTGTGGCATATTTGATCGTATCCTTTGGGGTCCTATGAGCTGATAAGATTTTAATCTCACATGAGACGCCAAATTTATCTAGAATTATGGCTGCCTCATTCATAACTTTTAAATCAGAATCGCTTCCCATCATTATCGCAACTTTTGATTTTGCCATTTGTCTTTCCTTTTCGGTTTTAGACCTTCGCGCTCTTAAACTTGCTTAGCGCTTTTGAACCGATATCTTTACGATAGTATGCATTTTCAAAATTAATTTTTGAAATCGCTCTATAAGTCTTATTTACGGCACCCTCAATATCGGCACCTAACGCTGTAACGCCCAAGACGCGACCGCCATTTGTCAGGAGTTTCCCATCTTGTATCTTAGTCGCTGCATGAAAAACCATTATATCTTCCAGGCCCCTAAGTTCCTCGGTGCCTTTTATTTCTAAAGCCTTCTTGTAATCACCTGGGTATCCGCCTGAAGCCATAATAACGCACACGCAAGGTTCATTGCGCCACTCTAGCTCTCCAAACTCATTTAATTTGCCATCTATGGCCGCTTCAATAACATCCACCAAATCCGTATTTAGCCTTGGCAATATTGCCTGTGCCTCAGGATCGCCAAATCTAACATTGAACTCCAAAACCTTTGGCCCATCTTTTGTGATCATAAGGCCAGCGTACAAAACACCCTTGTAGGGATTACCTTCGTTTGCAAGACCTTTTATAATAGGCGTTATAATATCAGCCTTGATCTCTTCGTACATATCATTGGTAACTATCGGCGCCGGGGAGTATGCGCCCATACCTCCGGTATTTGGGCCTCTATCTTCATCAAAGATCCTTTTGTGATCCTGGCTGGAGGGCAGAGATACAAAATCTTTACCATCGCTAACAACCAATATAGATACCTCTTCCCCTTGTAGGCAATCTTCTATAATAACCATATCGCCGGCGCTTCCAAAAAGCTTGAAGTCCATGATGTTTGCGATCGCACCTAACGCTTCTTCCTTTTCCTTTGCGACTATAACGCCCTTCCCAAAGGCTAAACCATCGGCCTTTATAACAATGGGCGTTCCTTTGGTCCTTACGTAGTCTTTCGCTTGTTCAGAGTCTTTAAAAATTTTAAAGTCGGCTGTAGGAACATTGTATTTCTTCATCAGCTCTTTCGCAAAGACCTTACTGGACTCTATTTTAGCCAATTCTTTAGTGGGCCCGAAAATCTTTATCCCCTCAGATTGAAATAGATCTACAATGCCCAATGCCAAAGGTATTTCCGATCCGACAATAACCAAATTGATTTTCTCTGCCTTGGCAAATTTTAAAAGGCCTTCTATGTCATCCTGCTTGATATCAACGAGCTCTGCCTGTTTTGCTATCCCGCCGTTTCCGGGGGCGCAATAGATCTTTTTTACCCTAGGGCTTTTTGCCAATTTCCAAACCAGGGTGTGCTCCCTGCCGCCTGAACCAACTACTAATACCCGCATATTCACAATCTCCTTTTTATACTACCTTAACTTCCCCATTGCCTTGAATTGTTTCGCCGATAATCCATGATCGAAGTTTAAATCTCGCTAATCCGTTAATAACCGTCTGTGCGCGATCTTTGGCAACAGCCAGAACCATCCCGACGCCCATGTTAAAACAGCTATACATCTCTTTTTCGTTGATATGCCCTTTTTTTTGGATTAGTTTAAAGATTTTCGGTACGGGCCATGAATTTTTATAAATTTTAAATGCCCTCTTTGCCGGAATTATTCTAGGTATCTTTCCATAAAACGCCCCACCTGTAACATGAGCAATGCCTCTTATCGCTGTCTGCTGTCTGTTGTCCTTTATTTTCAGTAACGACAAGATCGGTTTCACATATATTCGTGTCGGCTTAAGCAGCTCTTTGGTTAAGGCCCCCAATTCACTTTTTGAAAAGACGCGGCGGGCCAATGAGTAGCCATTCGAATGGAGGCCATTTGATTCGATGCCTATAATAACATCGCCTATCTTTGTGTTGGATCCAGTTATAACCTTCTTGCTCTCAACAACACCGATGCAGAAACCTGCCAAATCGTACTCTCCCGGTTTATAAAAAGAGGGCATCTCCGCTGTCTCTCCTCCCACAAGCGCACATCCTGCCTGCTTACAACCATCTACTATCCCCTTTAGCACATCTACCAAGGCATTAGTTTGGATTTTTCCGGTCGAGATATAATCTAAAAAGAACAAGGGCCTTGCCCCTGCGCATACCACATCATTTACATTCATCGCAACAAGGTCTATGCCCACTGTATTGTGCTTGTTGATTAAAAAAGCTAATCTTAACTTCGTGCCAACGCCGTCTGCCGAAGATACAAAAACAGGATCCTTATACTTTTTTATGTCAAACTTAAAAAATCCTCCAAATCCTCCAATTCCTTTATTGCCGCCGGCCTTGCCTATAATCGGTTTTATCCTTTCAACGAATCTGTCCGCCTTTTTAGTATCTACTCCTGCCGATTTATAAGTGAGTGGCCTCATCCCGTTAGACCTCCAAATCTGTGTATTTTCTTCCCGCAAGACCATAACTTATGTAATGAATTACCCGTATACGTACTATGCATTTTAGAGAAACCAAAACCTATGTAATACATCTGAAGAGGTCTAACGGGACTCATATACCAACTTTATTGAATATCCTGTCTATATATTTTAGATGAAAATCCAAATCAAAACAGGCTTCAACCTCCGCTTGCGATAAATATCTCCTTACTGTCCCGTTATTTGATATAATCTGTTTAAAATCCGGATCGTCTTCTTTTAGGCCCATCGCACACTTTTGAACAATATCGTATGCCTCCTGCCTCGTAAGCCCCTTTGCGATTAATTCCAATAAAACTCTTTGTGAAAATGTTACCCCTTTCGTCTTTTCCAAATTTCTTAACATCGCCTCGGGGCACACAACTAATTTGTCGATTATTTCAAACATCTTATGCAGCATATAATCCAAAAGGAGCGTACTGTCCGGAATTATTACTCTCTCAACCGAAGAATGTGAAATATCACGTTCATGCCATAGCGTAATGGATTCTAATTCCGCCTGGGCATTCCCCCTTAAAATCCTTGCCATACCGCAAATCCTCTCACAGGTGATAGGATTTTTCTTATGAGGCATTGCGCTTGAGCCCTTTTGCGTTGGTGAAAAATACTCTTGTGCCTCCCCTACCTCTGTGCGTTGGAGATGCCTTATTTCGGTGGCCAGCTTCTCCAAAGATGACCCTACGATGGCTATCGTGGTCAGATACTGCGCGTGCCTATCCCTTTGCAGTATCTGAGTGGATATTTTGGCCGGTTTAACCCCGAGTTTTTTACAAACAAGCTCCTCGACGGATGGTTCTATGTGCGCATATGTGCCAACCGCTCCTGAGATCTTCCCGACGCTTATGACATCACGCGCTTGCTTCAGCCTATCCAAATCCCGCTTAAACTCATCATAAAATAATGCCATCTTAAGACCAAAAGTAATCGGCTCTGCGTGAATACCGTGGGTCCTCCCGATCATAACCGTGACCTTGTATCTTCTTGCCTTTTTCTTAAGGGCCTTTAACAGCACTTTTACGTCCTCAATCAGTAAGTCTATAGCCTCCTGCATCAAAACAGATAAGGCAGTATCCAAAACATCGTTTGAGGTAAGCCCCATATGTACGTATTTTGCATCCTCTCCAATATTTTCAGCAAGATTCGCAATAAAAGCAACTACATCGTGATTTGTAAGTTTTTCTATTTCCTTTATGCGCTCAACATTAAACCTTGCCTTTGTCTTGATAGTATGCAAGGCCTCTTTAGGGATCTTGCCAAGCTTAGACATTGCCTCGCAAGCAGCTATTTCAACATCCAGCATTGTATTGAATTTATTTTCTTCCGTCCAAACATTAGACATCTTTGGAAGGCTATAGCGGGGAATCATATCTTCTTTCCAAACCTTGCTAACGTTGTTTCAATCTTTGTCTTTAACCTGTCTACCTGCACTGGTTTAATGAGGTAATCTTCATCATATAAACCGGCTGCCTTTATTTTGTACGTATCCTCGTCTCTGGCTGTAAGCATAATAACCGGGATGCTCATTGTCTTTTCGTACTTCTTCATTTTCTTTAAGATCTCAAATCCGTCCGTGCGCGGCATCATTATATCAAGAAGCATTAAATCGGGCTTGTGCCAAAGGGCTGCCAATATCCCCTTCCATCCGCTTGTGGCGATAATAACCCTGTACTTTCCCAATAATTCCAGGTTTGTTTTTACAAAATAACAAAAATCTTTCTCATCGTCAATAATAAGAACCTTGATTTTTTTTACGACCATAACGCCTCCTTTTTCATCAATTTAATCTAAATCAAAACCAGCGGGACGAGAATCTTGGCTGCGGTTCCTTTGCCGACTTTACTCTCTATCTTTAAAATACCTTTATAGCTATTTACGATCATCTGCGCAGTTGCCAAGCCGAGCCCGGTGCCCCTTTTGCCTTTTGTTGTAAAAAATGGCTCAAATATCTTTGATAAATTTTCTTCCTCGATCCCTGTTCCCTGGTCTACTACTTCCATCGCGCAGGCTGACTTCTCGGACTCCGGCATACTTGTTTTATAGGTTTTGATTTTGATCTCGCCGCCTTTCGGCATCGCCTCTGCCGCATTTATTAAGATATTAAATAAAACTTGCTCCATCTGGTTCTTGTCAACCTCAATATACATCTCCTCTCCCTCTGCAAATTCAGTTTGTATCTGTATGTGCTTTAATGGGTTACTGTACTTAAGCAAAGAAAGAGCATCATCAATTAAATGTTGTGGAGTTATTTTCTCGATCTGGACCTCAGACGGCTTTGAGAACCTTAGCATATTCTGTAAAATATTAGTAGCCCTCAATGTCGCCTCTTTGATCTTTTCTATAGCCACCTTTACATTCTCATCACTTTTGGATATTTTCTTTTCCAAAAATTCTATACCGCCAAGGATAATACCTAATGGATTCCGCACTTCATGCGCTATGCCCGCCGAAAACCTTCCCAATGCGGAGAGCTTTTCAGACTGTATCACTTCTCTTTCTGCCTTTTTGCGCTCGGTTATATCCAAACCATATACATGCATACATTGCCTCTCTACAACGTAATATAATGACTGCTGATAGTAAATATCTCCTATCTTCATCTCCCGGATCAAAAAATCTTTCTTTTCACGTAAGAATACAATGCCCAGCGAGTCTAGCCCCGCCAGGAAAGGATGGTCGAAGCCAGTGGTTTGGATACCCGGAAATGACCTTTCGGCTGCCGGGTTAAGATAATAAACGTGCCCGACAAGATCCACCTCAACAATTGGGTTAGGATTTAACTCAGAAAAGTACGCAAGGCGGGCGAGGAGCGTTTCGGACTGTTTGCGTTCAGTAATGTCGCGGAGAAATAATAGCACTGCCTTTTTATCGGGTAACTCAACAATTCTACTGTTTACGGCTGCGGAAATCATCTTTCCGTCTTTCGTCAATATCAGTATCTCCTCTACGGAAGCCTTTCCTTTCTGGAGCACTTCGTTAAAGAAATTTACGGCTATCTCATATTCTGCTTTTGGATAGAGGGCGGTCAAGCGCAGCTTCAGGCACTCTTCCATGCTGTATCCCAAAAGTTCTTGCGTCTTATTATTTATCTCAAGTATGTTGCCCTCTGTATTAGCTATTATTATGGCATCGCTGCTACCATCCATCAAAGAACGGTATTTTTGTTCCAGCTCTTTTAAATCTTCTTTTACCTTTTCTCCCATATAGCACCTCTTATATTATACCAAAATCTTAATATATTATAACAAAATTCTTTTATATTGTGGAGAAGTAATTATACTAACGGGATATCGTGGCCTGTGCCCTATTAATGAACTATGCCCCAGATAAAAGCAGCTAAGATCGCCCAAGTGAATTCATTCATGTCCGATTTTAATAAAGAAAGAAAAGTAGGCACTAATTACTTTGATGGGTGACAAGCCTGCAATGCAAACAACCGGGAAGGAAGGAAAAGCGACCTTTTGAAAGTTAAAGATCTTACTTAAAACCTTTATAGCTATTAGGCCGTATATAAACGATAATACCGTTATATACAGCCAGATTATAAGTGTCACTATCATAATTTGATTTAGATCAAATGTATGATGCATCTAAGGTAAAATAAAAAATAGCGGGGGTCCGATTCGAACGGACGACCTTCAGGTTATGAGCCTGACGAGCTACCAGAC
>JABMQH010000198.1 GCA_013203355.1 Candidatus Omnitrophota bacterium | reverse complement strand
TGGGCACCGGTTACTGCTATGCCCAACTTTGAATTTAGAAGTTCCGCTACAACATCTGCGCGATGTACTAATGGTAACTTCTTCCGTTTTGCTTTAATGATTTCCGGATTGTTGTTGGGGATGCTTGAAGAATAAACAACAAGTTCTGTCGTTTCTGGGATATTTGACGGTTGGTGGCCGATAAATACCCTGCCTCCTTTTTTCTTAATTTTTTCCGTAAGATCGCTTTGGCGCAAATCAGAACCGCTGATATGAAACCCCCGGTCTAAAAGGATAAGCGCAAGGCTTGACATCCCTATCCCACCTATTTCTATGAAATGTATATTCTTAACTTTTGACAACATTTAATATCTCTAAAGCAAGTTTATGAGCCGCATCCGGCCTTGAAAGATTAGAAGAGTTTTCCGACATCGTCCTAAGCTTATCACCATTATCCATTAAATCAAGGATTATCTCCTTAAGGCGGCCTTTGGAAAGCTGCATCTGTTCAACTAGAATGGCAGCGCCGTTTTCCTCCAGGAATCTTGCATTTTCAATCTGGTGGACCTTCACACTTGGGTATGGAATTAAAATCGCTGGTTTTCCAAAAAATGTAAGCTCTGCTATGCTCGTGGCCCCTGCTCTTGAAATAACAAAATCGGAAGCAGAGTAGGGCTGGCTCATCATATCAAAAAATGAAAATACCCTATTTTCGATATTCATGGATTTGTATTCTGTCCTTACGAATTCAAAATCCTTCATGCCGGAAAGATGAATAACCTGAAACTGGCTACCTCTTGTCTTGTTTATATCCCTAAGTGTATCTAATGCTATCTCATTGATAAAATGTGCTCCCTGACTTCCGCCCATAACTAAGATTGTACATTTCTCGTTGCTTAGACCGAGCCTCTTTAGTGCCTTTTGCTTATCTAGTTTTACTAGGCTTGAGCGTATAGGATTCCCTGTTTCCTTAATGACTGATTTTTTTGCAAAAAAATTATTTGTTTCGTTAAAGCTTACCGCGATCTTGTCCACAACCTTTGATAAAACCCGATTAGCAAGCCCTGGAAATAGATTTTGCTCATGGGTCAGCGTTGGGACGCTTAGTATCTTTGCCATTAGCAGGATCGGGAAGGATACATATCCGCCAAAACCTACCGCGATGTCAGGCTTGAACCGCCTCAAGAGCAGAAAGGATGAAAAGAGATCTTTAAAGATTTGGCTATTTTCTGAAATGGCATAGTAGCTGTACCCTTCATTCCTGAAGATCTCTTTATCAAGACCTTTTTTGCTCCCTACAAAAAGAATCTCGTTATAGCTGTCTAGCTCCTTAAGCCGAAAGGCCGTTGCAATTGCGGGGAATATATGCCCGCCGCTTGAACCCGCCGCAATTAATATCTTCATCCCGTTAGATACCCCATTTTCGACCCCATTAGACCGTAACAGTATCTAACGGGATTCACATCGCCCTTTCTTTAACACCCTTTGCTATGTTCAATAAAATCCCAACAGAAACTATATGTATCATTAGAGAGCTGCCCCCATAGCTTATGAACGGCAAAGGAAGTCCCTTTGTCGGTATCACCCCCGTGCCTGCACCTATGTTGACAAGAACCTCAAGGGTTATCATTGAAACAATACCAAGACTTAAAAGCTTCCCGAACAAATCCTGGCAATTAAATGCGACTCTCATTCCCTGCCACAAAAAAAGGATAAATAGTATCAGTATGGAAGCCGTCCCTATAAATCCGAGCTCTTCGCCTATTATTGAAAATATAAAATCGGTATGGGCCTCGGGCAGATAAAATAACTTCTGGTGTGACTGGCCAAGCCCTATACCAAACATCCCTCCGGAACCTAATGCCAAAAATGATTGGATTACCTGAAAACCTATCCCCCTTGAATCCTTCCATGGGTCCAGAAATGCGAGGAGTCTGCGCCGCCGGTAAGGCGCGCTAAACATCGCAATGAAAACAACTGGCATAAGCCCCAGGATGGATGAAAGGAGATGCTTTCCGCTTATACCTGCAACAAAAAATATTATTCCTGTTATTATTACAATGAGTACTGAAGTCCCCATGTCCGGCTGCAATAGAATCAATAGGGCCACTATCCCCGCAATTGTTGCCGGAGGAAGGAATCCTTCAAAAAAGTTTCTTATCCTTGCCTGTTTTCTTGCTAATATATCAGAAAGGTAAAGCACAATGGAGATCTTTGCGAGTTCCGAAGGCTGAAAACTGAATTGTCCCAGCCTAAACCATCTCTTTGCCCCGCCTATCTCTCTGCCCTTTAGCAGAAGTATCAATAAAAGAAAAATTGAAAAAAATATTAGGGGTTTCGAAAATCTTTGTAGTTTCCGATAATCAAATAACATCACGCCTAAGGCTAATGCAACACCGAGTATTAAATAAAAAAAATGTCTCTTTAGGAAATAGGTGCTATCATTAAACCTTTCATAGGCGAAGATAGCGCTGGAGCTATAAACCATTATAATGCCTATACAAATAAAAATCGCAGTGATTATATAAAGATTTCTTATCGAATCTTGCATGCCTCTGTTTTTATGAGCCTTTCCTGTAAGGCGCTAACGGCCTTTTTGAAAATCGCGCCTCTTTCTTCAAAATTTTTGAACATATCAAAGCTTGCACACATTGGTGAGAGGAGCACAGAATTATCTTTCTTGGCTAAATTAAAACTTAGCGAGACCGCACCGTCTAAATCTTTTGCCTCATATATCGGCGCGGTCCCCAAGAGCTGTGTCTTGATCTTCTTTTTCGCCTCACCGATCAGGACAATAGCTTTAACCTTCTCTTTCACCAGGTTTCTTAAAACAGTGAAGTCGCTCCCTTTATCCTTTCCTCCTGCAATCAATACGATACCCTTCTCTAAGGAGCGAATGGCATGCATGGCGGCATCTACCGTCGTGGCCTTAGAGTCGTTTATGAATCTTACCCCTCCCAGTTGGGTCACGTATTCACATCTGTGCTCCAACCCTTTGAAATTTTTTAGGGTATCCTTTATGATTCTTGTATCAATCTCAAAGATGTGTGCAACTAAGAGTGCAGCCATATAATTTTTTAAATTATGCTCCCCCTTCAAAGGTAGCTCATTCAGAGACAGGAACTTCCTTGATTCTGCATTAGTGT
>JABMQH010000197.1 GCA_013203355.1 Candidatus Omnitrophota bacterium | reverse complement strand
GCCAATGACAAGTATGGTCCATATGGAATGGTGTCAATTTTATATTTAAACTTTGCGACAATTCCAACCCCGGCTCCAAAAAACGGAGCCAAGAAAAATATAAGCAACACCTTCTGCCAGCCCAGAAAGGAGCCCAGCATAGCTAAAAATTTCACGTCTCCGAAACCCATCGCCTCTTTTTTAAATATCGCCTGCCCTACTACTCCTATTAAGTAAAGGCTCAAGCCGCCAACCACCGCTCCCAATAAGGAATCAAGGAAAGATATGCCTGAATAAAATATACTCGCAAGCAATCCGAGCGCAAGGCCGCCTAAAGACACAGTATCCGGTATAAGTTGATGCTCTAAGTCAATAAAGCTGGCCACTATTAATCCGCAACCTACTATTAAAAATAAGAGAAGCTCCAGCCCTAAGCCGAACTTGGAGTAGAACGACACGAATAAAATCCCCGCCAACAGCTCAACCACAAAATACCTGGGAGATATGGGTTTTTTGCATGAGGAGCACTTGCCTCGTAAAAATATATAACTCAGCAATGGAATATTTTCATACCACTTAACAATCTTTTTGCAATGCACGCAATGAGAGCGCGGCCTGACTACCGATTCAGACCTCGGCATCCTGTATATGCATACATTCAGAAAACTGCCTATAAAAAGGCCAAATATAAAAAAAAGAAATTTTAGTTCCATTTTTATTTTTTATTTCCTTTAAACCTTATTTTATTTCAGCTTCCCCAAAGCCTTTTTCATCACACCTACAGGCGGTCTTTTGCCCGTCCATAACTCAAATGCCCTGGCTCCCTGATACAGCAGCATATTGAGGCCGCCTGTTGAGTTGATCCCCTTCCTCCTGCAGGCCTTCAATAGTTTTGTATCCCGGTTATACACTAAATCAAAAACACGAAGCCCCTTATGTAAGAGTGCCGGATTAACAACAACCGGATCTTTGTCTCTCATGCCGCAAGGGGAGGCATTGATTAAAAGATCTGAGTTCAGGATAATGTCCCATGCCGCTATCGACCCCATTTGCAAAGCAAAACATTCGCATCCGGTTTTAAGCTCAATATCGCAGGCGAGTTCAGCTGCCTTATCATCTATTTCATCCGTTAAGGTTATCCTTCCGGCCTTGTTTAGAGCAAGGCTGTATGCTACCGCCTTTGCCGCTCCACCGGCTCCGATAATAAATACATTCTTCCCTTTCGGGTTGAGCTTTAAATCTTCTTTAAGGGATCTTATAAAACCATAGCAATCCGTGTTATAGCCATGAAGCGATCCGTTTTTATTTACGATCGTATTGACAGCACCAATAAGTTTTGCTTCTCTATCCACACTGCTAAGATGCCTTCTGACATTTTCCTTGTGAGGAATAGTAACGTTTATGCCTGAAATCCCCAGGCCCCTGACAGCTTCAATAGCTTCTTTTAAACCTCCCGGCTTAACTTCAATAGCAACATAAGCCGCATCTATATTCATGTGATTGAACGCGGCATTATGCATTGCCGGCGATAAACTATGTGTGATCGGGTAACCAATCACTCCGAATATTTTTGTATCTCCTACAATTCTCATCACTTGCGTTTTCCCGCGATCTTATTTATGGCATTCAGGTATGCCTTTATGCTCGCTTCAATAATATCGGTTGATGCGCCTCGCCCCGATATCTCATTTTTTTTGATCTTTACCCGGATGCTGACCTCTCCAAGGGCATCCTTGCCGCTGGTCACCGAACGAATGCCGTAATCTGCCAAACTCCCCCTTAAGCCGACGATCTTATCAATCGCCTTATAGCAGGCATCAATTGGCCCGTCTCCGCTTGAGGTCGCTTTAAATATCTTTTTGCTTTTCGAAAGCTCAACCGTTGCGGTAGGCAAAATCTTTGTGCCGCTGGTCACCTTAAAATTTTCCAGATGGTAAATCTCGGGGATAACCATGACCTCATCTTCAACAATAGTAGCCAGATCTTCGTTAAATACCTCTTTTTTCTTATCCGCTACTATCTTGAATCTCGCAAAAGCCTTGTTTACGTCTTTTTCATTCAGTTTATATCCTAAGGCCTTCAACCTTTCTGAAAAGGCATGGCGGCCTGAGTGTTTACCAAGCACGATCTTTGAACCGGAGAACCCAACGTCCTGCGGCTTCATGATCTCGTAAGTAATCCGCTTTTTCAAAACGCCGTCTTGGTGGATCCCGGACTCATGCGCGAAGGCATTCTGCCCTACTATCGCCTTGTTTGGCTGAACGAGCATACCTGTTAATTTCGAAACAAGCCTGGACGTTTTGTAAATCTCTTTTCTGGCTATTCCTGTCTTGAAATTCAACATGTCCTGTCTTACGCAAAGTGCCATTACAATCTCTTCCAGTGAGGCATTCCCTGCCCTTTCTCCGATACCATTTATGGTGCATTCAACCTGACCGGCACCGTTCTTTATGGCCGCTAAAGAGTTTGCAACGCCAAGACCCAGGTCATTATGACAGTGGACGCTTATGACTGCCTTGTCAATATTCGGTACGTTGCCCCTTATGGATCCAATCAAATGGCCGAATTCATCCGGAACCGCATACCCTACCGTATCCGGTATGTTTACCGTCTTTGCGCCAGCCCTTATCACCTCTTCGACAACCCTGTACAAAAACTCCCTCTCGCTTCTGGAGGCATCCTCCGGTGAAAATTCGATGTCATCCGCAAACCTGCGGGCATATGTTACCCCCTCAACCGCAAGCTTTATAATCTCATTCTCCAGTTTTCTCAATTTATATTTCATGTGTATCTTCGAGGTTGCCAAAAATACATGTATCCGAGGCCTTTTTGCCGGTTTTAATGATTTCCCCGCGGCCTCTATGTCTTTTTTCATGCAGCGCGCCAATCCGCAGATTATCGGTCCCTTTACATTTTTGGCTATGATCCTTACGGATTCAAAATCCCCCGGCGATGAAACAGGAAATCCCGCTTCAATAGCATCAACCCCTAAATTGGCAAGCTGATAAGCAATCTCCAGCTTGCCCTGCGATGTAAGACTTGCCCCGGGCGATTGTTCGCCGTCACGCAATGTTGTATCAAAAATTGTAATTTTTTTTGTCATCGTTTTATTTCATCCATGGCATCATGTTGCGTAATTCCCGGCCTACCTTCTCTATCCGATGCTCATCCCCTTCTTTCAGCAATTTATCAAAAACAGGTCTTCCGGCTTCGTTTTCCTTGATCCATTCCCTCGCGAACTTACCGGACTTAATCGCCTTTAAGATCTTCTTCATATCCTTGCGTGTTTTTTCGGTAATGATCTTCTTCCCGCGCGTTAAATCTCCGTAACAGGCGGTATCTGAAACACGGCGGCGCATCCCGCCTATCCCATGCTGCTGGATCAAGTCAGTAATCAATTTTAATTCGTGCAGAACCTCAAAATACGCGATCTCCGGTTGATAGCCTTCTTCAATAAGGGTGTCAAACCCTGCTTTTATCAACTCTGTCACGCCTCCGCACAAAACGGTTTGCTCTCCGAAAAGATCCGTCTCGGTCTCTTCGTCAAAGGTCGTCTCTATAACGCCTGCCCTTGTGCCACCGATCGCCTTTGCATAAGCAAGGCCTATCTGTTTTGCCTGTCCCGATGAATCTTGAAATACGGCCAGAAGGCACGGCACGCCTTTACCCTGTTCATACATCTGTCTCACAAGCGCCCCCGGTCCTTTTGGCGCAACCATAAATACATCTACTTTTTTCGGAGGCTTTATCTGTTTAAAGCGTATGTTAAAACCGTGAGAAAAACAGAGGGCCTTTCCTTTTTTTAGATTTGGCTTAACACCTTCTTTGTAAACCTTTGCCTGGATATGGTCCTGCGTGAGGATTTGAATTATATCCGCTTCTTTGCACGCCTCAAATACCGGAACCGGATTAAAGCCGTCGGCTTTTGCCTTCTCATAATTCGGTGTCCCCTGCAGCTCCGATACTATAACATCGCAGCCTGAATCGCGCAGGCACAAGGACTGGCCCCTTCCCTGAATGCCATACCCGATTATCGCGATCTTTTTACCCTTCAGTATATTCAGATCCGCATCATTGTCGTAATAAACCTTTGCCATTCGAAATTCCTCCTCGCGTTTTGTGAATTGATTATTCCTTTGCTAAAGCAATACGGCCGGTTCTCACCACGTCGTTTATGCCATATTCCTTTAAGCTTTCTAAAAGCTTTGACACATGCTGCTGGTCGCCAACGAATTCCACTGTTACCGAACGTGCCCCCGAATGCAGAATCTTGGCATGATTCTTTTCCAGAAAATGTCCGACCTTTGCCTTGTTGGACTGGTCCACATCCACCTTAAAAAGCAAAAGCTCTCTGTCGATGAAACCTTTTTTTGTAAGGTCCGTTACGCTTATAATATCTACCAGTTTATTTAACTGTTTTTTGACCTGTTCCAAGATCCTGTCATCGGCATTAACAACAATAGTTATCCTCGAGACGCTTGGATCCTCCGTCTCTCCCACCGCCAGGGAACCGATATTAAAACCACGGGCGCTGAATAATCCCGCAATGCGCGCAAGTACTCCGAATTTATTCTCTACTAAAGCAGATATTATATGTTTCATGCTAAGCTCCCTATCATAATCATCTTGTTTATCGCCTCGCCTGCCGGCACCATTGGGAACACATTTTCCTCTTCTTCTACGATGAAATCCAGAAATACTGGTTTATCAATCTCCATTGCCTTTTCTATAGCGGGCCTTACTTCGCCCTTCTTCGTAACCCTTATGCCAACTGCGCCATAGGCCTCGGCCACCTTAACAAAATCCGGTATATCGCGAGTAAGGTACGTATGCGAATACCTTTTCTTATAAAATAGCTCCTGCCATTGCCTCACCATGCCTAAGTAGCCGTTGTTTAAAATCGCTACCTTAACAGGGATCTTGTCTATAACTGCCGTTGCCAATTCCTGAATGTTCATCTGGATCGAACCATCGCCCGCGATATCAAAAACTGTTTTCTCGGGACAGCCTATCTTGGCGCCGATAGCTGCGGGGAAACCATAGCCCATCGTGCCCAGTCCGCCGCTTGAAATATACGTACGCGGCTGCGTATACTTATAGAATTGAGCCGCCCACATCTGATTCTGCCCCACCTCAGTGCATATTATGGCATTGTCCTTAGCGGCCTCGTAAATTTGCTCGACAACATACTGCGGTTTTATCTTCTTGTCGCTATCGTTGTAGCGCAATGGATGATGCTTCACCCAATCGTATGTCCGCTTTAGCCACTGATCGGTATCCGGTTTTTTTATAACCTTGTTCAACTCTATTAAAATATTTTTTGCATCCCCTACGATAGGGATATCAACCGCTACATTCTTTGAGACGCTTGAAGGATCGATATCAATATGAATGACCTTTGCATTCGGTGCAAACGCATCAAGGCGGCCCGTAACGCGATCATCGAAACGCGAACCAACCGCGATTATCATATCGCTTTCCATGATAGCGTGGTTCGCATAGGCGGTGCCATGCATCCCCAACATGCCTAAAGAAAGCTCATGTGTCTCAGGGAAGGCCCCTAACCCCAGAAGCGTTGTAGTAACAGGCGCCTTAATCTTTTCTGCCAGTTCTTTTAATTCCGCTGCGGCCCCGGATATAATTACTCCGCCACCTGCATAGATTATCGGCCTTTTGGAGTTCGCTATCGCCTTAGCCGCTTTTTTAATCTGACCCGGATGCCCGGAATACGTCGGCTTATATCCCTTCATTGAGACTTCTGGTGGATATTTAAACTCGGTTTCCATCATCTGGATATCTACAGGTATATCGATAAGAACAGGCCCTGGCCTACCCGTTGAGGCAATATGAAACGCCTCTTTAACAGTTGTGGCTAAATCTTCGATCCTTTTAACCAGATAATTATGTTTCGTAATGGGTCTTGTGATACCTGTTACATCGGCTTCCTGGAAAGCATCATTGCCGATCAATGCGGTTTTTACCTGGCCTGTGATCGCAACCATAGGTATTGAATCCATATAAGCCGTTGCAATACCCGTAACCAGGTTGGTGGCTCCGGGTCCGGAGGTGGCCATGCAGACACCAACCTTGCCGGTTGCCCTTGCATATCCATCCGCCGCGTGTGCCGCGGCCTGCTCATGTCTTACCAGGATAAATCTTATCGGTGCATCATATAGAACATCAAAGATAGGCAAAAGCACACCGCCGGGATAACCAAACATCACATCAACGCCTTCCTTTTTTAAACACTCAATTAATATCTTTGCGCCTGTAAGTTTCATTCGTCCTCCAAAATGGCACCTTTATCGGCAGAAGTAGCAAGCTTCGCATACCTTGCCAGATATCCATTTTTCACTTTTTGTTCAGGCGGCTTCCAATGTGAAAGCCGCGACCTTATCTCGAACTGTGTCAGTTTTGCATCCAATTTTCTGTTGGGAATATCTATTATGATCTCATCCCCGTCTTTCAAGACGGCTATCGGCCCGCCTGCCGCTGCCTCGGGTGAAATATGTCCAATGCAAGGTCCTTGCGTCCCACCTGAGAACCGGCCGTCGGTAATTAATGCTACATCTTCAGCAAGGCCCATACCAACTATCGCGGAGGTCGGGCTCAGCATCTCTCTCATCCCGGGGCTGCCCTTTGGGCCTTCGTATCTAATTACTACGACACTGCCTCGTTTAATGTCGCCGTCTAAGATCGCTTTCATCGCTCTTTCTTCAGCGTCAAAAACAACCGCCTTTCCTTTGAATTTAAGCATTTTCGAGGAAATGGCGATTTGCTTCACCACTGCCCCGTTTGGCGCAATATTTCCTTTCAATACAGCAATTCCCCCTTCTTTGTGGTAGGGGTTCTTAACCGGCCGGATCACATCCTCATCGAAAATCTTGGACTCTCTTGCAATCTGGTTGATGGACTTACCGCTTAAGGTCATGCGGTCATGCAATAGGCTTCCAAGCCTTTTCATCACAGCAGGTATGCCTCCTGCGGCATCCAGGTCTTCCATATAGTATTTCCCGCTGGGCAATATACTTGAAATATGGGGAGTGGTTTTGCTGATCTTATCAAAAAGGCTAAGCGGCAAATCAATACCCGCTTCCTTCGCAATGGCTACAAGGTGCAATACCGTATTGGTTGAGCCACCCAAAGCCATATCTATACGTATTGCGTTTTCAAATGTTGCCTTTGTCATGATGGTGGAGGGAGAAACATTTCTCCTCACCAGATTTACAATTCGTTCTCCGCTGGCATATGCAATTCTATCCTTATCTGCGGAAATGGCAAGCGATGTCGCGCAGCCCGGTAAACTCAATCCCATCCCTTCCGTCAAACAGCTCATTGTGTTGGCTGTATAAAGCCCCTGGCAGGACCCCATCCCGGGGCAGGCGCGGATCTCCAACTCCTGTAAGTCCTCCTGTGAGATCTGTCCTTTTTTAAACTTGCCTATTGCCTCGAATGTATCCGCAACCAAAGAGAGCCTCTTGCCCTTGTACCTGCCTGATAGCATTGGGCCCGCGGTAACAATTATCGAAGGGATGTTGAGCCTCGCAACCGCCATAAGCATCCCGGGCGTAATTTTGTCGCAATTAGTAAGGCAAACCAGCCCGTCAAAACAATGGGCCATGGTAACCATTTCGACTATATCGGCAATCAATTCTCTTGAAGGAAGGGAACATTTCATTCCGGTATGCCCCATGGCAATGCCGTCGCATATACCCGGTACTCCAAAGAAAAATGGCACTCCTCCTCCCGCGCAAATCCCGCGCTCAACAAACCTTTCGAGGCGCTTCATTCCAATATGGCCAGGGATTATATCGGTAGCACTTGAGGCAACTGCAATAAAAGGTTTTGCCATGTCCGGTTTTGACACACCCGTGGCATATAGTAATGCCCTATGGGGCATTCTTTCGAGTCCTCTTTTAATCTTATCGCTCTTCATAAGTACTCCTTTGTATGATTAGGTTATATAGCGTATGTCAACCGTTAATTATATCATATTATATATAAAAGTCAAAAAAATTACCGATTTAGGGTTTGTAGACACGCGGGACGCGGGAACCGATAGAGCAGGCTATTTCATAAGGTATTGTGCCGCAAAGTCTTGCGAGTTCTTCGGTTGTTATCTGATCCTTCCCCTGTTTTCCGATCAGAACAACCTCATCTCCAAGCTTGACTCCCCTTATATGACCGACATCAATCATAACCTGATCCATTGTAACCTTGCCGACTACCCTTGCCCTCTTACCTTTTACCAATACATACGCCTTATTGGAGAGGATGCGCCCATAACCGTCCGCATATCCTATAGGGATCGTCGCGATATTTGTGTCCTTATCCGTTATGTAGGTTCTGCCATAACTGATGGACCTGCCCGGGGGAATTTGTTTCAAATAAACAACTTTTGTCTTTAAACTCAAGGCGGGTTTTAATTTCAAAAATTTGCTGAAATTTTTCTTCGGGTACATCCCGTAGATTATTATGCCGGGCCTTACCATATTCAAGTGCGCCCTCTTAAAGTCAACTGTCGCAATACTATTGGCGGCATGCCTGAGAGGGATCTCTATGCCGCTCCTATCCAGGCGGTTAAGCAATTCCTCAAAGGATTCAATCTGGTAA
This sequence comes from Candidatus Omnitrophota bacterium, assembly GCA_013203355.1. Taxonomy (GTDB): domain Bacteria; phylum Omnitrophota; class Gorgyraeia; order JABMQH01; family JABMQH01; genus JABMQH01. Next base: position 41,402 of record JABMQH010000197.1, on the reverse strand, counting down.
TTTGTAAAAAAGTCGTCTCGGCCCGCGCTCGAAAGATGGGTATAAATGCCGTCGATGATGATCGTCCCGTGGTTTGCCAGCCGCCTTACAAAATTAAAGGCGTCCTGATGCCATACACCGATGCGGCCCATCCCCGTATCTACCTTCACGTGGACCTTCGCCTTAACCTTTTTTGCTTGGGCGGCTTTATCCAACTCTCTTAACAACTCGTTATTGCATAGTGTAAGCGTGATATCATTTTCAAGGGCAATCCCGATCTCTCCCGACAAAATTGAGCCCAACACCAGGATGGGTTTTTTTATACCGCCCTTTCTTAACTTAACCGCCTCATCCATGGTTGCCACGCCTAAAAAATCCACGCCTGCCTTTGTTAATACTTTTGACACCTCGGTTATGCCATGGCCATACGCGTTCGCTTTAACGACAACCATTATATTAATGCCCTTTGAAACAAAATGCCTTATCTGGTCAAAATTATACCTTATGGCATTCAGGTCTACTTCAGCCCAGGTTGGTCTATAATGAGTCATTTTCTGCATTGCACATCCCTCGGGTGCAAATAAAGAGGGGTCAATTTATCCGCATCCTTTACGACCTTACCTTTTTTCAGCATCTCCAGCCCGATCCTGGCTGTATTCATCGCTCTTGGAAGCCAGAGTTCCTGTTTGGTAATTTTTATGCCGCTTTTTGGGTTTTGATCTTTTGTTTTCAATTTATCTATCCCGTCCCCCAGAAGCACAATAGGCCTGGCGGCTTGGATCCTTTCCGATAATTCATCCAGGCCCATTAATTTGCAAGTCGAAAACCGTTTTAACGCAGTGCCCTTATATTTATAAAAACACGAATAAAATTTTTCTTTCTTGGCATCAATGGCCACGCAGATCGTTGCTTTTGTATATGGTATATTATACGCCAAAACATCCAGGCTTGGTACTGCAATAATCTTCTTGTTATAAACGATATTTAACGCCTTTACCGTTGACACCCCGATCCTCAAGCCCGTAAATGAGCCCGGCCCTATGCTGATGCAGTAGGCATCCAAGTCTTTCAGTTTCAGGTTGGCAAAATCAAGCAACTTTTTTATCGTCGGAATAAGGTGCGAGGCATGCCTTAACTCAAAACTATGATTAAATTCCACCTCGCGTCCGTCTTCATCCAAAACCGCCACCCCCAGGACCTTACTTGAGGTGTCTATCGCCAAAACTCTCATGCTTATTTCCTTATCTTGATCTTCCGATCATTGTTCTTCAGTATCTTGATCTTGATCTCTAAATACTTTTTAGGCAACAATTTCTTTATCTTGTCGGCCCATTCAACTACACATATACCGTTGCCGTAAAAATACTCTTCATATCCAATGGTGTCCAAATCCTTAACAGAATCCAGCCTGAATATATCAAAATGATAAAGGGGCTTTTTGCCGCGATACTCTTTAATGATCACGAAAGAAGGGCTATTTACATAACGGGAATTTTTTACACCCAGGCCTTTTGCGATCCCTTTCGTAAGCGTAGTCTTCCCGCTTCCCAGCTCACCGATCAACGCTACTATCTGTCCGCCTTTAAGGGTCCTGGCGAGTTTTTCGCCTAATTTTATCGTTGCCTCTCTGGTTTTCGTTATATATGTCTTCAAAAATGCCTGAACCCTTTCGGTCTTACTGCCTGCATCCCGCCAAATATGTCTATTATCCTTGTGCCGAATTCTTTATCGGTCACCGTTCCGATCCTTGTAATCGGAATACCAAATAGTTTATGCTTTAAGTCAAGCAGCCTGAAGGCATCACTTTTCGGCATTGTGAATAAAAGTTCGAAATCTTCACCGTCGGAAATCGCCCCTTCGACACCCCTTGCCTTTTTTGACTTTGGTATCAATTCTTTATATATGGCCGCGCCGACTTTGCTTTGTTTTACGATATGGTTTAAATCGCTTGATAGCCCGTCCGACAAGTCTATCATGGAATTTACTTTAAAATTTGAAACCAGCGTCTGTGCCTCTTTGAGCCTTGGTACAAAATTCAAATGCCTGCCATATATAGAGCCGCCAAGTGAGCCTGTAACAAAAATAAAATCTCCGACTTCTGCTCCGCTTCTTAATACCAAATTTTTCTTTTTCACTTCACCAAGCAAAACAACTTCTAAAATTATTTTTTTAGACCGGTTTGTATCGCCTCCGACTAAATCTATGCTGAAGCACTTCGCTGCTTTTTTAATGCCGCGATAGATCCCATCAGCATATTTAACCGGCAGGTCCTTTGGAAGGCCGCAAGAGACCAGCGCCCATTTAGGAAGACCTCCCATTGCGGCAATGTCGCTTACGCCGCAGCAGACGGCCTTCCAGCCGATTTTCTCAGGCGGCTGTGTCTTTTTAAAATGCGCGCCTTCTATCAACATATCCGAGGTAGCCAGAAGATGTTTATCCCTCATCCAGGGCAACACTGCAGCGTCATCCCCTATGCCCTTTACCACGGACCTCTTAGGCCTGATGCCCTTCGCAAGTCTCTCTATAAACCCAAACTCCCCTATTGTGTTTAGTTTCATGCGAATATGTTTTAGGTATGTTGTTGTGTTCTGTTAAATTCTTCCAGGAAATTTATTTTTCTTAAGTACCTGAGTCCTTTGAGATAAAAATTCTTTCGGACTGGACTTACAAAATGATGACTAATTGTCTGAGCGGTTATTTTCTGTTTAGATATCTGGTAATTCTCATTTAATCGCACAAAAGGTTTATTGTGCCTTGCGATAAGTAGCGCATAACTAGTCTGGTCGACCCAAAAATGCCTAAATTGCTTATTGTTTCTGAATGCCTCTGCGAGAAAGGATTCTATCATTTCTACATCCCATGCTTTTTTATCGAAATAAAAGACGCCGATATTAATATTAGTCTGCATATCCAATTTAAACAACCTCTTTAAATCGTCAACCGGAAGGGAATATGCATATCTATGGTCGCTACTGGAAAAAGCACGTTTATCTTTTATATAGCCTAAAATGTCATCCGGTTTTTTAAAGCATAGAACATCCGAATCCAAGTTTAAAAAATATTCAGAATTAGAATAGAAAAAGAAATCAAACATTTTAAGCGCGAGATGATTGAATGGATTCAGACGGTCAAATCTGTATTTAAAACTAAGCGGATAATCTTTTAGAAATGTTTTTAGCTGTTTGTCGGCATCTGCCCTTTTGATGATCCTGCAATCCCGTATATGTTCGAGGATAAGATCCTGTGAGTTATGACTTAAGGTCCCGTCTTCATGTAGAATCAGATTAAAATCTATCCTTGAATAATGATAAAACGTCTTGATCGCCCATAAAAAATTATAAACGTCCTTCTCGCATATCAGGATATGTATTTCCAGAGCACAATCTTTTTTGCAAACAATAGGCGCAGAAGATAGGATCTTCTTAATATATATATACCGATAATAATTATATGAAGGCCTTAAAATCGTAAGGATCGCTGTCAGGCGGCATGTTATTTCCCGTACAACAAATTTTATGGCTTTAACCAAAAAGTGCCGGAATTTCTTTATTGCATCTTCCATTGATTAAGTCCCTTGTAGCGTCTGGGCTACAGCTTCCTATTTGGATTCAAGACAGGTTCCTATTTAGCTTGGTAGACGTCTCTATTTATACGTAAAGTCTCCGTAGCGTCTTGCTAAAAGGTCTTCTTTTGAAAATTCCTTTTTCAGTCACAATAGCCGTAATAAGTGCGTTTGGCGTAACATCAAATGCCGGATTGTACACCTTAACGCCCTTCGGCGCTATTCGTTTTTTGCAGATTTCGGCTACCTCTCTAGGGTCCCGTTGTTCAATTGGGATATTCCGCCCATTTTTTAAGGCAAAATCAAAAGTTGAGACAGGCGCGACAACGTAAAAAGGAATTTTATGATAATCTGCCAATACGGCTAAACTATATGTACCTATTTTATTTGCCACATCGCCGTTCGAAGCAATTCTGTCGGCCCCGACAATAATCTTATCAACCTTACCCTGCGCCATTAACGTAGCGGCCATGTTATCGCAGATCAGGGTTGCATCAATTTTGTGTTGTAACAGTTCCCAGGCGGTTAAGCGAGCGCCTTGTAAAAGGGGACGCGTCTCATCTACGTACACCTTGATATCTTTACCCTCCTGCTTCGCCCTGTACATGACACCCAGGGCCGTTCCGTAATCGGCCGTTGCCAGGGCCCCCGCGTTACAATGTGTTAATATCCTATCCCCAGATCTAATAAGACGCGCGCCGAAAGTTGCCATCCGCCTACAAGCCCTCTTATCCTCTTCCATTATACTGAGGGCCTCTTTTAGCAATATCTTTTTTATCTGGCTTATGGGTCTTTTGGCATTTTTTAAGGCAGTCCTCTTCATCCTCTCGAGTGCCCAGAACAGATTAACTGCCGTAGGCCTTGCCGAAGCCAAATATCTGATTATACCGTCTAGCTCTTTTACGAAATCAGAAAAATTCCTTGCCGTGGAATCCTTTAGACCTAAGACAACTCCCAAGGAGGCTGCGATCCCTAAGGCGGGTGCGCCTCTGACCTTAAGCTTCCTTATCGCATACCAGAGTGGTTTTATGTCCTTGCAGTCAATATATACCAACTTCCCAGGAAGCCGTGTCTGGTCAATAAGCCTTACCTTGCCCTGTTTCCATTCAATTGTCGAGAATACCTTACCCATTTGGCGGATATTCCTTCCTCATTGCTTCCCAAACGAAAATAATAAACTTTCCTAAGAGCCAAACAGCGACTATAACAAGCACAAACATTATTATCGCGCGAAAGATCCAGGCCAAGACGAAAAGAAGCGGAAAGAGCAATATACCTACCACGCCTAATATCATCACAGCGAGCAAAAAAATCAATCCTACCAAGAATGCCTTCATGTGTTTTGCCTCCCCTTCTTTTTTAACCTATCTCGCTTTCTAATTTGGTTATAAGGTTTGCCGTCTCTTTGATAACGGACGCAGAGACCAATTTCGATATTTCGATTTCCTGCTTTAGCGCTTTCAGAATACCCAAAAATCTTTTTACCGTGGCCATCTTTCTTTTTTGCCTTGCCTCCTGGGGCTCCAGCTCTTCCCTTTGTCTCATTATCGTGCTTAAATCTTTCCTTACCTGCGGTGCCTCCTTGCCCTTCTCAAAAATTGACTTTTTTAGACTCGCGTAGTCCTCATGGCCCAATGCCTTTTTATTTTTGGCAAGGCGCAATAAATTAATGGACTCATAATGCGGCAGCGAAGCCGCGTTGGCCGAATTGGAATAATCCTTTTTAAGGTATCCTGGCTCTTCTTTCTCCAGAAAATAATAGGATTTTAAAAGTTTCATCGCCGTCGGTTTCTTTATACCTATTTCGCGGGCCGTGTACGCCTCCATAGTGCTGTAACCCCACCCCTTATACAGTTTATCCTTCCATACGGAATGAAGCGCCCTGCCAAGGTCTATCCATGAGGTCTTAAAACTCTTGGCACTTTGCAGGATATGAAACCTGAGTGAATTCTCATCGAGGTTCTCCATCTTTTGTTCGATGTTTTTGAGAGATTTTGTTTTCAGAGCTTCCATTTTGGTTTCCCTTTCTTATAGATGATTTACGCGAAAATATTCTTGAGTTCAGCTTATCCCCATAAATCTGTTTGCGTTCTCTTAATAACCGAGACAGGTCTTTCTGCCTCTTCGTGAACTTTTCTTTTGCCATAATTAGACCGTTTCGTGTAATGTATTATATTCCTAACTATTAATTTTTTAAAGCTTTTTTATTTTTAGTTTGTGTTCTTCCCGCAGTTTAAAGGCGCCTCGAATGCTAGAGACATCATGCGCCCAATAAGGAGTAACCAAGGTGATCATCATATCTTCTATATTGCTGGCAACCCCGACAATGATCGCGATCCAAAGGAATACCCCCGCGTAATTGAACGCGAAAATTGAAAATGTTGCGACAAAAAGCGTAACTGCCCAGACCTTTGCGCCAAATGTATGATAAGAGGTTATCTTGCTGTATTTAAAAAGACTGATCAGCCAAGATATAACTTGCGTTGCCCCTATGGTTAAGACCGGTATAAAAAATGACTTTATTATCTCAGGGTGAACCCGCCATATACAGAACACTATGCAGGTATAAAGAAACGCATCGGCATAACCATCCATTGCACTGCCTATGGTGCTTACTACCTTATAGCGGCGCGCAACCATTCCATCAAGCATATCGGATATGCCGGCAATCGCAAATCCTATAACAAACCAGAGGCCTGTTTTCCCATCTAAGGCATCTATCACTAAAAGGACAGCGATCAAACATCTCAGCGCAACCAATGCCATCGGGACATGTCTAATAAATCCTTTTTTTATAGCGATCACCTCATAATAATTCTGGCCATAAGGGATTTTTTAAGCGCGATGGCCTTATGCGGACATACTTCATGACAGCAGAAACAATAAATACATTTTTTGATGTTGATTTCAAAAACCCCGTTTTCCAATTTTTTTATCGCGCCGTTGGGACAAATCTTAAAACAAAGCTCGCACCGTTGACACTTGTCTTTATTTATATCCGGATGAAATCTTATATTCTTCAGACCGAGGCGGAGTAACGGTTTTGGAAGATTGTACACAAAAGAGGCCTTAGGCAATTTAAAATCCTTTATCCTTACATCCTCCGGCTTTTCGCCAAAGGTATCTATTCTGCTCAAATCAGATATCCCCTCATTCCTCTTAGAGGCCTCCAGGTTTGTAGGGACTTTAGATGGGTTCACTCCGACTATCTTTGCCAGAACACTATCCAGCGCTACGGCATCCTGGCTTGCGATCACAAGGCCGATATCTCTTAATGGGCCGGCGCCAGGTCCTTCTCCCTCCATCCCGACAACCCCATCCATAACCGAAAGGGTGGGCTTGGTGAGAGCGAATATCTTAACCAATAAACGGGAAAGTTCATCCGGCATGGGGGCCTTTAAATGGCACTGTGCCTTAGCAAGGCCGATAACTGTTCCAAACATATTCTTTACCGCCCCTGTCAATGTTGTAATTGAATGGGTTTTAAGTTTTGGGATAGAGATTATTGAATCAACCTCTTTTACAATAGAGGCAATGGGAAAACCTTCCATGTCCGTCGCCTTATCAAACTTTACCAATTGCAGCCCTTCTTCTTCACAGACTTTTTTTGTCCCCGACTTTTCATAAACCGTATCCACCTCTTTTAACTCCCAGCCACCGGGTGAATCCCCTACGAAAATGTGAGGCGTAATAGGCTTGACGAGTCGCGCAACCGCCCTGATCACCTCAGGGTGCGTATCTACGCCTTCTTCCGGGGTCCTTGCGGATAAAAGGTTTGGTTTTATCAGAACCCTGCTTTTGGCCTTCACAAATTTTTCCATGCCGCCTAAAAGGTCAACTGCCCTTTTAACGGCGAGTTCGACTTCTTTTGTTTTATAGGTTTTACATCTTACAATAGAGACTGAAGACCGTATCACTGAAATAATCCTTTAATTAAAAAAACCATCCCTACCATTGCAGTATTATGCAAGACATGTACTGTGCAGGAAGCAACCAGCGTCCCCGTCCTTTCAAATAGATAGCACAAAAGCATGCCTAAAATCATAATCGGCAAAAATCCGGCAAGATTCGCATGCAAAAGCGCAAACAAACCGGATGTTAAAAGCAGGGCAACCTTAAAGCCCCATTTCTTTTTTACTGCTGGATACATAAAACCTCGAAAGAAGACTTCTTCTACGATAGGCCCAAAGATAGTAACAAAAATCGTAAGATACGTTATCAGCGCCATCTTCTTCTCTACCAAAAAGATCTCCACAACCGGCTGCATAGGCGGTTTGTAGTTAAAGGCGGCGCTAACCCACACTATGAAAAGCAATGCCACTATCAAAACCGGGATAGTCGCAAGATATCCCATTATGCCATAAGAAATATTTCTTAAAAGATTCTTAGCAGAAAACCCTAAAGAGCTCAAGTTCTCCCTGCACAAATACACTGCAAAGTATATTATGAACACGAATGCCAAAAGGTCTGTGATAGTCGCATTCAGCACTGAATATAGATTGTTGCTCATCTTCATCGACGGTAGAATCGCGGATATGGCCGACTCTATCAGCATCAGCATATACGCAAACCACACAAAGAGGATCATCACCTTGCATACATCCCATACCCCCCATTTCGGGTCTTTGTGCGAAAGGGTCGGAAATAATATCACGCCACCCTCCCGCTTCAGGATAAATATTATAAAATCCAAAAAAAGCCCTGCTGCGATCACAAACAGGATAATAAAACTTAAAACCGAAAGGATGGACGCGGCCTTTTTATTCTCCTGGATAAATTTTGTCAACTCCTCCTTTGTCATGGGCTTTTTTAAGAGCTTGGCGGAAAGCTCCTCAACCCTGGAGGAGGCTTGTTCCAACTGCCCGACCTTATCTTCAAGGGGGGAAAGTTTCTCTGCATCCTTTGTTAAGGCCAAGGTAATGCTAACGGAGATGATAAATATTAAAAGCCAAACATACATCCGCTCTTTTATTATGAAGTTACGAATTTTTGGAAGGGTTATACGCATCATTTTTATCCAACTACATTATGCCTTCTCAGGCGGAAGTTCGCACCGAGTTCCTTCTCGGCAATGACCCTGCATCTTTCGATATCCGTCTCTGGTATATCCAGACAAGTTACCTCAACTTCAAGTCCGGCGGTTTTGCATTCGCGAATAAACCGCTTTACCTCCTCAAATGTATTCTCGCCGAATTGAGATCTGCATACCTTATTATACTTTTCCTTTGTATCTACGTTTAAACTCACGGAAACCTTATCAACTAGACCCTTCAGCTCCTCTGCGATAGAACGTCCGTTGATCAAATTTCCATGTCCGTTGGTGACAAGCCGGACCTTTTTTGATCTTTGCTTAAGAGAGGCGGCGACCTCCTTTATAACATCAAGCCGCAGTGTCGGCTCTCCAAAACCGCAAAAAACAATCTTGTTATACTTTCCCATCTTCTCTATTGCGTTCAGTATCTCCTTAGTCGATGGTTCTTTTGCCAATTTTAAGTTGTGCCCTTTAACAAAATCCGAAAAAGACCTGACGCAAAAACCGCATTCATTTGTGCAGCGGTTTGTAATGTTTAGATACAGGGAATCTCTTATCTCGTAGGCAATCCTTGCGGGCCCTGCTTCCTTGAGGCTGAAAAGTTCAACTGCATTGCGGGTCGTTATGCGTTCTATGTCTTCCATTGATAAATTATGGATCTTTGAAAGTTCTTCGACGAGAAGGACGATATGCGCGGGTTCATTTCTCTTGCCCCTGTAAGCCTGGGGGGCCAAAAACGGGGCATCCGTTTCCAATAGAAGCTTCTCTGTCGGGACCTGTTTGGCAACGCCTTTTAAACGCTCTGCGCTCTTAAAGGTAAGATTGCATGTAAAGGAAATATAAAGGCCCATATCCAAACACTTTTTCAGAAACCTTTCATCGCCAGAAAAGCAATGCATAACGCCCTTTGGCTTTTTATCTTTGAATCCATCTTTTAATATATCAAGCATGTCCTGATGGCTATCGCGATTGTGCAGGATCAAGGGCAGGTTTGTTTTTTTGGCTAGCGAGATAAATTCACTGAAGACTTTTCTCTGAACATCCCTCGGGGATAATGCTCTGTAATAATCAAGTCCTACCTCCCCAATAGCGACTACCTTCTTATGTGAGGCCATACCCTCTAATTCCTTAAGGGCGGCAGCATTTACTTTTTCGGCATCATGAGGGTGTATCCCGACAGAGGCATAGATCAGATCATATTTTTCTGCAAGCGCTATCGAATTCCTTGAACCCTCAAGAGAGCTTGCCACATTTAGGATAAGGCCTACACCTGAGGCCTTTGCCCTGTCTATGACCTTGTCTCTATCGGCTTCAAAATCCTTAAAATCCAAGTGGCAGTGCGTGTCTATCAACATATGGCGAGCTATACTATTCGCGGGAAAAGAGGCTTGCCCTTCTTGATCTTTTCCTTACCGATCTGTTCTAAGATTGATTCTGCTGTATGCGGCATAAAAAATACAATTCCACCGGCGACTGCCCGTATCACGTCAATTAACAAACGTATAAATGTCTTTAGTTCCTCTGTCTTATTCTCTTTCGCCAAATTCCATGGTTTCGTATCTTCGATATATTTGTTGGCCATATTTATCAGTTGCCAAATCTTCCCTAATGTTGCGCTAAAATCAAAACCAGCGTCCGCAGCCAAAGGAAAACCGATATCTTGCGCTAAAGCCTTTGTCTTCTTTGCGATTTGCTGTCCGCGCTCATTTAGTGCACCTATTTCCGGGACATTGCCTTCGAAGTATTTTTCAACCATCGTAAGTGTACGATAAACAAGATTTCCCAGGTCATTTGCCAAATCGCTATTATACCTTTTGACTATTCCCTCCTCTGAAAAATTCCCATCTAAACCAAAAGGGACATCGCGCAATAAAAAATAACGATACGTATCTATACCGAACTGATTTACCATATCCAGAGGCGAAACTACATTGCCCTTTGACTTGGACATCTTTGCCTGATCAATCAACCACCAGCCATGGCCAAATATCGTATCCGGCTGCCTTATTCCTAAGGCATGAAGCATGATAGGCCAATAGCTGGCGTGCTGCCTCAGGATATCCTTGCCGATTAAATGCACGATTTCGACATCCGGCCCCCACCATTTAGAGACATATTTATCCTTTTCGTCGAAATGTCCGACGGCACTTATATAATTTATCAAGGCGTCAAACCAGACATATGTTACATGCTCAGAGCTAAAAGGCACAGGTATCCCCCAGTTTAAACGTTCCTTGGGACGGGAGATACAGAGATCAGTTAATTTATTAAGCTCTAAGAAACTTAAAACCTCGTTCATCCTCTTCGGCGGTTTGATAAAATTGACATTGTCGCTATTCTTGATATACTGAATCAGCCACTCCTGGTATTTAGACAGCTTAAAGAAATAATTTGTTTCGGTAATTTTTTCTACCGGTCTTTTGCAATCCGGACAAAGTTTACCGACCGCTTGCGATTCGGTCCAGAAAGATTCACAAGGCGTACAATACCATCCTTCATATTTACCCTCATATATATCGCCTTTTTTGTGCAATATTTCCAGGACCCTCTGCACGGTCTTGATGTGCCTGTCTTCGGTAGTACGAATGAAATCATCGCATGAGATATCCAACCCTTTCCAGAGATCCTTAAATTGCAAGACTGTCTTATCTACGAAGTCTTGAGCGCTCATCTTCGCCTCGTCCGCCGCCGCCTGTATCTTCTGACCGTGTTCATCCGTACCGGTTAAAAAGTGGACGTTTTTTTCATCCTGTAGGGCCCAGCGCTTATATCTTGCTATTGCATCTGCCGCAATATTGGTATAAGAGTGCCCTATATGAGGCGAGGCATTCACGTAGTATAACGGAGTTGTGATATAAAATTTATTGTTTCCCTTTTTCATAACTTATCTCTATCTGGCGCCCATCTGCCATTTCCACCACGGCCATCCTCTTTATGGCATTAACAGTTATTACCCTTCCAACACCATCCTTTGTCTTTACCTTGTCTCCTTCGCGGGGAAGCCCTGCCATCAGCTTTTTATAGGTATCATGTTCATAAAAAAGGCAGCACATAAGCCTGCCGCATAGGCCCGATATCTTTGTGGGATTCAAAGACAGGTTTTGCTCCTTAGCCATTTTTATGGTGACGGCCTTAAAATCCTTTAGGAATTTCGAACAGCAGAGGCCCCGGCCGCAAGGACCAAAACCTCCCAGGAGCTTTGCTTCGTCCCTGACGCCGATTTGCTTAAGCTCGATCCTTGCCTTGAATATAGAGGCCAGGTCCTTAACAAGATCTCGGAAATCAACTCTGGTGTCCGCAGTAAAATAAAACATGACCTTGCTTCTATCAAAAGAATATTCCGCGTCTACCAGCTTCATCGGAAGATTGTGCTCCTGTATTTTTTTTTCACAGGTATCTACAAGTTCCGTAACCTTTTTTTTGTTCCTCCCTATCTGATGCATGTCTCCCGGAGTCGCCTTCCTGACAACCCTTAAAAGCGTTCCTTTCTGAGCCTGCTTTTCCAAAAGCGGATGCGGATCAGAGGTAACAATGCCATACTCGCATCCCCTCTCTTGTTCGACGACTACATAATCTCCTATTTTCAAATCTAAATTAGCAGAGGCGCTGAAAATCTCGGCCTCTCCGCCCTCTCTTAGTTTGATCCCTACCACATTATTGCTCATCTCTATATAGTCTCCTTTGCGCCCGTCAATTCTTTCGTCTTCATCTTTAAGACATTGAATGCCAGCTTGGGTCCAACATTTCTCTCAATGTAAAACTGGGCGGTTTTGATCTGGTTTAGGATCTCCTCTAATTCCTCATAAGAAAGTTTCGCCTGCATCTTCCCTAACTCATCGGTCCTGTCAAAATTGATAACAAGGGAAGCATCTTTAGTCGACTTTAAAACTGCTATATCCCTGAACCAGCTCTCGATTATTGAAATCACAAATTTCATCTTCTCTTTCGAGCCGCTGAATATAGAACTCCTTTCATCAAACAGCGTTTTTCCGGTATTGAATTCATCTAAAATGGTATTTTTATAATCGATCAATCCGCGATTTTCTTCCTTCTCTTCTGAACTTACGGAGAAAGGGATACCGCTGTTTGCCAATCTTGATAAAAATAGAGCGTCCTCCTTTAAAAACCCCTGCCTTTCAGCCAATTCAACCCTAAGTTTTAGATCCAGGGATCCGAACTTAATCTGCTTGCATCGCGACCTCACCGTTAATAAAAGTCCCTCTATCTTAGAGGTAATCAAGATTATAACCGAATTCTGCGGCGGTTCCTCAAGTGTCTTAAGCAGGCAGTTCTGCGCCTCCTCGGTCATCGTATGGCTGTCCTGGATAATAAAAACCTTCATCCGCCCTTCATACGGCTTAAGGCTTATCTTTTTCTGCAGATCCCTGATCGCGGCAATGCCTATTAAGTCCTTCCCCTCCTTGTTTTCAATGATCACTAAATCCGGATGATTCCTGCGGTCGATCTTGGTGCAGGGGATGCACTTATCGCAAGAATCGTTATCTTTTTCCAGGCAATTCATGGCTTTGGAAAGCGTAGTTGCCAGAAGGGTCTTTCCTGTTGCATCCGGGCCAAAAAGAAGGTACGCAGAGGCTTGCCTTTTTAACTCGAGTTCCCTTTTAAAAAAACGGGTTATGTTATCGTGGCCTTTTATATCTTGAAATGACATTTAAAACTATCCTTTGGACTTCTTTCTGGGTATCCTTAACATGCTCCCTGACCTTAATCACTTTGATTCTATGAGGTTCTTTCCTGGCTAACTTCAAATACCCCTGTCTTACCCTTCTGTGATACGCGATTGTCTTTGCCTCCATCCTGTCGGCGCCTTTCTTCTTCGCCCGCTTTAAACCCGTAGCTGTATCTACATCTAAAAGAATGGTAAGGTCGGGCTTGAGGCTCTTTGTTGCTGCCTTGTCTATCAGCCTAATCTTCTCTAGCGGGATCTGCCCTCCATAGCCCTGGTAGGCAACAGTCGCATCACTGAATCTATCGCATATCACAACCTTGTTCCCGGCTAAACCTGGCTTAATCACTTCCTCTACGATTTGAGAACGATTCGCCTCAAACAGAAATAGCTCCGTAAGGTCAGATATATGTATACCGTCTGAGTGCAGAAGGATCCTTCGTATATGCTCTCCGGCCTCTGTGCCCCCTGGTTCGCGGGTATGAATACAGGTATATGCGCGTTTTTTTAAACACTCATACAAGAGTTTAGATTGCGTACTTTTACCGCTCCCCTCAGGGCCTTCGAATGTAATAAATATTCCTTTTCTTAAATTTTTCTTCGCCATGTCGTCCCATCCTTTGTGTCTTCTAAAATGATACCCTTTGATTCCAGCTCAACCCTTATTTTATCAGATAAGGCGTAATCTTTATTCTGACGCGCTACATTTCTTTCAACAATTTTAGTATTGATTTCTAAATCAGCAGATCCTCCGGGCTCTCCCTTTTCAGGAGATATTCCAAAAAATAACAATAATTCTTTTATGGTTGCAGCGGCAACGCAAACAAACCCTGAATCTTCCATTTTTTTATTAGCGATATTTACCAATTCAAAAATACAAGCCACCGCTCTTGGGGTATTAAAATCAACATCCATGGCTTCTTCGAATTTATGCCTGAGGCCCTCTATCTCTTTTATTTTTTTATGACTATGCCCGGTAGAACACACTTCCTTTTTTGACTTATTAAGAAATATCATGATCCTTTCCAGGGACTCTCTGGTTTCCTTAATTTTTTCACCCGAAAAATCGGCCGGATGGGCATAGTGGGTTGTTAAAAAGAAAAATTTCAGAAAATCAAGGTCATGGTATTTATTTACAAAATCCTTTATCGTAATAAAATTTCCCAGGGATTTGGCCATTTTTTGATTGTTTATCGTAAGCAGGCCGTGATGCATCCAGACCTTGGCAAATTTTTTACCGGCGGCTTCGGACTGGGCGATCTCATTTTCGTGATGCGGGAATATCAGGTCTATTCCTCCGCCGTGAATATCGAATTCATCCCCTAATATATCCGAACTCATTACCGAACATTCTATGTGCCAACCGGGCCGGCCCTTGCCCCAAGGACTGTCCCATAACGGCTCACCTTCCTTAGCCTTTTTCCACAATGCAAAATCAAGCGCATCTCTTTTATTTTCACCAGAAGAAACCCTGGCACCTACCTCCATCTTATCCAATGACTGGCCAGATAGTTTCCCGTACTTTTCTGCCTTCTTAATGTTAAAGTAAACATCCCCATCAGACACATATGCTGCATCCCGCTCTATTAGCTTCTCTATAAACCCTATCATCTTACCTATATATTCAGTAGCTTTAGGCTCTTTGTCGGGACGCTTAATCCCCAATTCCTCCATATCACGGTGATACGCCTCAAGATACTTAGCAGACACCTTTTTTACTGCCTCGTTTAAGTCTTCTCCTGCAAATACCTTTTTTGCCTTTTCAATAATCTTGTCGTCAACATCGGTTACGTTCTTAACAAAAGTAACCTTCAGCTTCTTGTACTCCAGGTATCGCCTGATCACTTCAAATATATACGCCGAGCGGGCATGCCCGATATGAGGTTCATCATAAACAGTCGGCCCGCAGACATACATTTTAATAGAGTCTTTTTTGAGGGGCTTGAGGTCGTCTTTTTTGCGTGTGAGCGAGTTATATATTTTTATAGGCATAAGTTTCGGCCGCGACTTCGTTATTTCTCTAATCGGTCTAGCCGTTTTTTAAGTTCGTCAATGTTCTGCATTATGGGGTCGAGTACGTGAATATGGTCTAAGGTAACATCCAATTTCTTCCCATCCTGCTTTGTAATCCTTCCCGGCACACCAACTACCGTTGAATTCGGCGGTACATCCTTAATCACTACCGCATTTGCGCCTATGTAGGAATTGTCACCCACGGTTATATTGCCCAGGATCATTGCCCCTCCGCCAATAACAACATTGTTGCCGATTGTGGGATGGCGTTTGCCTTTTTCCAATCCTGTCCCGCCGAGCGTTACACCCTGATATAAAAGCACGTTATCTCCGATAATAGAGGTCTCCCCGATTACGACACCCATACCATGGTCGATAAAGAAACCTTTTCCTATTCTGGCGCCTGGATGGATTTCAATTCCGGTCATGAACCGCGAGATCTGGCTGATCAAACGCGCTATAAAAAACAGGTGCATTTTATAGAACACATGCGAAATACGGTAAGTTACCAAGGCATGCAATCCCTGATACAGCAAAAGCACCGCCAGAAAGCCTTTTGCGGCCGGGTCCTTCTTCTGGGCGGCTTTGATCTCATCATAGAAAAATGCTGCGATCAAACCAATTTTCAATACGACCAATCCTATGATTATAAATAATATTTTTAGGCACAGTGACATCTTAATCCTCCTTGGCCTTCTTGGTTATTAAGACAACGGCATAAGTTGCAATCGCTTTGTTCTTACCAAGATCACCTAATCCCTCATTTGTTTTGGCTTTTATGTTAACTTTATCTTCTTCAATATTTAAAACATGAGCTATTTGTTTTTGAATCCGTTCCTTAAATGGCGTAAGCTTAGGCCCCTGGGCAATTATCACGGTATCTATGTTATTAATCCTATAATCTTTACTTTGGACCAAGGCATATACCTTTTTCAATAATTCCACGCTGGATACACCCTTGTACTGGGGATCCGTATCAGGAAAGTGCTGACCGATGTCTCCTTCTGAAATTGCTCCTAATAGCGCATCTGAGACGGCATGCAAAAGTACATCCGCATCAGAATGGCCCTCGAGACCCTTTTCGTAAGGTATTTCGAGGCCTCCGAGGATAAGTCTTCGCCCTGAAACTAACTTATGTATATCATAGCCTATGCCTATGCGCATTTTGCTAGTCCCCTGGCCACTGCGAGGTCTTCCGGCGTGGTAATTTTTATATTCCTGTAAGACCCCATTATCATTCTAACCTTAACCCCAAGACGCTCAACACAAGCCGCATCATCAGTAAGGGTAAAACGGCCGTTCCCTTTCACATTATAGGCCCTCAAAATCAAAGCCTTTCTGAAAACCTGCGGTGTCTGCGCAAACCAAAACCTTTTTCTCTTCGGCGTAGAAAGAATCTTCAACGTCCCGTCTACCTCTTTTATAGTAGAGATAACCGGCGCGCCGACAACACATGCGCCAAACCTTTTAGCGCACCTTACCGACCTTCCGATAATATCATCGTCAATAAATGGCCTTACTGCATCGTGGATAATGACTATATCGGTATCCTTATCCAGAGAATTAAGCCCGTTGCGGACAGAACTGTATCTATATCTGCCCCCCACGACTACCGCCTTAACCTTTTTTATCCTGTATCTTTCTATTATTCTTTCACACCGCTTTTTATCAAGCCTGTTCACAACTACGATAATATTATCTATATCTTTAGAATTGCTCAAGGCCTGTAAGGTATGAACAAGGATGGGTTTTCCTAAAAGGTTTAAATATGGTTTCCTTATCTTTGCTCGCAACCTCTTGCCAATACCAGCAGAGGCGACTATCGCTTCGCTTTTCACCCCGCACCTTTTAAATATTCAAAATTCATTTTTACCTATTCCCTGCACCTTGAATAATACAAAGGTGCGGGGTTCATTGTCTACGCTATATCACAGAAATGATTTCGCGGAAATTACTTGTGCCCTTTCCGGCCGCTATGATGATAATTGGTATTTTCTACTTTAGCAAAAATCATACGCCCTGCAGAGGTCTGAAGTACACTTGTAACCAAGGCCTTAACCGTCTGGCCGATCAGATGCCTTGCATTATCTACGACAATCATGGTCCCATCATCTAAGTATGCTACCCCTTGATTGAACTCCTTACCCTCTTTGATAATCTTCACCTCCAAGACTTCGCTTGGCAGGACAGCCGGCTTTAAGGCATTCGCGAGATTATTTATATTCAAGACAGTTACCTGCTGAATCTCGGCAACCTTATTCAGATTGTAATCATTTGTAAGAATTTTGGCTCCTAATACTTTCGCAAGCTTAACAAGCTTCGCGTCTACATCCGTTATAGCTGGAAAATTTTCTTCTTCTATCTTTACATCGAGGTGCGGGCTCTTCTGAAGCTGGTTCAACACGTCGAGTCCGCGCCTACCTCTGTTCCTTTTTAAGGCATCCGCCGAATCTGCAACCTGCTGAAGTTCCTTCAGTACAAATCTCGGGATAACCAGCCTGCCTTCAATGAATTTGGTTGAGCATATATCGACAATCCTGCCGTCTATAATTATACTTGTATCCAATAGTATAATCTCGTCCTTTTGATCCTGCCTCATAAATTTTACATAAGGGATAATCAAATTAAATTCGTCCTTTCCCCTAATAGCTATTACCATACCAAGGTAACAAAAGATAAGGGTAAGCACTATCTGGATGGTTGAAAACATCCTTAGGTCCATGGGTATGAGTTTAATTGCGCTCGACAGCACCCAGGACATAAATAGACCGAATATTAAACCAAATACCGCCGCCGATAAATTCCTCACAGAGATTTTACGCATAGAGCCTTCAAGCAATATTAAGAATACAGCAAGTCCAAAACCTATTGCAGCGCCTATGGCTCCATACCTTGGCTCTTGAATAATAAAAGTATTACCTAAAAAATAGCCCACCGCGGTACTCAAGACAATAAAGAAAATTCGTATGAATAAGAGTGTCATTTTTTATCCTCCTGCTCCTTCCGTTTCTTTCTCTGCTTAACCAACAGTTTCCACGGGTGTTCCTTTATATCTTCGACAAACTCTTGGAGGTCATTATAGACCTTCTCCTCAACCAAAAGTTTTCCAATAGTGCCCTCTCCTCTTTCAAGCCTTCCCAATACCACAGTTGTCGACTCGGTAATCGCCTTTGCATTCTCCGAAAGCTCTTTCATGGTCTCGGTGATCTCCTCCATGGGAACAGGATCCTCCCCGACAACGGCCTCTTGATCCTCTAAAAATCCCGTCTCTACCGTACCCGGTGTAATCTCCAGATATTTTTCTCCGAGGAGGCCTAATGTATTAATTCTGCAAATGGCATTTTTTTCAATCTTGGCGTGCTTTTTTATTTTTGCCACAAGCATAACCCGCGTCTGCTGCAGCTTTGTATCATAAAATACACTTATATCTTCAACCTCCCCAATATTGACACCCGCAAGCCTCACCGGTGCCCCCGTAGCGATACCATTTGCAAAACCAAATAGAACCTTTATATTATACATGGGCCTTAATATATAGAATTCCCCTATCGAAAATACTATAAGAAACATTATCAAGATTCCCAAAAATACAAAGATGCCAACCTTTATTTCAAAATTCAATGGCTTTGATTCCATAGGGTTTATCCTCCTTCGGTTATAGGGCCTACTGCCGCGCCAGTGATAAATTGTTTCACCACAGGGTTAGTTGTATTCTTAATCTCCTCCGGCGTTCCGACACTAATAATCTTTCCATTATATAACATCGCCAACCTCGAGGCAATTTTATACGCACTCACCATGTCATGCGTAACAGCAATAGAGATGGGATTCAGCTTATCATGCAAATCCTTTATCAAATCATTAACGGCATCGCCCATGATAGGGTCGACTCCTGTCGTAGGCTCATCATAGAGAATAATCTCCGGTTTCATGCAGATTGCCCTTGCCAGACCCACCCTTTTCCTCATACCTCCTGATAACTCCGCCGGCTTCAAATCCTCGATACCTTTTAATCCTACCAGTTGAAGACATTCGCTTACCCTCCCCCTGATCTCTTCTCTTGACCGATCTGTATGCTCAATTAAATTGAACCCTACATTTTCATATACGGTCAACGAATCAAAAAGAGCAGCTCCCTGAAAAAGCATTCCGAATTTCATCCTGAATTCTTTTAAATCCTTTTCCTCTAACTTCGTTATATCCGTTCCATCGATAATTACCTGTCCCGAGTCCGGCTTTAATATACCTATTATATGTTTTAACAGAACACTCTTACCGCAACCGGACCTGCCGATAATAACCATCGTCTCACCCTTCTCTACGGTCAGGTTCAGGTTCTCTAATACCTTCTTCCCGTTAAATGATTTACATAAATTAATTATCTCTATCATAGGCTTTAAAATGCGAAATAAAACAGCGCCGTAAAAAAGCAATCAGCTGAAATAATTAAAATAAAGCTGCTCACAACCGAAAGCGTAGTAGCGCGGCCGACTCCTTCGGCCCCGCCCTCGCTATTCAGTCCCTGATAACAGGCAACTATACAGATGATTATTGCAAACGCAAATGATTTTATGAGCCCGGTAAAAAAATCCTTGAGGACCAATGGGTCATATGTCATCCTCCAATATAAACTTGAAGTAACCCCTAATTTTCCAACCCCAACTAAATATCCTCCCAGGATCCCGATAAAATCCGCATATATGGTCAACAGGGGAAGCATAAAAAATAGTGCTACAAATCTCGGGACCGCCAGATATTTAATTGGATTTGTTGCCAGTGTCTCTAAGGCATCCACCTGCTCGGTAACCTTCATGGTTCCCAATTCTGCCGTTATGGAAGCGCCCACACGGCCCGCTACAACCAATGCCGTAAGCACCGGCCCTAACTCCCTGCACATAGAAAGAGAAACCAGCGAGGCGACATACATCGTGGCGGAAATCTTCTGCATCTGGTACGCGCTTTGAAGCGCCAAGACCATTCCCGTAAAAAGACTGGTCAGGAATACTATGGGAACGCTATTCACGCCGATCTTATTCATCTGATCCATGATCTCTTTTCTTTTAAAAGGAGGCTGGAATGTCCATAATAAGGTCTCGACAAAAAGCGTCCAGAGGCCACCTATGTATTTCATGAAATTCAAAAATTTTGCTCCGAGTTCCCTTAGTCGCTCTAACATTATCTTTTGGTCCCTCTTAAAAAAGGGCTAGGTTAAAACTTAATCTTACGCTCAACACCCATAAAGGCGCTGTCTTCCTTCATCCGTAAATTTATACTATCGTCCTTTTGGATTTTATAATCTAGGCCTATCTCGCTTCTTTTGCGGTCAGGGTCGGTATTATCATTGCCTGCACTCGTATATGTCTTAAGGTTAACTTTAAAATCCTCACTTATATCCTTCTCTAAGTTCACCTCTGAGGTATATATGTCTTTGGAAATATCCCACCCTTCCCAAACTATAACCCTCTGATCCGTTTCTATCTTTATGTCCTCAAATATATTCCTCTTGCCCAGTTTCCTCATATTTATCTCTCCGTCCATCAGAAGAAAGCCGCCTTCCTTTACCATCTTTGAGTCGGCGACTAAAAGTATGGGGCCTTTCCCGTCCAGATTAAAATTCATAACGTTAAACTTTACTTCCTGTATATTCCCGTTGCGAACTTCAAATCTCCCACTACTCACCGCTTCCTTCAGGGGGCCCTTTATGCTCATCTGGCCGTTTGCCACACCGGATAACGGGCGAGGTTGGTCGGAGTCAGGTTCTGCAAATATGAGCCAATCCTCTAAAAAGGCATTCTTAACCGCCAAATTCAAATCCATGTTATACGGGGCATCCAGATTGAATATCCCGGACAACTTGTATGCATCACCTAAAGAAAGACGGGTAATAAAAAGCTCGTTCTCCTTTAATACCCACCTTGCCTGTATCTCCTGGAAAGGTTTATAATTTAAGATTGAATTTTGTGTTTTAAGACTGCCCCTTAAAATTTCAGGGGAATTGCCAGGCCTGTGAAGACTTGTATTTATGTATATCTGACTCAATACATCAAGTCCAAAGAGATTCACGTGACTTAGCTTTGCATCAATAGACAGACCTTTTTTCTGACTGATTGTGCTGGTGACCTCAATAAGGCCCGCCTTTGATTGCATGACAAATTTACTCGATTTGGCAGCAAGGTCTATGCCGCCATTTATGTTAAACGAATCATTAACCAGAAGATCCTTTACTTCTATGACGCCGTCCGAGATAATATTTATCCTTCCTTGAAAGTAGAAACTGAACTTATCAAGGAACCGCAGGTTTCCAGAAACAGCTACCTCACCCTCTTGGCCCACGCTCTTTAACGCAAACCTTGCCGTATAATACTTGTCTTCCATGAGAAGTTTTAACTTTATCACAGGAGATCCAAATGGGTCCTGTATCCTCCCTCTTACCCGCACCGGAAGGTTTAAAAAGTTGCCTCTTAAATTATTGAAAAATAGCGTAGAATTACGGAATGTAACACCGCCCGCCAAATTGGTCAAAATCGGTTTATTTCCAAAGCCGGAAATGTTGCCATTCAATATATAAAATTTTATACGGTTATCACCGTAAAGTGTTCCGTTGACAAAAGGGGCCGCGGAGACCATCGGGGCAATACCCTGCGTTTCTTTCGGGGCAAAAGACAGAGACGGTGATATAAGATAAACACCGTTCAGTCTTTCAAAACGCTTGAAAAACAAATTCAGCAGGTCATATTTGATTATTATCTTATCCACTGAAAATATTGGGGGCGACTTTTGGGATTCGGCCGATCTGTTGGAAATGCTGAATTCGTTTATCGTCACATTTTCAAACGCCCGGCCTGAAATCCGCGACAGCTTTACTTCTTTATTTACAAGGATTTTGTTTAGCTTATCCTCTAAAAAAATCCTAAAGTCTTTAGCCATCAGGCCGGTTTTCATATCAAAACCCATACCTACCCCTACCCAAGATAGGGCCGCAATAACTAATACCCCGGAAAACTTTCTTCTTCTAGCTAACTGTGCTCTTCGCATCTATTTGCTCGAATACCAGATGGTCCACCTTACTTGAGACCTTTACAAAACCGCCTTTTTTGAAGTGCCCGGATATAATATCTTCAGCGAGTGGGTCTTCCAGGAAGCGCTGAATCGTCCTCTTAAGGGGCCTGGCGCCAAACACCCGGTCGAATCCCTTTTCAATCAAAAACTCTTTGGCGTCTTTCGTAAGCTCAAGCGTTATATTCTGTTCCAGTAGCCTCTTCTCAACCTCTGCTATCTCAATGTGTATAATCTCGTAAAGGTCGTCTTTTGTAAGAGATTGGAAGACGATCATATCGTCAACCCTATTCAAAAACTCCGGCTTAAATGTCTTCTTTACCTCTTCAAGCAAGCGTTCCTTCATAGACTGATAATCGGTATCTTTCCCTTGCGCCTTAAACCCAAGTGACCCCTTTTTCTTCAGCATCTCAGCCCCGATATTGGAAGTCATGATCAAAATAACATTTTTGAAATTCACTTTTCTTCCAAACGCATCGGTCAGGCGCCCTTCTTCCAAAATCTGAAGGAGAAGGTTAAAAACATCCGGGTGCGCCTTCTCTATCTCATCCAATAGGACTATCGAATAAGGCCTCCGCCTCACCTTCTCTGTAAGCTGGCCCCCTTCTTCATACCCCACATACCCGGGAGGGGCACCGACAAGCCTTGATACATTAAACTTTTCCATATACTCGGACATATCAAGTTGAATAATCGCATTCTCGTCACCAAAGAGATACTCCGCAAGCGCCTTTGCCAAAAGGGTTTTTCCTACACCCGTAGGCCCCAGAAAGACAAATGAGCCTATAGGCTTTTTTGGGTCTTTTATGCCGGCCCTTGAACGCCTCACCGCATTAGAAATTGCAGTAATCGCCTCATTTTGCCCAATAACCCTTTTGTGTAAGCCTTCCTCTATTTTAAGAAACTTTTCTGTTTCTTTCTCTTCAAGCCTCACAAGCGGAATGCCTGTCCATTTCGAAACAATCACAGCTATGTCCTCTTCGTTCACAATAACTTCAGGGGTGCCTTTTTTCTCCTTCCAGTCCTTCTTAGTCTTCACAAGTTCCGCTTTCGCTTTTCTTTCTTCGTCCCTAAACTTAGCTGCCTTTTCAAAATCCTGGCCTTCCACCGACGCTTCTTTCTTCTTACATAACCCTTCAATCTTCTCCTCTATCTTTTTAAGGTCGGGCGGAGTAGTCATAACCGAAAGTCTTGCCCTTGAGCCTGCTTCATCAATTAAATCTATCGCCTTATCAGGTAAGAATCTTCCGCTTATATACCTATCGGACAACTTCGCTGCCGCCACAAGCGCCTCCTCTGTAAATTTCACTTTATGATGAGCTTCATACTTGTCGCGCAACCCTTTTAATATCGCGACTGTCTCCGTCACTGATGGGGCCTCTACCATAATCGTCTGGAACCTTCTCTCCAGGGCCGCATCCTTTTCGATGTGCTTTCTATATTCATCAAGCGTTGTTGCCCCAACGCATTGAATCTCTCCGCGGGAAAGCGCCGGTTTTAAAATATTCGAGGCATCTATCGCTCCCTCGGCCCCGCCTGCACCGACTAATGTATGCAGCTCATCTATGAAGATGATTACTTCCTCGGAGCGCTTAAGCTCATCCATCACTGCCTTAATCCTTTCTTCAAACTGACCGCGATATTTTGTACCTGCTACCATAAGCGCAAGGTCTAATATTACGATCCTCTTGCCACTCAATATTTCGGGGATGTCCCCTACGATTATCTTTTGAGCCAATCCTTCAACAATGGCAGTTTTCCCAACACCTGCCTCGCCCAAAAGAACGGGGTTATTCTTTGTCCTCCTCGATAATATCTGTATTACGCGCTCTATCTCGTTCGCGCGCCCTATCACGGGATCTAGCTTACCCTGCTTTGCCAGCATCGTAAGATCTCTTCCGAATGCATCCAGGGCTGGTGTCTTTGTTTTTGTCGGTGCACCACCAGGTGTCATAGGTGCTTTTTGTCCTACGTCAAACCCGGGAGTTGCCGAACCTAAAAGCTGCATAACCTCATCGCGAACTTTATTCAGATCAAGGCCCAAATTCATCAAAACCTGGCTGGCAACACCTTCGCCTTCGCGGATCAACCCCAAAAGCAAATGCTCTGTGCCGATATAATTGTGGCCGAGGTTTCGTGCCTCATCCATAGCAAGCTCTATTACCTTTTTTGCCTTTGGCGTAAACGGTATATCTCCGGAAATAACTGTGCTCGGCCCTGCGTGAACAAGCTTCTCGACCTCTAAGCGTATCTTTTCCGAATCAAGGCCTAAATTCTCCAATACGGCAGCGGCAACGCCTTCCCCTTCCCTGATCAAGCCAAGCAATATATGCTCTGTGCCTATATAGTCATGGTTGAAGCGCTTTGCCTCTTCCTTTGCCAGCAGTACTACCTTTCTTGCCCTTTCTGTAAAGCGATTGAACATTTCTTTCCTCCTCTATGTCGTTATCCGTTATTTTAATTTTGCCCTTATCAAATCAGCCCGTTTCATATCGCGCTGATCCGCCGTTAAAATCTTACCTTCCAGTTTTTGTAGGTGCGCCGGCTGAGTCATTATGTATATCTCATTAATCGTCTTGATGTTAACATCGGGCAAGATACCGATATGAACACCGAGCCTAATGCTGGACATAAGGTTTATGGTTTCGCTGCTTGTAATTATCCTCGCGCTTTTTAGCGTTCCATAAGCACGCAAAATTTTATCTGAAAGCTGGGCCTTTTCTTTCATTAATAAATACTTTCGGGCCTGGGCCTCACGGCCAATAACCTGGTGCATCACACGCTCAAAGTCTCCGATAATATATTCTTCGGGCCTTCCTAATGTAACCTGATTTGAAATCTGGAAGAAATTCCCCAACGCCTCTGTACCTTCTCCGTAAATGCCTCTTACCGCAACATTCAACTTTGCAAGCGCCTGAAGCACTTTATTGATCTGCTTTGTCATAGCCAATGCCGGCAGATGCAGCATCAAAGATGCCCGCATACCTGTCCCTGTATTCGTCGGGCAGGCAGTCAGGTATCCCCACTTTATCGAATGTGCATAACTTAAAGTCTGGTTAAGCTCCATATCCAGCTTATCCACAAGCCGCCATGAATCCGTAAGATTGAAACCGGACTGTATTACCTGTATTCTCAAATGATCTTCCTCGTTTACCATTACGTTTATAATCTCCCTCGGCTCAATCACAAGGGCTTTGTATCCCGGATCCTGTGCATGTTCTATACTCATAAGGTGCCGTTCGATCAAAAACTGCCTATTTAGTTCGGAGACATCGGACATCCTCATGTATAGGGAACCTTTTAATAAATTACTATTCTCGGCAGCCCCTTTGACAAGCGAAAGGACTTGCTCCCTCTGTTTTTTATTTGCCCAATGGGTGAAAGGTATTTTATCAATATTCCTTGCAAGGCGGACCCTTGTTGAGATCGCAATATCTGAATTTGGTCCGGTGCCTTTTAACCATTCACCGATCTTATTCAAATTACCATCTATCTTCATTTCTTCTCCTTGTCCATCTTCTTTTCTAGCCCTTTTATCTGATCACGCAGCTTGGCCGCTTCTTCAAACTCTTCCATATGAATCGCCTTTTGAAGACGGGCCTTTAGGGTTTGGATATCATCTCTTACCTTAACCATCTTCTTGGCCTTCGAGGGGGCCTTTCCATAATGTTGATCTGAACCATGTATCCTCTTAAGAAGTGGCGTCAAGTTTTTACTAAACGCCTCATAGCATTCACCGCAACCAAGACGGCCGGCTTTTTTAAAATCCATATAGCTGAAACCGCAACTCTTGCATTTTAATTTTGACATCCCGCCTGATTCAATCTCGACTCCAAAATCCGCAAGCCCACCCAAAAGTTCCGCAAGGCCGAAGTGCTCTTCCATCTCGTATGCCTTTTGCTTCGCACAGGCCTCACACAGATGAAGTTTTGTGACTTCGTTATTGATTATCTCCGTAAGATGGACTGTTGATTCATTCTTCCCGCATATATCGCATTGCATACTTATTCTCTCCTTGCTCTCTACCCTCTGCCTTTAATATCTTACGCCGTCAATCTTTGTCAGCAAGCTAAGGTCCCGCGTGAGCTTTAGTGTTATAGGCCCGGGCTTTCCTGCGGAAATGATTCTACCGTCGATCTTTACAACAGGGATTATCTCTGCCGCGGTCCCGCTTAAAAAGCATTCATCGGCGTTATACAAATCATATCTTGTCAATACTTCCTCAGAGCACGCAATCTTCGATCTGTTCGTTAAATCTATAACTGCTCCCCTTGTTATCCCTTTCAAAACCCCGCAATGGACCGGAGGCGTCATGAGTTTCTGATTTTTCACAATGAATATATTATCCCCCGTACACTCCGATACAAAACCATCCTGATTAAGCATTATCGCCTCTTCCGCTCCGGAATTCATCGCTTCAATCTTTGCCAAAATGTTGTTCAAATAATTTAAAGACTTAATCTGGGAATTGATGGCCTCCGGTATATTCTTCCTGGTCGGAACGGTCATAATAGAAAGGCCGTCTTTATAAAGTTTTTCGGGGTAAAGAGCTATGCTGTCTGCAATAATGATAATGCAGGCATTCCCCTTGCACTTCCTAGGATCAAGACCTAAGTCCCCTACGCCCCTTGTCACGATAACGCGTATATACCCATCCCTTAACCTGTTCGCCCTTAAAGTCTTGATCATCGCGTCTACCATCTGTCTTTTTCCGATAGGTACATCAAGCGCTATCGCCTGGGCAGATGCATACAACCTATCGATATGCTCCCTTAACTTAAAGATCAGGTTATCATACACCCGTATCCCTTCAAAAACTCCATCTCCATACAAGAGCCCGTGATCAAAAACAGATATCTTGGCATGTTCTTTTTCTATGAGGCGCCCATTAATATAAATCTTTTGGACTACAACCTCTTTTTTTACAGTCCTTGCCTTTCTTTTGATGTGCTTCTTGATCTTTTTAATCTTTTTTTTCTTCTTCTTCATGCTAATCCCAGCCTCCTAATCTTCCATTAATAAATCTTCCCGTCCTTTATTCGAAAAACCCTGTCTGCCCTTTGGGCGATCTTTTCTTCATGAGTTACCACAATTACTGTTGTTCTATTTTTCTTATTCAGTTCATCCAACAGTTCTATTATCTGCTTACCGGATTCGGAATCCAAATTTCCGGTCGGCTCGTCGCACAAAAGAAGCCGTGGCCTATTAACAACCGCCCTTGCGATGGCAACCCTTTGTTTCTCGCCTCCGGAAAGCTGGGGCGGTTTATGGTCAAGTCGATCTGTCAGCGCTACCAGATCAAGTATATCTTTGGCCCTGCTTTTCTTTTGACCTTCTTCGCCTACCCCTTTTTTCCCTATGCACAACGGCATCATTACATTTTCAAGAACGGTAAAGTCAGGCAACAAATGATAAAACTGAAACACAAAACCGATCTTCGTATTCCGTGTCCATGCCTTCTCTTTCTCGCTTAATTTGTAAATATCCTTACCGTCTAAGAAAACCGTGCCGTCTGTCGGCCTATCAAGCCCGCCCAAGATATGCAGCAGCGTAGACTTACCAGCGCCGGAAGGCCCAAAAACCGAAATAAATTCTCCCTCTTCAACTTTTATATCTATCCCCTTTAAAACGTGTAATTCTTTAACCCCATTCTTATAGCCTTTGCGGATATTTTTTGCCTCTAACACTTTAAGCTTCCCTCATTCATACCTTAGCGCATCAACAGGGTTAAGACGCGCCGCCTTAAATGCGGGATAAACCGTCGCCAGCAGGCTAATGACAATAGCCATTCCGATAACTAAAATAAAATCAGTCGCCTGGATCCTGACAGGCAGCCTATCAAAGTAATAAATCTCCTGCAAGCCAAATATCTTGACCAACGGATATTTATTTATAAGGCGCGCGATCCATAAGCCGCCTAGCCCACCTATAAATGAACCTATCGTGCCTATCAGCAGGCCTTCCAAAACAAATATTTTCATGATACTTGCATTTGGCGCGCCTATCGATTTCAGGATCCCTATATCTTTGGTCTTTTCTATGACCATCATGATCAATGTGCTTGCAATATTAAAGCAGGCAACCAAAACGATAAGCGTCAGAATTATAAACATAACCAGTTTTTCCAATTTCAATGCTGCAAATAAGTTTCTATTCATATCCATCCAGGTCCTGACCCAGTATGGATAACCAAGCGTCTTTTGAAGCTGATTCTTTATCTGTGGGGCCTCTAAAGGGTGATCCAGCCTAAGGGCAACGCCGCTTATCGATTTATCAAGGCCTAAAACCCTTTGGGCCGTATTAACATTAGTCATTACTAAATTTAAATCGTATTCATACATCCCTGAGGTAAAGATCCCGCACACCTTAAGCTCGATCGGTTTTTTTGATCCCAGGGACAAGATCGATAGCCGACCCCCGATACCCAAACCGAATCTTTTCTTCAACTCACTCCCAATAACAACCTCATCATCACCAGCGGGGAGGTGCCCTATTTTTAGGTACTCGTTTATTTTAGTAACCTTAACCTCATCGGCAGAATTTACACCTCTCAGCAAAACCCCGAACGCCTCTTTGCCGCTACTAACCATGGCCTGTCCGCTTACAAAATCAGCTGCCGCCTCAATCCCCCGTAATTCAGTAAGAGCTGTCTCTTTGATCGGGGTATCTGTTACTATGACCAAATGGGCATTCATCCCCATGATCTTATTCTGGAGCTCTTCATCAAATCCGCTCATCACCCCTATCACTACTATAAGTGCTGCGACGCCAACGGTAATCCCCAAGATCGAGATAAGTCCCGTAAGCGATATGAACCTTTCTTTCTGTTTCGCCAATAAATATCTTGTACTGACAAAAAATTCCCACATAATCGTTCTTACGCCTCTTTCCTCAATTGCGGAAACAG
Organism: Candidatus Omnitrophota bacterium; assembly: GCA_013203355.1. GTDB lineage: Bacteria > Omnitrophota > Gorgyraeia > JABMQH01 > JABMQH01 > JABMQH01. Next base: position 12,169 of record JABMQH010000197.1, on the reverse strand, counting down.
TATCACATCCTTGATGGATGCCGCGTCGGTAAGCAACATAACCAATCTGTCAATGCCTATCCCGAGCCCGCCTGCGGGAGGCATGCCGTATTCAAGGGCGCGGATAAAATCTTCGTCTGTCTTGCCCTTTACCTCCGGGGCGCCACCTTCATCCTTTGCCTGTTCTTTAAACCGCTTCCGCTGTTCGATAGGGTCGTTTAGCTCAGAATATGCATTGGCAACTTCCATCCCGGCAATGAATAACTCAAATCTATCCGTCAAAAGCGGATTATCGGGTTTTGCCTTAGCCAAAGGGCATAATTCCGTAAAGACATCCACAACAAATACCGGATGGGTTTTTGACTTTGGCTCTATTAGGTCTGCGATAATATTCAAAACCTGTGTCCTTGATATTATGCTCTTTTCCAGCTGAATATCTTTCTTTTTCAATTTTTGAATCCATGTTTTTGTATCGTCATCCGGGTTTATATCAAAATTCTGCTTCATTAAATCGGCAAAGGAAACCTTTTCCCATTTAGTAAGATCGATCTTAAGCCCCTGGTATTCCAGCTCCTCTTTCCCCAAAACCTCCTTTGCGGCAAAGCGTATCAATTCCTCAGTCAATCTCATTACGCCGCTGCAATCAGAGTAGGCGGTATACACCTCAAGCATTGTAAATTCCGGATTGTGCCTGGTGGAAATTCCCTCATTCCGAAAACTCCTGTTGACCTCGTACACCTTTTCAAAACCGCCTACTAATAATTTTTTAAGATATATCTCCGGGGCTATTCTAAGATACAAATCCATATCCAGCGCTTCGTGATGCGTCTTAAACGGCTTCCCTGCCGCCCCTCCCGGGATAGGATGCATCATGGGTGTTTCAACCTCTAGATACCCCCGCCCATCCAGAAATTGCCTGATCTTGGTAACGATCTTGCTCCGGGTATAAAAAATACTTTTTACTTCGTCGTTTACGATAAGATCGACGTAGCGCTGCCTATACCTTGTCTCGACATCCTTCAACCCATGCCACTTCTCGGGAAGCGGCCTTAAGGACTTCGACAAAAGCGTAAAATCCGTAACCTTTACCGTCAATTCTCCGGTGCGCGTCTTAAAAACCTCTCCCTTTACGCCAAGTATATCACCAATATCAATTTTTTCAAATATTTCAAACTTCTCTTTGCTTATGATATCCTCTTTTATATATATCTGGATCTTTGCCTGCTGATCCTTAAGATCGCAAAATGCGCTCTTCCCGTGAAGGCGCATGGCCATAATCCTGCCGGCTACAATAACTTCTTTTGCCGCAAATTTTGAGTTATCAGCCGTAAATTCATCCACTAACCCTTTTATGCCAAATAAGTTAGGAAATGCGCCGCCGTAAGGGTTAACCCCTGCCTTCTTTAGCGCATCCAACTTGCCTAACCTCTGTTTTATTAGCTCATTTATCTCATGAGACATAATTCCCCCTATATAGCCTTATATTGTATTATAAAGAAAGTTAGTTTGTCAACAGGCAATATAAAAAATTTGAGGGAGGCGCTTGTTAAATTGCGGTAAGAAACTCTCTTGCAATAGCATCCGCCAATCAGTCCTTGGGTCCTCTTCGAAAATAGCTTAGTTTTGCGGTTTCGTTCCGTTATTTCCGTTGTTCACCTTAGCGGATTTTATCATACTGGACCTGTGGGTGATCTTTAAGGTCAAATCATCGAGGATGGAATAAATACATGGGATTACTATAAGGGTAAGGACAGTCGCGAATGAAAGCCCCCAGCATATAGCAAGCGCCATGGGAACCAGAAAGGGGTCTTTGCCGCCAATACCATAAGCTACTGTTGCAAGCCCTCCGACCGTCGTAATGGTCGTCAATAAAACAGGCCGCAATCTTATTTGCACTGCTTTTACAATAGACTCTTTTCTACTCATACCTGTATTACGCAATTTGTTAATAAAACTAACGAGGACGATAGAATCATTTACAACAATACCGTTCAATCCCACGATCCCCAGGATCGCCATAAAGGATAAAGGCAGCCCGTGCAGAAGAAAAGCAGAGATAACACCTATAAGGCCAAAAGGTATAGCCAGCAGGACCACAAACGGCTGGATCAATGATCTAAAGAATGAGGCCAGTATCAAAAAAATGATAAGCGTCGCAAAAAAGAACGCCTTTGCCAAACTCTGCAGGGACTCCACGGACTCTTGCTGTTCTCCTCCGTACTTAACGGAATAGCCTTGATATCTTTTTGAGATATCATGGAATTTTTTTGCAAGCAGTCCGTTTATCTTCATCGAGGTCGTCTTATTGGTATCGATATTGCAAGAAGTTGTAACTACACGCTTCCCATCCAGATGATGAATGGTTGTCGTGCCCGGGACCTTTTTTATTGACGCAACCTTTTTTAAAGGTATTAAATTACCAAACTTGTTGGAGATGAGGATATTTTCAAATGCGGATATATCCTTTGTGTCGCCCTTATCGAACCTCACTGTCACATCGGTTTCTTCCTCGGCCTTAACCGGTTTGATCTTTGTCGCTATCCCCCCTTCAAAAACTGCCCGTATGGTCTTGGCTATCTGCTCAACGCTCAAGCCGGACATAGTGGCTTTATTGCGATCAACGCTAACACGGATCTCCTCTTTCCCGGGCTTATGATCCCATGTAACATCGGATGTCCCGTCTATTGTAGATAAATAATCTACATACTCTTTGGCGATTTGATCCAGCATATCAAAATCCTCGCCTCTCGCCCTTGCCTCAACAGGTTTACCGACGGGTGGTCCGGATTCAGGTTTGTCAAATCTAAGATCCGCAAATCCTTTAACATCTTTTGTCTTCTCCCGTAGTTCCGTGATAATCTGATCGGCATTCCTTTTTCTATTCTGTTCCGGAGTTAAATAAACGCTTACCTGCACAAGATTGCTTGCCTGCCCCGCGAATGGGTCGTGGCGGTCTTCGGATATTTGCCCCACAGTAGTAATAAATGTATCAAGCTCGCTCTTAGGCAATTTGGAGACGATGCGTTCTATCGGTAAAATAAGCTCATGTGCCTTATTCAAAGGCGTGCCTATGGGGGCCTCGCCTCTTATAAATAAGAAGTTTATGCCGGCGTGTGGGAAAAGAACAAATTTCATAACTGTAAACGCCAAAACCATAACCATAATCAGCGCTGCTACAAATCCCGCAACAACCTTATATTTCCTGCGGATAGCCGCCTGGACAATCCGCGTATAGAAAGAAACGAGTTTCTTGAACCAGGGCATGTTTTTGGCCACCCCTATAGGATTGCCGTTGCCATCAAGCTTGATCTTTACAAAATCTGCTAAATGGGACGGTAAAATAATAAGCGCCTCGATAAGTGACGCGAGGAGCGCGGCTATAAGAACCATCGGTATATTTCTGATAAACTTACCGATAATACCGGTCATCAGCAATAAAGGAGAAAATGCGGCAATCGTCGTGAAGACAGCTGTTAAAACAGCGCCCGTAACCTCCTCTGTCCCCTTAATGGCGGCTTCGCGAGGGGGAGTGCCGTTTTCCATATACCGGTAAACATTTTCTGCCACTATGATGCCGTCATCAACTAACATGCCAAGAACTATGATCAATCCAAACATGCTCATAAGATTTATAGTGATACCCATAGCATTCATAGCGATGAATGTGGCAAAAAATGCTATCGGCAAACCAAGAAAAGTTATGACTGCAACATTTCTTTGTAAGAATATAACCAGCATTCCGATAACTATAAGTACGGCAAGCCAGCCGTTATTTCTCAGCACATTAAGACGTCTTCTGGCGTAAAAGGAATAATCATTAACATATGATATTTTAAGCCCGTCCGAATGATTTTTGAGATACTCTGCACACCTTTTCCTTATGTTATCTACTATATCTAAGGCATCCCCGGATCCTTTTTTAAGCGCAATAAGATTAATGGAGCGGGTGCCAAGGGTTTTGCTTATTATGTCTTCATCCTTGAATGTGTCAATGACACGGGCGACATCCTTTACCCTTAACCAGTTACCGGAATCGTTGGCCCGTATAATGACATCTCCGACCTCTTGAGCGGTTAAAAATTCCCCGGTGGTCCTTATGCTATACTCTGTCGTCTCAGTGTCTATCTTCCCCGCCGGGAGGCTTATGTTGCGGGCTGCAAGGGCACCTTCTATTTCATCAAACGAAACATAATATTCACTCATTTTTTTCGGGTCGACCAGGATCTGAATTTCCCTATCCCTATATCCGGATTTCGTTATACGCGCGACACCTTTTATATCTTCAAGTATATCCTCAAGCGTATCCGCGTGCTTTTGTAGGCCCTGCTCCGTCATATCCCCGGACAAGGATACCTCTATTATCGGATACTGTTTACTTGTAACTTCAGTCACCACCGGGTCTTCAACATCTCTCGGGAGGCCCTTTACTTTGTCTACGGCACTCTGGATATCTCTTATAACCTTCTGTTTGTCTGATTCGTCAGGATCGATTTTTATGCGAAGGTAAGAAAGGCTCGATGCCGAGGAAGAATTTATTTCCTTTATCCCGTCAACCTGCCTGAGCTCCTTCTCTATCGGCACAGTTATAAGTTTTTCGACATCTACCGGCGTGGCGCCCGAATAGATTGTTGTAACGGTAACAATATCAAATGTTACATTCGGGAACACCTCTTTGTTCATCCCTAACAATACGATTAGCCCAATGATCACGACAATAACGGACACCAAATTTACAAATAATGACTGCTTAACGCTAAATCGGGCCAGACTCATAACATCCTCTCATATTTTTCAAGAATGGCATTGAGGGTTTTTCCGAGATTGGTTCGTGATGTCTCAAGGTCAAGCAGTCCCTGCGCCACCTGCAGCTTTGCGGTAAGATAATCCTGCTGGTAATCTATGAGCCGCTTTGTCGTAGACCGGCCGTACTTAAACTGCTTTCCCTCTTCGTCAAGCTTCTCATACTGCAATTCGGCAACTTCAATAAGATTGGTAACGTTACCCTCGTAGGTAACATAATCACGAAAGCTATTACCTACCTCTGTGATAATAGCCCTCTCTATATTTTTTAACTCTATAATGGCCTTTTCTTTATTGTGCGCGGCCTTTTTAAACTCACTCTTAGCCAGATTATTCTCAAGCGGTACGGAAATCTCCAGGCCCGCATAATAATCCGCGTTGCCCGTCCCTACCCTATCGGCTGCCTTGCTAAATTCTGAAGCTATACCATTCGCTGTCATGCTCGCCACAAGGTCAATCTCAGGCCATTTCTCGTTTGCCTTGGTTTCTAAAATAATCTTTTGCCGCGCCAGTTCTGTCTTGGATTTCTGATAATCCCGCCTTATCTGAAATGCCTTTTTAAGGCAGCCCGTTAAATTGAACAATTCTTTTCTGTATTCCAGGCTTTCCCGCGGGTCAATCCTATCATCGGCATTGATATTTATAAGAAGTTTCATATTTTCTTCGGCGCGTCGATATTTATTCTCCGCGATAAGAACGTCTTTTTCTCTTATGACGACATTTGCCTGAGAGGCCAGGAAGTCCCCTTTTTCTATCCGCCCCACATCATAGTTGTTAGTATTTACTTCATGCAGCTCTTTGGCCTTTGCCAAAATCTCGCGGTAAATTTCAAGGCGCTTTTTCGAAAATGCCCATTCCCAGTAGGCCTTTTCAACGTCGGCAAAAAGCAACTCGATCCTTTCCTTTGTATCTAAATCCGCATTTTGAACGGCCAGGCGCGTTGCGGAAACTGTCCTTCTGTCGGCATATCCAAAATAGTTCTTAGCTAACGGCTGACGAATTCCTAAAGAAGTCTCAGCTTCATGAGAAGGGTTTCTTGAAACATATTGAGAATCGCTCCAATTTCTTTTATCGGAAAGGGTTAAGGTAAACTCGGTGCCGGACGGAAATGTTTTTGAAGCACCGGCTGAATATGTATTTGTTATCGTTTCATCAGTACCAAAAACAGATACCTGTTCCTGTTTATCTCTTTCATAATTTATATCTGCAAAAAGAGAAGTGTCAAATACCGCCTCTGCAATACCTATGTCTGTTTCGGCAATCAAAAAGTCTAACCGCGCTAATTTCACTTCAAAGCTGTTCTGGGCGGTGAGTTTGATGCACTCCTGTAAAGACAAGGGCTCCTCGGATGGAACTAGCAGTTTGCCTTCCTGGGCATTGGCAATATAAATACCAACGCACAACAGAAGTACAATACATCCCAATAATGGATAAACGATGCGCTTAGTTTGCATTCCCTTCTTTGGCTCCGGTCAGCATACTGTATATACGCGTAAGAATCCTTAAATAATCTTCCCGCTCACGCTGCGATATTGTACTGAATATCTCCATAATCATTTGCCGTCTTTGTTTATTAATCTTTTTTACCAAGTCTTCGCCTTTTGCTGTAGCTTTTATTTTGATTACCCGCCTGTCATCAGGATCAGACAGCCTTAGGACATAGCCGTATTTAACCAGTCTGTCCACAATACCTGTCATCGCAGCGGTTGTCACATCCATAAATTTTGCCATATCGGTCATCGTAGACTCATCCTCTTGATTTAGGAAGTTCAGTATAAAGAATTGAGGCATGGTGACCTTATCCTTATATAGCTCACCGACATTGCGCCTCGAAAATTCCTTTATAAGAACAGGCATGATCTTGGTCATTTTATCGGCAAAATCCGATATAGGCATATGCGACATATCTAACCTCCTTGATATTTAAGGCTGTTAACTATCAACACTATTAAATATATCATGTAAAATCTGTTTTGTCAAGGCCTGCAAAAAAATAAATCCCAAGCATTTCTGCCTGGGATTTATTTATGTCAATCTATGTCGATTTTCCGTCGAAAATTATTTTACGGCTGTCCTCTATCTCTTTCTGCCGCCGCCTTTTCGGCCGCCGCCTTTTTTACCTCCACCTGGGCCTTTTCCGCGACCGCCTTTGGGTCCTGGGGGATTTATTCCTTTTCCTTTGCCATGTCCGCCGGGTCCTTTGCCCATTCCAGGATGCTGTTTGCCTCGTCCTTTACCAGGACCACCTTTAGGTCCTGGGGGATTTATTCTTTGGCCTTTACCTCTGCCGGGACCACCTTTAGGTCCTGGGGGATTTATTCTTTGTCCTTTGCCTCTGCCGGGACCACCTTTGGGTCCGGGGGGATTTATTCCTGGTCCTCCTTCGGCTCCCTCTGATGGAGCACCCATCTGTTGTGTCTTAGCTTCCATTTCATCCATTCCGGAATAACCTCTTTCATACCCGCCGCCAGAGTAGTCTTCTCCTTCATATCCTTCATCGGAATACCCCCCTTCAGCCGAAGCTTCCCCTGAAGTATGTAGCTCTGCCTTTAGTTGGTGTATAGCTCGCTTATGCTTTTGTATTTCAGCTTTGACATGCTCAGCGCGACCATCCTGCGCCTTGACGCTATCGGGCAAAAATAAAACTACAAGTGATAAAGTTACTAAAATAACTAAAATTTTCTTCATTGCCACCTCCTTTTATATTCTATGTACTTTTTATAGTAAATTTACCATACGTTTAATGCGGTGTCAAGGGCAGGGATGTTCTTATAGCTATTTCTGCTTATCCTGCCAAAATTTTTCGGCCTCTTCCTCCATCTCATCCAATCGATCATAGTAATCGGGAAACTCATTAAGATGGGCCAAGGCGATCTTACCTGTAGTTAAGGCGTTGTCATCAGTTACGTTTGTGGCGGAATCATGCAGACCATGCTCTAATTCCACATCTATACCCCTTCTAAATTGGTCAACATCAAACTTATCCCATCTGATCCCTAATTTTTCACCGATTGATTTTGCCTCTTCTTCCGTAAAATGTTTTTTTGTTGTCATCTCCTTTACCTCCCTATATGTATTTCCCCTAGCTTAGATTTTTTAAACGCGACCAGCTCTACCAGGCCTTCCAGGCCATACTTAATCAATTTCCAATGAGCAAGGGAGACGGAATTAGCCCTTCTTCTATAATGCGTTACGGGTACTTCTGCCACCCTAATCCCTTTTTTCTTCGCCAGAATAGAAATCATAACATTGGGCGCTACCGCCTCTTTGGCTATCAGGTTAAGGAACTTATCAAGAATTTCTTTTTTGACTATACGAAAAGGGCAGTTGCTGTCCTTTATCCACACCCCAAAAAAGACAAGATTTAGAAGACGCGTTATCCTAGTCAGAATCAGCCTGCTCAAGGGGTCATGCCTTCTTTTACGAAAACCAAGAATAAAATCATAGCTATCTTTCAGCGTATATAATTTCCAGAAATCTTTGGGTTCAAATTGCCTATCGCTGTCTACCTGAAACACGTAGTCTTTTTTGGCGGCTTCATATCCCATCCGTATAGTTTTACCATGTCCACTATTAACAGGTGTTTTCAAAATTTTTAGCCTTGGAAACTCACCCCTTAATCCTTCCAAAATATCATGTGTGTTATCTTTGCTGCAATCGTCAACCACTATAAATTCTGAATCGTCAATCTTGCGGATAATCTCATTATAGTAAGCCCTGACCGTTTTTCCAATAACTTCACCCTCGTTATAACATGGCATTACAACTGAAATTGACATATCTATTAACTATAGCTCCAAACGTTCTCTTTCCCTTTTCCCAGAATTCTATCCGCTATCTCTTTTCCCTGCTTGACAGGAAAACGATCTCGTCTTTAGCCGGTATCTGTGTCTTAATATTGAGCTTCTTGATATTAGTCCTTAAAATCTCCGACTGTTCCTCTTCCCCATGGACGATGAAGACTTGCTTTAATTTTCCTCCGCACCCTTTGGCATATTGTACCAATCCATTTTTATCGGCATGTGAGCTGAAGGCATTCAGCGTGACAACCTCGGCATTTAATTGGTGCGGCTGCCCGAATATCTTAACGGTCTCTTCCTTCTCTACTATGCGCCGCCCCAGTGTGTTTTTTGCCATAAACCCGATCACAAGGATCGTATTGTGCGGACTTTCAATATTATTTTTCAAATGATGCAGTATGCGCCCATTTTCACACATCCCTGAAGCTGATATTATTATCATGGGCCGTTTTTCATTATTCAATTTTTTTGAATCATTCACTTTTGTTATGTATTTAATATTCCCATAGCCGAGAGGATCGCCCTCTCTTGAAAAAGCCTCTTTAGTTGTATCGTCAAAGTACTCCCAATTCTGCCTAAAAACTTTAGTCAAATTTACAGCCAGGGGGCTATCAACATAGATAGGTATCCTCTTTATCTTTTTTCTTTTTATCAGTTCGCTTATAAAAAATACTATCAGCTGCGTTCTCTCAAGGGCAAACGAGGGGATAATAATTTTACCGCCGCGCTTTACCGTACGGTTTACGGCATCGGTTAATTTATCCTCCGCTTCCCGTATGCTTGAGTGGGCCCTCCCACCATAAGTACTCTCAAGAATAAGGTAATCAATATCCTTGGGTATCTCGGGGTCCCTGAGAAGCGGCATGTCGTATCTGCCCAAATCCACGGCGTAAGCCAGCCTTATTTTATTTCTGGAGGTTTTTATATCCAGAATTGTTACTGCAGAGCCAAGGATGTGGCCGGCTTCAAAAAAGGTCAAATCTATATCTTTCGAAACAGCAAATTTACGATGGTATTCGACTGATCTGATGTATCTAAGGGCATCCTCTGAATCCCTTCTTGTATAAAGAGGGGCTCGGGGCGGCAGGCCTCTGCGTTTATTTATTTTATTTACATACCTGATGTCTTCTTCGTGCACATAGCCGCTATCGGGCAACATATAATGACACAACTCTTTTGTGGGAGGAGTAGCAAATATATGCGATTTATATCCTTTTTTTATAAGCGTGGGCAAATTCCCGCAATGGTCTATATGGGCATGTGATATTATGCAGGCATTTAGATCCTGAGGATTAAAAGCGAAGTTTGAATTTACGTCGTAAGACTCATCTCTGCGTCCGTGAAAGATTCCGCAATCCAACAATACATTAGACCGGTCTGTAGATACTAGGTGCATGGAACCCGTAACCGTTCGCGCCCCACCGCAAAATTTAATCTTTACCGTCAACTAATACCTTTCCGTGTGCCTTTTTAAAATTAACCTATCAATTTATCAAACTCTGCCACCGTCACAGCCGGTGATGTATTAAATCCGATGCCTGTTAATTTTGTAAGCGCTGTCGATGCCTTCATCGCTTCGCCGGTTCCAGGAAAATCCACGATCAAAGCCAGATCATGACATCCTAATGTGGCATACATTGCATCGACTTTACCTCCGGATCCCGCAATAGTCTCGGATACCTTTTTTGTGCGCTCTGCGCTCATCCCTTTAACCGCTTCTGCCGAATACTTACCTAACATCAAAAACTTCGCCATCCCGCACCTCCTTGCAATTTCGTTTACTTTTTGTGGCCAACATAATACCCTTCAACAAAAAAATCCTCCGGGTTCAGTTTCTGCTGTACAAGCTTGTTCCGTTTTTTAAGCCTCTTCAGTTTCTGCTGATGCCTTATTTGAAACCGCCTTTGCTGGCCCATATTCTATCCTTTCTTTTGTACTCTACAAATTTAAATTATACTCCTAAAAACAAACAACCTCAAGTTTTATCTTGAGGCTGCGTTCGATGAGGTTAAAAAATACGCTTAGTCTTTAAACACACCTTCACCAACATAAGCATAACAGGAACCTCGATAAGCACGCCCACAACGGTTGCCAATGCGGCGCCTGACGATAAACCAAAAAGTATCGTTGATGTAGCAATAGCAACTTCAAAATGATTACTTGCGCCAATCAAGGCTGAAGGTGCCGCATCTCTGTATGGTAATTTTAGCCACTTAGCTAAAGCATAGGTTAAAGCAAAGATAAGGCAGGTTTGTATGAACAACGGTATTGCAATTAAAAATATTATCTGAGGCTGATTAATAATAAGTTCACCTTTAAAGGAAAAAAGCAATATAAGCGTAACAAGCAGCGCCCCGATAGACACAGGAGTAAGATAATGAAGAAACTTATCCTCAAACCACTTGATACCTTTTTTTGCAAGGATAAATTTTCTCGTATGATATCCTAAGAAAAGCGGGACCCCCACATAAATTACAACAGATAAGACAATGGTCTGCCAGGGGATCGGCATCATATTAACTCCTAATAGCCATCCTCCCAATGGTGCATAAAGAAATAACATCGTAAGTGAATTGATAGCTACCATAACAAGGGTGTGGCCGTCATTCCCCTTTGCCAGATGTCCCCATACCAGAACCATGGCGGTGCAAGGCGCGATCCCGAGTAAAATGCATCCTGATATATATGATCTGAACAGCTCAACTTCAGAGACACCTTTGATGAGTTCGGTTCCGGGTAAAAACTTTTTGAATAACACTCCTAAAAATAGAGTTGCGATAGCAAACATGGTGAAAGGTTTAATGCACCAGTTTATAAACAAGGTAAGGATGACTGGCTTAGGTGTCTTCCCTGCCTTAATTACTTCTGCAAAATCTATTTTAACCATTATAGGATACATCATAAAAAATAGGCATATAGCAATAGGGATCGAAACCTGATAGATAGATATTTTATCTAACGTATAAGCAATTTCGGGAAATAACTTACCAAGTAATATCCCAAAGCCAATACATCCTGTAACCCATAAAGTTAAATATCTTTCAAAAAAACTCAATTTTTTTTCTTCCATATTACATTACCTCTATATTAAGGGATGTACTATATAAAATAGCATAAAATCCCTAAACTATCAATGGGGTAAATAAAAATCCGCTGTAATCTTGACAATTACAACGGATTCGAATTGGCAACCTGCCAGATCTAACCTGGTTAGACTCGGCAGGTTAGAAAATAATTTCCAAGATCAAATAGCTGAAGTCACCTCTAGATTCACCAATCTGTTAAGTTCGAGTTCCTGAGCCCTGCTTCGTACCCGCGGATACATCAGCCAAGTCTCATTGCTCGATTTCAAATCATATATCCTTACCTCGCCTATAGGAGATACAATGATTTCGGCCTGCTGTCGGGAAACAGTTCCAACAGCAATAACGATATCATTATCACTATGCCTTCCAATTTTATTACGGCCTCTTTTAAGAACGCACTTTTCCCCTTGTGGATCTATAAGTACAAAACTCGCGCCTTCCTTACCTAAAGTCATGCTTGCTTCTCGCTTTTGGCCACCAAACATTATACTGTCTCCCACAGCG
>JABMQH010000018.1 GCA_013203355.1 Candidatus Omnitrophota bacterium | reverse complement strand
GTTTGTAAGCGCCTCTTTTAACGATATGGTCATTGGGCGGGTTAAGATTAACGCATTTCACTTCTTTTAATTAAAGGTTTTCTATTATCGTAAGCGGGAATTACTTGCCGCTTTTCTCCTGATAATATTTTTTAAATGCCTTTTGGAAACTAGTAGATGTAGTAACAAAGGGTTGAACCGTACATTTTGTAATCGATTCCAGTTCTTCCAGCGTATTTATATTTAAAGGGTTCACCATCGCTACGGTAAGGGTCGAGCCTATTTTGTCTATAGGTATGACGCCATATTTCTTGACCAGGTCTTCCGGTATGAGTTTTATAATTTCCCGGTCGATTTCATAGTTGTCCAGCGGTAGATACGGAAAGCCATACTGAACGGTCAAGGCCTGGGCAATTTCTTCCTCTTTTGCATAGCCCAGCGAGATTAAAATCTCACCAATCAAGCCGCCCTTTTGCCTTTGAAGATCAAGTGCCTCTTTCAGCTGCTCATCAGTAATTATATTGCGCTCTTTCAGGAGTTCCCCTAACTGCTTTGATACTAATCTTTTTATTGGTGACATGTTCGGCCCCTCCCCGTCTTATCACTTCTTAAACAATCTTGACAAATCATCTTTGTCTAATGTGCGGCTAAATGCCTCTTCGGAAGCAATTAAACCCTGTTTACAAAGGGAATAAAGAGATTGATTCATTGTTTGCATGTTTTCCTTTTGTCCCGTTTGAATAACAGAATAAAGCTGATGCACTTTTGATTCCCTGATCATGCTTCGTACTGCTGGATTTGTAATCAAAACCTCTGCCGCCAAAATCCTGCCCCTTCCTTTTGCCTTTGGGATCAGCTGTTGGGATATTATCCCCATTAAAACAAAAGAAAGCTGTGTCCTGATCTGCGTTTGATGGGAGGCAGGGAATATATCGATAATCCTATTTATCGTCTGGGCACTATCGGAGGTATGCAGTGTAGCAAAAACTAGGTGCCCCGTTTCTGCGCACATAAGGGCCGTCTCTACGGTCTCCAAATCCCGCATCTCTCCGATCAAAACTACATCCGGGTCCTGTCTTAAAACGTGTTTTAATGCGCTGGGAAAGGAATGCGTGTCTTGATACACCTCTCTTTGATCAACCAGTGCCTTTTTATTTTTATGGACAAATTCAATCGGATCCTCGATTGTCACGATATGGCAGGCCTTTTTTTGGTTTAGGTAATCTACCATGGACGCCAGCGTAGTTGATTTTCCGCTCCCCGTTGCGCCCGTAACCAGCACCAAACCTTTAGGTTTACCGCAAAGGGCCTCGACAGAAACAACCGGCAGATGGCACTCCTGAAACGTCATAATGTCAAAAGGTATCCATCTTATGGAAACCCCTACTTGACCTCTCTGCCTAAATACATTAGAGCGGAACCTCCCGACATTTTCTATCTCAAACGAAAAATCCAACTCTTTCTCAATTTCGAATTTTCTAATCTGGTCCGGCTTAAGTAAGCTATATGTTAACTCCTTTGCGGCTTCTTCCGATAGGTTTTCTGAGGTTATCCTCTCTAATTTCTCGTCAATTCTGATGATTGGCGGTGAGTTTGCCCCCACATGCAAATCGGAGGCGTTCTTTTCTACAACCAACCTCAACCATTTGTCCATCTCCGGTTTCATTTCTTCTCCTTATTACATTCTTATTAGGGTAAGTATAACAGATAAATTTTTCGGCGTCAACTAAATTACTATGATTTTATCTCATGAAATACCTCTTTCCAGATACTGAAATTAAAAAGTTCCTGCCATGAATCAAATTTAGCTCCTTTTCGCCACGCGCGGTATATGGCCTCTGATAGCCCTTTATCTGGACGGCTGAATTTGCTTTCCATGATACTTAATTTAGCATTGTGGAATTTTACCTTTACCCTCCGATTCTGTAAACGCTCCCTTAAAAACCTTTGTTTCTCCATTAGGGTCTCGAGGCTATCCATCTTCTCATTTTCAAACGGGGTATGCACTTTTGGTACAAAGGCATTTATGCTTACAGAAATCTCTGTACCTTTTTTTAAACGCAAGACCCTATAAATAAAATCTGCGACCCCTTCCAGGTCATCTTTGTTTTCGGTGGGCAGTCCTATCATAAAATAAAATTTAACACGACGCCAACCGAGCTTAAACGCCTCATCGCATGCGGAAATAATCTCTTCGGCGTCGATGTCCTTATCTATAATTTTCCGCAGCCGGTCGCTTCCTGTTTCGGGAGCAAAGGTGAGGCCTGTTTTTTTTATCATTGCAATCAAGGCGGGTAACGACCTAAGAATATCTTTGCTCCTCAAAGAAGAAAATGATACGCCAACGCCTTTAGCTTTAAATTCGTCTGTTAATTTTGAAACTAGCGAAATAATATTCGGATAATTTCCGCTCGACAAAGACAGAAGTGAAATCGTATTATGCCCCGTATTGCGGTATATTTCTTTTGCAAGCTGTAAGATTTTTTCCTGAGATCTTAGCCGCATAGGCCGATAAAAATTGCTTGCCTGGCAAAATTTACAGCTGAAAGGGCATCCCCTCATAATCTCAAGGGTTATCCGGTCATGTATAATTTGGACATGCGGCACGAGCTCCTTTGTGGGATAAAATGCACTATCCAAATTTTTAACTATCCTTTTTTTTGTCTCTTTCGGGACCGTTGGGACATAGACCCCTTCCAGAGTCGATAATTCTTTCAGTAAATCACTCCTGTTTTGCCCCTTGTGCTTCTTATAGACATCAATTATTTCTAAAGCAACCTCCTCCCCTTCACCAACAACAAAGGCATCGATAAAATCCGACATCGGCAGGGGGTTGAAGGCGGCAGGCCCGCCTGCGATAACAAGCGGGAAGCTATCGCCTCTATCCTTAGATCTCAAAGGTATTCCGGCCAGGTCCAGCATATTCAAAACATTTGTATAATTCATCTCGTACGTTAACGAAAAGCCGATGATATCAAAATCCTTAACGAAGCCCTTGGACTCTAGTGTGAACAGTGGAATTTTTTTCTCTCTAAGCCTTTCTTCAAAATCTATCCATGGCGCAAAAACCCTCTCGCATGCCACATCATTTCTGTTATTTAAAACACCGTAAATAATCCTGAGGCCCAGATAGCTCATCCCGATATCATAAATATCCGGGAATGCCAGCGCGAACTTCACGTCCACCTTCTCCAGGTCCTTTTTTACGACATTCCACTCATTTCCCAAATAACGCCCCGGCTTTGATACCGTCGGCAATATTTCTTCAAGTTGTCCTTTATCTATCGTATTCATCATATTT
>JABMQH010000017.1 GCA_013203355.1 Candidatus Omnitrophota bacterium | reverse complement strand
CTCCATTATCGCATCGAAGCGTTCTTTTTTTATCTTATCCGAAATCTGGCCGGAAAATCTATAGGCGCTGGTCCCTTCTTCGTGCGAATATTCAAATATCCCAAGCCTTTCAAATTTTACCTCCCGGATAAAATCGAACATCTCTTTGAATTCTTTATCGCTTTCACTCGGGAAGCCAACAATAAATGTAGTGCGGATGGCTAGATCCGGGACCTCTTTTCTTAGGCGGTTTATCAGATTTAAAATTTTTTCTTTTGTTATTGCCCTATTCATCAATTTTAGAATCCGATCGTTCACATGCTGAAGAGGTAAATCCAGATATTTGCATATCGAAGGCTCATCCCTGACGACATCTATTAACTCGTCGGAATAATGCTCAGGATGAGTATATAAAAGCCGCATCCACTTCGCTGCTTTAAGGGCTGCCACTTGTCTCAGGATGGCCGCCAATTTTGGTTTACCGTATAAATCGGTCCCATATAAGGTTATGTCCTGTCCGATCAGATTTATCTCTGATATCCTGCTGTTCCTTGAAAGGATCTTTACTTCCTCCAATATTGATTCGGCGGTACGGCTTCTTAGCCTTCCTCTGATTTTAGGAATTACACAATAGCTGCAGCTATTGTTACACCCTTCGGAAAGCTTAACATAAACAAAATGCCCGGGCGTAATCATGTCCCGCGGCAATGTATGATCATATAAAAAATCGTGCTTTTTTGAGATTATCGAGACCCCTTTTCCGGACAAGGTCTTTTTTACGACCTCCGGGATCTTGATGAAATCATTTGTGCCTAAAAAACTATCAACCTCTTTCAAGTCTTTTTTTAACTCGGCGGGGTATCTCTGAGGCAGGCAGCCTGTTACGATTATTGATTTAATCTTTTTTTCCTTTTTCAGCTCAATCAATTGCAAAATTAAATCTATCGACTCCCTCTTGGCATCCTTAATGAATGAGCAGGTATTTACCACAACGGCATCACAATTGTTAAAATCTTCGGTAATGGTAAAACCGCTTTTTTTCAGCAATCCCAACATTACCTCTGAGTCAACAAGATTTCTCGGACAACCAAGATTAATTAAACCAACTGTTGCCACGATTATTTTTTCTTTATCGTTAGGCCCTTGTGGGTTAGGTTAATATTCTTTATAACACCCTTCCCCGGTGACCCCAGGGGATTGCCGTTTAAGACCAAATCGAGGTACTCGCCCTTACCCGTCCAGAGGACGAATTCGTTAGCTGCCTTATAGGCCTCAACGCTTTCTTTCTTAAGGACATTTTGAAAGACAGTTTTGCCGTCAGACTTCACCTTAAGCCAGACGTCCCCTTTGGTTTTTACGATCAAGGTTAGGGGTTCTTTTTTTGGTATTGAGAGCGGCGTTTTAATGGCGGGGGTTGATAGTGTTCCTGCGCTACGTACTTTTGGCCTAAAGGGCCTTGAGTATTTTATTTTTTTAATTGCTTTCGTGGTCAGTGTAATCAAAGAGATGCCCAGAAATATTCCTAAAAGGCCTACTCCAATTGGCAAGGCCCACCTTTTTGCCAGTTTTATGTATTCCTGCCAATTAATATTTGAGATGAAAGATCGCTCTCTTTCGCTTTTTATCTCGAGGATTGGCTTTTGGGTTTCCTTGCGCAGGCTATCACCGCCATCGAGTATCTTATTGGCATCTACGTCCAGGTATCGGCAATAGCTTTTAAGAAAGGCCTTAGCGTATGTGGGGTTCAAGAATTCATCGTATCTGTCTTCTTCCATGGCGTTCAAGATCTTTGGATGTATCTTGGTCTCCCGGTATACCTCATCGATCGAGGCCCTCTTTTTTAAACGCGCCTTTCGAAGTTGCTCTCCGATGGACTCTTTCGCTTTTTCGGTCATGACGGTTTTTCTTCTGCCTTCTCAACGCTATCTACCAAAATATCTCTTGCCTTTGAGCCTTGATATGGGCCTACTATCCCCTCTTGCTCCATCATGTCAATTATGCGGGCTGCCCTTGTATAACCCAGGCCAAGACGTCGCTGTAAAATACTTACCGAGGCCTGGCGCGTTTCTAATATGACACGCACCGCCTCGCCATAAATCTCATCCTTTTCAAATCTTTTCATCGTCATCTTCTGGGCCTGTTCTGACAAAATCGACTCGTCATATTGCGGGGGTCTCTGGGATTTTATGAATTGAACAACGCGCTCTATTTCGGCATCTGTTACAAGGCTTCCCTGGGCACGTATTGGCTTCGGCGCCCCCGGTTCAAGAAACAGCATATCGCCTTTTCCCAATAATTTATCTGCGCCGTTTGCGTCCAGAACGGTCCGTGAATCAACCTTGGTGGCAACCTTGAATGAAATCCTTGCAGGGAAGTTCGCCTTTATGACGCCTGTGATAACATCGACAGATGGCCTCTGGGTAGCCAGGATGATATGAATTCCGACTGCCCTTGAAAGTTGAGCAAGGCGCTGTATGGCACTTTCGATTTCCCTCTGGGCTATAGCCATCAGGTCTGCCAATTCATCTATAATAACGATTATATATGGCAACGTGGATAGGCCCTCTTCGGCTCCTTCCGCCGGTGTTTCTTTTTGCACCTTCTGGTTATACAGATCAATATTTCTTACCCCGACCTTGGCAAATAACTTATAGCGGCCATCCATCTCCCCTACCACCCAGTCCAACGCGCCTGATACCTTTTTGTGTTCAGTTACGACAGGGCATAATAAATGCGGTATGTCGTTGAATATAGCAAGCTCGACCCTTTTAGGGTCGACCATTAAAAATTTTACATCATCGGGTGTCGCTAAAAAAAGCATGCTTGTTATAATCGAATTAACGCAAATAGTCTTACCGGAACCGGTTGCGCCTGCGATAAGAAGATGCGGCATATCGCCTAAGTCGGTAACGACCGGCGTGCCGGCTATATCTTTACCTAAGGCCATTATTAATTTTGAATCTGCATCCTGGAATTCGGGTCCGTTGATGATTTCCTTTAGATATACAAGAGCGCTCGCCGAATTTGGAACCTCAACACCAACGGTCCCTTTGCCGGGTATCGGCGCAACGATGCGCACACTTTGCGCCTTCATTGCCCGGGAAATATCATCCGCCAAATTCGTAATGCGGTTTATTTTTACACCGGGGGCAGGTTCCAGTTCATATCGCGTTATTACCGGTCCCTGATTAACCTGCACTACCTTTGTCTCTACATCGAAATCTGCTAAGGTTTCTTCCAGTATCCTTGAACTTAGCTGGAGGTCCTCTTTTATTTTCCGCTCTTCAATTGGAGGCGGTGATGCCAATAGATCCAAAGGAGGAAGTCTATAATCGCCTATAGGGGCCTTTGCGGGCATAGATTTAACCACTGAAGCGGGTTTTAGCTTATTGATCTTAATCTTTGTAGGGACTTCTTCTTTTGGTCCGGCTTTAAAAAGCGGCTTTGCCGGCGGAGTTATGGCGGCCTTCACAGGAGTTTGTTTTCTAAAATTTACATAGGAAGAAACCTTCGAGGCTACAGTAGGGTGTTCTCTTTTCTTGAAAATCTTTTTTATGGGGGGTACCTTTAATTTCAGCAATAAGGCCTTCACCCCTTTTATCGCCACAAGCACTAAAGGAAAAATTAGAAATTCTGTCGCCAGAAGTGTTGATAACAAGAGGAGTGCTGCGGCTATGATAAAAGACCCGGCCATACCGAAATACCTAACCAAAGCATCCGTAACTACAAGGCCGATCAGGCCGCCCTTTTGGAATCTGGTAGAGGAATCGTCGTAGAAGATCAAGCTCAAAAGGGTGCTGACTGCTATGATAAATATCACGGTACCCACTAGCTTTATGTAGAATTTTTGTGGTTTTGTACCGAGAAAACGGCCCACAGCCCAGAATAAAATCACTAGCGGTATCGCATAACTGGAGAGTCCCACCAAAAAATATAGACCCCACCCAAGATAGGCGCCGATTATTCCCGCGAAATTCCTTGTCTGTCCATTTATTGTTGAGGTATTTAAAGATATGTCGTTCAGGTCAAATGAGATGAGGCTGATGAATATCAGAATTGCAATCGCCAAGAAGAGTATCGCCCATATCTCATTCTTCTTGGCTTCATCCAGCACAAACTTGGGTTTATTACTGTTTCTTCCGTTCTTTGCCACTTTTTGGATTATGAGGTTTATCTTCCTGAGTCCCTTGAGCCTGTTTTCTGCTTAAATTGATCCTGCCAAGCGAATCAATTTCAATAACCTTGACCGGGAACTCATCTCCGACCTTTACCACATCGCTGGCTTTCTTGACAAATTTGTCAGCTAGTTCAGAAACATGAACCAACCCTTCCTTACCCGGCAAAATTTCACAAAATGCCCCAAAATCCATAATGCGCTTAACCGTACTCTGATATATCTTGCCGACTTCCGCCTCTTTCGTAATACCGTTGATAATATCGATCGCCCTGCTCAATCCATCGGCATCACTTGAAGCCACCTGCACGGTTCCATCATTCTCGATATCTATAGTGACCCCGGTCTCTTCGGTAATTTTCCTGATCACCTTGCCTCCTGGGCCAATCACATCTTTTATCTTTTCCGGCTTTATTTGTAAAGTAACAATACGAGGCGCGTAAGGAGAAAGGTCGTTCTTGGGTGTTGCGATCACGCTCAGCATCTTATCCAGAATGATTAACCGCGCTTCCTTTGCCTCTTTTAAAGTTTGCTGTATGATTTCCGGGGTTATGCCGTCAATCTTCAAATCCAGCTGGATCGCGGTTATACCGTCTTTTGTCCCTGCAACCTTGAAATCCATATCACCTAGATGATCCTCGACACCGCCTATATCCGTGAGTATCGCAAATTTATCCTGTTCTTTTACCAGGCCCATTGCAATACCGCTGACAGGCGCCTTTATCGGGACACCAGCATCCATCAACGATAACGTTCCCCCGCAAACAGTTGCCATGCTTGAGGAGCCGTTTGATTCCAGTATATCCGAGACCACCCTTACCGTATAAGGAAAACCTTCCTTCTTCGGCATAACTGGCCGTAAGGCCCTTTCGGCCAATGCGCCGTGCCCAATATCTCTTCTGCCAGGCCCTCGCATAGGCTTAACCTCACCAACACTAAAAGGCGGAAAATTGTAATGAAGCATAAAACTTTTAAACTTCTCGCCTTCAAGCGCATCTATCAACTGCTCATCAGTCCCCGTACCAAGGGTTGTAACCGTAAGACTCTGGGTCTGGCCCCTTGTGAATAAGCCAGAACCGTGCGTCCTTGGCAAAACTCCGATTTCACAGGAAATTTCCCGTATGTCTTTAAAAGACCTGCCGTCTACGCGCCTCTTTTTATCTAGTATGAGACTGCGTACGGTTTTCTTTTCAAGCTCCGTAAGTGCTGCCTTCGCATCCTTGTCTGAAATTTCTGACTCCTCTGTAACTAACTTCTCAACCAACTCCTTTAATAGCAGGTCTCTGGCCTTTTGCCTTTGTTCCCTTTGACTCAACTTATAGATCTCATCAAGTTTGGATGCGGCCGCTTCTTTTACCTTCTTGCGCAATTCCTCATCGATCTCTTTCAGTTGTGGAGAGGCCTTTTTAACACCGCACTCCTTCACCATCTGCTCTTGGGCTTCGATCAATTTTGAAAGCTTCTGATATCCGAAATCTATTGCCTCGATTATCTTTTCCTCAGAAACTTCATTAGATTCAGATTCAAGCATCACTACGCCTTTTTTGTTGCCTACGACAACTAGATCCAGAGGCGAGTTCTCCAATTCGGTAAAGGTTGGATTAACAATAAAGGTGTCATCAATAAGCCCGACTCTCACAGCGCCTATGGGGCCGCTAAAGGGGATCTCGGAAATAGAAAGTGCCGCCGATGCTCCCACCATTGCCAGTACATCCGGGTCGTTTTCCCCATCCGCAGATATGACCATAGCTACGACCTGAACTTCATTCCTGAGGCCTTTCGGAAAAAGAGGTCTTATGGGCCTGTCGATAAGCCGTGATGTTAGGATCGCCTTCTCGGAAGGGCGGCCTTCCCTTTTGAAAAAACCACCCGGTATCTTGCCTGCGGCATAAGTTCTTTCCTGGTATTCAACAAAAAGAGGCAACATATCCATTTTATCCTCTTTTGGCTCTTTTGAGCAAACCACAGTGACCAGAACAACTGTGCCGCCAAGTTGAACCGTAACGGATCCAGTGGCCTGTTTTGCCATCTTCCCTGTTTCAATAATAAATTCTTTTCCTTCTATTTCTACTTTAAATGTATGCATTTATTTCCTCAATTCTAGTTTTTTAATGATTTCCGAATAACCCCGCTCATCCGTCCTTCGGAGGTAGTCCAGGAGTCTTCGCCTTTTTCCAACAAGTTTTAAAAGCCCATGTCTTGAAGTATGGTCTTTTTTATGGACCTTGAAATGCCCCGACAGGTCATTTATCCTTTCCGTAAGAATGGCTATCTGGACCTTTGCGGAGCCGGTATCCTTATCGTGGCTTTTAAAAGTCTTGATTATCTCTGTCTTCTTTGTCTTAGCTAATGTCAATTTTACACCTCCTTTTTAGGGTATTATAATACCATAGATGCATTGGCTTCGTCAATTTTAATCTGCTTTATTAATCTTTCCTTCGTAGGAAACTTTTTTTCATTACGAAGCTTTCGCACAAATATCACCTCGATATCCTTGCCATAGATACGGCTTTTGAAGCCAACGATATGCACCTCTATCGTAGGCTCTGCGGCAGCATCAAACGTGGGCCGGAATCCAATATTCAGGATCCCTTTATACCTCTTCCTTTCGCACACTACATAAACCGCATATACCCCACTTGGCGGAATCGCCTCATGGTGAGGGTCTATGTTCGCTGTTGGGTAGCCCAGGATTCGGCCGCGTTTCAACCCTTTTATAACCGTCCCCAGGACCGAAACTCCTCTCCCCAATAATCCTGAGGCCTCCTTCAGTTTACCTCCTGTAATAAGCTTCCGTATCCTTGTACTGCTTACAAGTGTTTTTCTGACCTTTAAAAGCGATACCCCTTTTGCATAAAACCCGAATTTTTTTCCGAACGATTTTAATAGTTCCACGTCACCTTTTTGATTCTTACCAAACTTAAAATCAGAGCCGATGACAATAGAATGAACGCCTATTTTTCGAATCAGAATTTTTTTAATAAATTCACCCGCATTGCGCTTGGCCAACGGCTTACTGAAATTTAAGACACACGCGACATCTATCCCTTCATTGGCTATCAGGTCAAGCCTGTGCCTTAAGGAAACCAGGAGGGGTGGGGTACCTATCATATCCAGAACTTCCATAGGGTGAGGGTCAAAGGTAACAACAACACTTGTGCCGCGGATGCATTTCGCTTCCTTGGCAACTTGCCTTAAAATCTTTTTATGTCCAAGGTGGACACCGTCAAAAATACCAATAGTAACAACCGGTTTTCTGAATTGTCTATGAAGTTGTCGTAAATTTGTAATAATTCTCATTTTTAAGTAAAAGTGGCAGTTGGTCTTTATCCATGTCTTTCAATCTACCGAATTCAACAGCGTCAATAAGTGAAAACTCTCCCGACCCCGTTCTCCTTATTCTTGCAACATAAGCACCGCAGCCAAGGGCAAGCCCTATATCATCGCAGAGGACGCGCACATATGTCCCCTTCGAACACTTAACCCTCAAAACAACCTCGGGTAAATTAAAACTTAAAATCTCTAATCCTGTTATCTTTATCGGCCTCGGGGACCTCTCTACCACTATTCCTTTTCTTGCCAATTCGTATAACTTTTTTCCTTTATATTTAACCGCTGATGTCATAGGGGGGATCTGGAATAAATCGCCCGAAAATTTAGACAGGATTTTTTTTGTCGCTTCAACTGTAACCTTTGAGAAGTCTCCTCCTTCAAGTATGACCTTTCCGTCAGCATCTCCGGTATCGGTACGCTTGCCAAGGGTCATTAAAACCTCATACTCCTTGTCTCGGGTTAATAATGTGTTCGAAAGCTTAGTAGCCCTTCCTAGTAATACAACAAGCACACCCGTCGCTAAAGGGTCCAGCGTCCCCGCATGGCCAACCTTTTTAATCTTGAATTTCCGGCGGATGAAATCCACCACATCATGGCTGGTGATCCCGATGGGTTTATCTACTATTAATATTCCATTTATGTTGTTATGCGTCATATCTTTCAAAGAAATAGTTTTGTCTGCGGTAATATTGTCTTCTGTGCATGCGCGATCGAACCTTTGATCAGGCATCCCGATGCGTTCACATGTCCACCGCCTTTAAAGACCCTTGCTAGTCTATTTACATCAACTGCCCCATTTGACCGGAAGCTGACATGAACTTCTCCCGGCTTATCGGGTCGTTCAAGGAAGAAAATTGCAACCTTCGCTGTATTTATGGAGCGCCCATAATTTACAAACCCTTCGGCGCTCGCGGGATGAAGGTTCAACCGCCTTAACATCTTTTTGGTAGTGTAAAGGGTTGCAACCTGGTTATTATAATGCAGCTTTAACGTATTTAGGGTTTCGTTCAGGAGCTTTAAATCATTCAGGGATTTTGTTTCATTCAATTGCTTTCCGACCCAGAGCGGCTCGATGCCGGTTTTAAGCAGCTCGCTAACGATCTCGTGGGTCTTATATGTTGTATTCTCGTATGAAAAATAGCCGGTGTCTGTCAGGATCGCAACATACATGAGCAGGGCCGCTCTTTTATCTATAGCTACGCCCATGTTCCCGTACAGATAGTACAGCATCTCCCCGCAAGAACTCATATCCGGCTCAACCCAAAGTATGTCTCCGAATTTTTTATTACTGACATGATGGTCGATATTGATGACGCGCTTTGCATCCGCAAAATATGGCGCGACTTTGCCTGTGCGCGCAATAGTAGGGCAGTCTACGGAGACAAGCACATCAAACTTATCTTTTTTGGTTAAACGCGTTTTTATCACCTCGTTACCAAGAAGGAACCTTAGCGATTTAGGTACGGGGTCGTTGTCAAAAATTATATACCGCTTTTTAAGTTTTTTAAGCAGGGTCGCCATTGCAAGCTGGCTTCCTATGGAATCCCCCTCCGAGTTTATATGCGCCGTTATAAGGAAATTGTTATAACGTTTCAATGCAGCTGTAACCTCTTTTACGTTTCTCATGTATTTCGTTCCTCTTCTTCCTTTTTTATCTTCTCCAAAAGTTCATTCACGCGCTGCCCGTATTCAAACGTCTCATCAAATCTGAATTTTATCTCGGGAACACACCTGAGAATCATTTCTTTTGCGATTATCCGCTTTATAAAACCCGTAGCGCGGTCAAGGCCGATCCCGGCGCTCTTTTTCTCCTTTTCTCCCCCGAGCACCGAAAAATATACAGTTGCATACTTTAAATCCTTTGCTACCTTTACCTCTGTGATCGTGACGATCCCTATACGCGGATCCCTGAGTTCTCCCTGCAGTATTTGGCTGATCTTTTTCCTTAATGCGCCTGCTAATTTTTCCGCTCTATTGTGGCCCATTTAACAAAGCTCCATTTCGTAATCAATTATTTGGGTATCCCGAAAACCCTCAATGAAATCTATGACCTTATCCAGCTGCCCGTTTAGATACCTCTTGTCCTCATTAACAGCTGCTATGCCAACAATGGCCTTCTGCCACTTGTCCTGCATGGCAACCTCGGCAACTGAGATATTAAAGTTATTTCGCAGCCTAGTCTTTAGGCTTTTTAGTACCATCCTCTTTTCTTTCAAGGAATGAGTGCCCGGAATCGAAAGTTCAATCCTTAAAACCCCGACCGTCATTTGTGTCCTGCCGAAAACCTCTTTATGAAATCCAATTCCTGTTTTTTATGTCTAAAACCCGTATCCAGCTTTGCATAAAGCGCAGCGGTTAATATCTTTTTAAACTCCGGTCCTGCCTTAAGGCCGAGGCCGGCCAGGTCTTTGCCGCTGATCTTTAGCGAAACCTTATTATATTTTAACAGGAAATTCGCAATACGCCTTTTTATATACTTCGAATTAGACCCCGCCACAATACATAAAATGGCCTCATCTGAGAGCGGCTTAAGCTGCCTAAATATTTCGCTCGGAGAAAGGCGTTTTGATCTACCTAAAAATTTTGCAACCTCAAGGTTATTTTTCCTATACGAACATAGCCGTGTTCGTTCGGTTTTAGTAAATGCGAATTCCCTGCAGACATTTTCAAGAGTGCTCATATCAAGATCGCCCAAGAGCGCCATCATATATACAAGCCAAATATCCGTGGTCTTGCCCTCACAGACTGATTTAAACCATGCGACGGTTTTGCTTATGGAACTAAATAATTGTTCTTGCCCTTTTGTAAAATGGATCTTTGGGTGGATAAACCCGAAATCGATAAGGTTTTCCATTCTGGATAACGCCTTCCCCGGATCTTTTTCTTTCAATATTAGAATAAGTTCATCTTTTAACCGGGCCTTGCTGGTTCTCTCGATCATCTTTCCTTTGAGCGCTTCTTTTATCAAGCGTTCAGTATGCGGTTCAATTTTGAAATTAAACCGTTGCTCGAACCTGACGGCCCTGAATATTCTCGTCGGGTCATCCAGAAAACTCTTGTCATGTAGAATTCGAATCTTTTTACCTGCGAGGTCCGACCGGCCGTTGAAAAAATCTATTAACTGCCCGAAATTTTTGTGCATCAGGCTTGCCGCCATTGCGTTTATTGTGAAATCCCTGCGGGAAAGGTCTTCTCGTACGGTGCTAAATGCTACTTCCGGAAGTGCAGCAGGGCTTTTATAGATCTCTTTGCGTGCTGTAGCAAAATCTATCTTTGCGTTGGCCAGACGGGTTGATTTAAATCTTACAGGCCAGGGCAAAGTCACGACAGCGGTGCCGAATCTCTTATGCAGGACGTAAGAACCTCTTGCCTCTTTAACCAAGGCCTTGACCAAGCGCGGGGTATCGCCTTCAACTAAGATATCTAAGTCAAGATTTCTGACACCCAACAAGATATCCCTGATAAGCCCCCCAACCAAAAACACGGCGCAGGAATTTTGCTGCGCAATCCGGTCTATCAACTTAAAAAGCCGAATAACCTCCCGAGGCAATAACCCCTTTAGCCTCGCGGAAATATTAACTGCTTTAGCGGTTGTTGTTCTTTTCATCATGGCCTTGGATGATATTTTTGGTGTATCGCCTTCAATCTATCCTTAGTGATATGTGTATATATCTGTGTCGTGGAAATATTCGCATGCCCCAAAAGCTCCTGGACGACCCGAAGATCAGCCCCGCGTTCTAAAATATGCGTGGCAAATGAATGCCTGAGGACATGCGGCGTCAGCCTTTTTTTGATCTTTGCCTTAGTAGCATAAACCTTTATAACACTCCACAGCGATTGTCGGGAAATTTTTTTCCCGAATCTGTTTAGAAGAAGGTTTGGCACCTGCGGGTTCTTCTTTGTCAAAACCGGCCTTGCCTTATCCAAATATCTCTTGACCGCCTCTTTTGCCTTTTTACCAACAGGTATGATTCGCTCCTTTTGCCCTTTGCCGATACACTTAAGAAATCCGACATCCATGTTCAGGTCGATCACTCTAAGGTCGGCGGCTTCGGAGACCCTCATGCCTGTCGCATACATGAGCTCTAAAAACGCCTTATCCCTTATGCCCTGCCAGTTTTTTAGATTGGGGGCGCTCAAAAGGGTTTCCACCTCATCTAAGG
Organism: Candidatus Omnitrophota bacterium; assembly: GCA_013203355.1. Taxonomy (GTDB): domain Bacteria; phylum Omnitrophota; class Gorgyraeia; order JABMQH01; family JABMQH01; genus JABMQH01. The sequence goes on along the minus strand of JABMQH010000017.1, from coordinate 3,966 downwards.
AAAGGAAATCCGGCAGTTTTTGCCAGACCTTTGGCGATTCGATTACGCTGACGGCGTCTTCTTTTATCAGCTTTTCCCTTGCCAGATACCGAAACAGCATCTTTATCGCAACAAGGTTTCTGGATAAGGTTGTGGATGTCAGTTTCCTGTCTTTTTGGTTCATTAAATAATCTGTTATATCCGACCGCTTTACCTTGTCAAATGAATCTATCCCGCATCCGTTTAAAAAATTTATTAACTTTGTCAAGTCGCGGCGATATGCCTCTATGGTGTTCTTGGCAAGGCCCCTTTCAACCGTTAGGTAATTGAGAAATTCCTCAACGAACTCTTTCATTGTAATCTAGACCAAAAATGGATTATTTTTCCTTTCGTGCCCGATAGTTGTCTCCGATCCATGCCCGGGATAAACCTTGCATGCATCCGGCAATTGCATCAGTTTATTCTTCAAAGAATCCATTAGCGCCTCCCATGAGGCATTTGGGATATCGGTTCTGCCCACACCTTCAAAAAATAATGTATCCCCGCTAAAGATGAGATTATCGTACCTAAGGCAAATACCACCCGGTGTATGCCCGGGAGTATGTATAACCTCAAGGTATACATTACCGATATCTATCTTATCGCCGTCATTTAAAAAACGGGACGCTTTCGGAGAGATGACTTGCGCTCCGAAACTTGCAGAAAGATTTAAGAGCGGGTTTTCCAAAAAATCCTTATCCAGTTTGTGTACAAGCACGCCTACGTTAAAATCTGAATTACCTCCTATGTGATCTCCGTGTCCATGTGTATTGATTACGTATTTTAATTTCAGGTTGGCCGCCTTAATAAACTTGTTTATTTTATTTGACTCGCCACCGGGGTCAATCAAAACCACTTCCCTGGAACCTTCGTCCCCGAATATGTACGAATTAGTTTCAAGTGGCCCGACGACAAATTTCTTAAGTAGTGTATTCGTATTTCTGGTTTTCAATCTTTTATAAACTCCATGGCCTTGGTATACCTAAATGCCTTGTCTATTTTTAACATCAGCCTATCCAGATCTCGGCGCATCTGTTTTGCTTGAACGATGCCTAGGGTGCGTGATTTATATTCGTCAAAAAACCTTTCCAATTTAGTTATATACCCCTGCAATTCGGACGCCTTTTGCTCAGTCAAACATTCCTTCATCTCCCCTAAATTTTTCAACGCCTCTTGAAAGGTCCTCGCATCGCTTGTTTTGCTATTACCCAATCTATATATAAGCTCCTGCTGCCATGCCTTCCAGAAGAGGAAACTTCTCTTATATGCGGCAGAATACGGCTCGGACTGGTACTCCTTTGGCTCATATACAAAAACCTGTGTTGGTTTATTTTGAGCCTTTTTTCGCACAAACTTTTTTTTCCAGGCAGGGCCACAACCTGCTATCAACAGACACAGCACAAGGATTGCCCCTAATCTAAGAATATGTCTTCCCATTTATCAACCATCTCCTCTTAACCGTAAAAACCGGTGGATCCAATATAAATTATCTGCGAACCATGACGAAAAATTCCTTTTCGCTAATGATCTTTACGCCCAGTTTTTTTGCCTGCGCGTATTTTGAACCGGGGTTGCCCCCCGCAACAATAAAATCCGTTTTCCCGCTAACCGAAGACGCGGCATTGCCCCCTAATTCCCGTACAAGCCTTTGCGCCTCTTGCCTGGAAAAACCAGTAAGTTCTCCTGTGAATACAAAAGTTTTTCCATCCAGGGGGGCGGGACCGGATTTTCTCTCCGGTTCGGTCATTCTTACTCCTGCCCTTTTTAACTTTTCTATTAACCTTTTCGTTTCTTCCTGTTTAAAAAAATTTTCTATGCTCTCTGTCATGACTGAGCCAATCTCGTGTATTGCGCTTAATTGGTCTTTTTGAGCCGAGATAACTTTATCCATAGTGTGGAATTTGGTTGCCAAAATAAAAGCGGCTTTTTCGCCTACATGGCGTATGCCTAAAGCAAAAAGAAGCCGCGAGAGAGGCCGGTCTTTGGTTTTTTCAATGGCCATTACCAGATTATCTGCCCTTTTGTCTGCAAAGAGTTCAAGTTTCAGTAAATCACCCTTTTTTAAAAAATAGATACCCGCAAAATCCTTGACCATTTTGTTCTTAACCAACTGCTGCATTACCGATTCCCCCATCCCCTCAATATCCATAGCGTTCCTGGAGGCAAAATGAATTAGCCCGCGCTCGAGTTGGGCCGGGCACAATGGGTTTATGCAGCGATAAGCAACCTCTTCCTCTTTTTCTTTTGTGACCTCTTTTTTGCAAACGGGACATTTTGTCGGGATCTTGAATTGTTTTCCATTTTGGCCCTTTGCAGCTACAACAACCTTTACGATCTTGGGTATGACTTCCCCTGCCCTTTCTACAAGAACCTTGTCGCCGATTTTTACCCCAAGTCGTTCTATCTCGTCAAAGTTGTGCAGTGTGGCATGTTTGATTATAACCCCGGCACACTCTACAGGCTCAAGCTCTGCTACCGGCGTAATAACACCTGTCCTGCCAACCTGAACCTTTATTGCTTTTAGTTTTGTGGTCACCTGCTTAGCCGGAAATTTATATGCGCAGGCCCAGCGGGGACTTTTCAGGGTCGCACCAAGCCTTTTTTGCTGCTTAAACGAATTTACCTTAATAACAATACCATCAACCTCATAATCTAATGAATCCTTCCTCTCTTGCCAATGCCTGCAGAATTTGATTACTTCATCTAAATTCTTGCATAACTTGCTATTTGGGTTTACTCTAAAACCCCATTTTTTGGCAAGCTGAAGAAAACCCCATTGGTCAACAAGCTCCTTTGTGCCTTCAACAACACCAAAGGAATGTATAAAACAATTAAGGCGGCGCAACGCAACTTGTTTCGGATCTAACAATTTCAAAGAACCCGCCGTCGAATTCCTGGGATTTGCAAACAAGGCCGCGCCCTCTTTTGCCCTTGCCTTATTCACCTTTTCAAAGTCTTTGTTGGTCATGTGTACTTCGCCTCTTACTTCAAGGGTGGCCGGCTGCTGCCTGTCGGAATCCTGTATTATCCGTAAGGGTATCGAGGATACAGTTTTCAGATTCACAGTTACATCCTCGCCTCTTTGGCCATCTCCGCGCGTTGCACCAATGTTTAAAGTGCCCTTTTCGTACGTCAATGAAATGCTGACGCCGTCTATCTTAAGCTCCGCGACATATTCAACCTGTTCACTTCGGGGAAGCCCCTTGCATACCCTCTCCTTCCAGTCTTTAAGTTCTTCGAAAGAATATGTGTTGTCCAGCGAAAGCATCTTTGTCTTGTGCTGAACTGCCTTAAACCCTTCGAGGACTTCACCGCTTACCCTCTGCGTAGGAGAATCCGGTACAACCAGCTCAGGGTTTGCTTCTTCCAGTCTTTTTAATTTTTTGAACAGATCATCATACTCGTTATCTGAAATCTCAGGTTGATTTAATACATAATAGCAATAGTCGTGATGCCTTATTTCATCTCGCAACTCATCTATTGTCCTACCTATTGCCTTTTTCATCTTATTTTCCCGCTGTCACATTATTAAAAAGCAACATCAAAATTATTAAACTTGCCTGTCGGTTCCTGCCAGTCTGAGTCTACACCTGTAATATAGGGTTCCATACGTTTTTTTATCCGCTGGAGAAAATCATTAAGGACGTTTTCCTCTCCCTCAGCTATTATCTCTACCCGGCCATCCCGCAAATTTTTAACCCAGCCGGTTAAACCCAATTCGCTGGCAAGGCGGTCAGCCGTAAACCTAAATCCTACGCCTTGAACGTCACCGCGATAATATACGCGGACCTGCTTTTTGATACGCTCTCCTATGGTATTCGGGGCGCCCGGATTTGAACCGGGGACCTCTTGGTCCCGAACCAAGCGCGCTAAGCCAGCTGCGCTACGCCCCGGAAAAAAACTGTCTCTCGCGCTGAGGTCACAACGCGTCTAGTTTTTTTTAAAAGG
>JABMQH010000196.1 GCA_013203355.1 Candidatus Omnitrophota bacterium | reverse complement strand
CCCATATGGGACACGGGGATATCCTGAGGATATATGACAGGTTTTTTTGAGACAGTGGACAATCTCTCAACCAGATTTTCAAGCTCTCGAACATTGCCCGGCCAATCGTATCTCATCAATGTATCGATCGCATTTTGAGAGAACTTTTTGGGCGGTTTTCCCGCCTTTTTGGAAAATGACGTCAATAAATGATCTAGGAGTAAAGGGATATCACTTTTTTTCTTTCTCAAAGGTGGCAGCGTTATAGGAAAGACATTGAGACGATAGAAAAGGTCCTCGCGGAATTTTTCTTCTGATATCAGTTTTTTTAGGTCTTTGTTGGAGGCCGCAACAAACCGGACATCAATCTTGATGACCTTATTGCTCCCCAATCTTTCAAATTCTTTCTCCTGGATAACCCTAAGGAGTTTGGATTGCATGTTGATATCAAGACAATCAATATCATCCAGAAAGACCGTACCCCTATTGGCGATTTCCAGTTTGCCTAAGGTGGTCCTGGTTGCCCCCGTAAAAGCACCCTGATTATATCCAAAGATCTCACTTTCCATCAAGGATGCAGGTATAGCAGCACAATTGATAACCACAAAAGGTCGGTTCTTCCTGGGACTCCTGTTATGGATGGCTCTGGCAACCAGCTCTTTTCCAGTCCCACTCTCTCCCTCTATGAGTACGGTCCCATCATTTTGGGAAATAGTTGATATTAAATCAAAAATCTCCTTCATTTTCCTGTCTTCGCCGATCATTTTTTCAAACGGATGCTGCCTTTCCAATTCATGTCTGAGATAGGTAACCTCATTTACCAGGCGGCGTTTTTCTAAGGCCCGGTCGATCAAAACTAACACATCATTAACCTGGAAGGGTTTAACGATATATTCATAGGCGCCTAACTTGATCGCCTTTACTGCTGTTTGAATCTCCTTTACCGCTGTCACCATGATAATCTCTGTGGTCGGATCAATTTTCTTGAATTTCTCTAATAGGTCAATCCCATCAATATCGGGCAGGAGGATATCCAGCAATATCAGATCAACAGAAGTTTTTGTAAAAATATCAATTGCTTGCTCCCCTGTTTCGGCAAGGAGGACATTATATTTGTCCTTTAAGACCATCTTAAAAGACTGACGAACACCCCTTTCATCATCAACAATAAGGACTGTCGTCTTTTTGTTCATACTCATTGTTCACTCCCTCGATATTAGCAGGTATTCGTCCTTGCCTCTAAAGGCGCTGTCCCAATCCCTCCTGCCAGCCGAGGAAAGGGATGGATAAGGCCTAACCCGTTGAAAGAAAGGTTTTCCAGGTCTAGATCTACTTAAAAACTTATGACACCACAAAATTTCCGCTACGTCAATCCTGTTCAATCAAGAGTGGCATTTAGTCTCCCGCTTTAGAGGGATACGCGCCGGGGAGGCAAAGCTTCGCTAAAAAAGATGCACCAAAAAATGTGCACACGCGCACCATTTTTGGTGCGTTTTTGAACAACTTCACATAAAATGGGTCTTTTTCTGTTAAGCAAAATCTGATACATTGACCCTTATTCCATTGAACCATACATACCCAAAATGTCCATAAAATAAAGGCCTTCGAGCCCATTGAGGTTAATAAATCCAGTTCAATTGCCCACTATTTTGAAAATCAGACCAATCAGTAAGATTTTGGCATAAGAATTGATGGGTTTGTAAAAAGTAAAAAATCTCAGGATCGAGTAACCTTTTTCAAGTAACTGGCTTAAATAATTCGCAATCTATAACTTCCTAACCTTACAATCACCCATAAAAATGATTTTTCAAGTGCGTCAAAATTGACTATATTGAACTGACTATATTAAATTGGTAAAGAAGTTTTTAAGTCGGCTGGAGTTAGTTATCATAAAAATAAGATTGAGTCCTTTTCTCCAATGGAGACTAAATATTTTTTTGTATTTGACCTTTGGCTGGAAAATAGCAGAATTCTATATCTTTCTTCTTGGAAGACTGTATTTTTTCTTAAATAGAGAGGAGAAATCCCGTATAGAAAATGCCGTCTCGGAGGTCATAGGTCCTAGGAATCATGACGCCAGTATAAAGAAGATCTCAAGAGAAGTCTTTTATGGCATACTATCCCACTATTACGAAAAATTGTTTATCGCCTTTGAGGATGCCGAGAGAGCCACTAGGTTTCTCAAACGGAATATTATCAGTGAAGATTTAAAGATATTGCACCAAAAGCTATCAAAAGGGAATGGCGTTATTATTGTCACCGGACACTATGGTGCCATCGAATATATACCCACCCTACTTGCGGTCAATAATTTCCCTGTTTCTATGATTGCAAAATTTAAGACTGAACAATTAAAAAGAAAGGTTTATGCACAGGCCCAGAAATACCGCATCATACTCATTGATGCGGAGAAATCCGGAAATATTATCAGCACTGCCATCAGTGAATTGAGGAAAAACCGAATCATCGTCACCCAGTGTGATGAAATAGAAGAGTGGAGACCCTCTAAAAGGGATAGGATATCATTTTTGGGACGTATAACCGGTTTAGACAGGACAATCAATATCATGCAGAAGAGGACGGGGGCTGAAATTGTTTTCGGAATAATACATAGATACAACCTGACTCATTACAGGTTAAGGATGTATGGTTATGAAGATATGTCAAGAATCCTCCAGAATTTTCCACATACTTCAATGGGGGAAACAATATTAAAATTCCTTGAGAGCCTAATTTATGCCCATCCGGAGCAGTGGTACCAATGGAAAAAGTATCCGGAGATCAAAAACATTGCAGGATCGGATATCAAGGTAGAGAGACAACCGTCTCTCCGGTTTTTGAAGCCTGCCTTTGTAAAACTCTAACAACAATATACCAAGATACTGAGTATGACAGAGATTGCGTTGCATCAAAAGACCAATAAAGTGCTCCATTTATCCAGGGGGCTTGATTTGTGCAGCTCTTGTCTGTGCCTCTTATGAAACAATTGAACCCTAACGTTAATGTCCGTGGATTCGCGCCCCTGTTCAAGCCAGGGGCAGGCTTTTCGCGGGAATGACAGAGTCCGGCCCTGTGTATGTTTATGCAACGTTAGGGGTTTGGTGATCGGCCCGAGACCTAGAGATATTGTTTGCGGCCGTTATAGACCGTTTTATGATCCAAATTTTTTCTTCAGGTTGGGTCGATTATAGAGCGGGTAATTCTCCGAATTGCGAAAGGCCTTTTTATAGGAGGCATTGAGCTTGTAAGCAATGAGGGTGGAGGTCAGGTTTTTTGTGGCAAGGAGGGTATAAAAGGTCCTCTTCACTGTCTCCCAAAAGCTAAAGTATATTTCGCGCAAATAGTGAAACCCTTCGTATACCTCTTCGATGGTCATTTGTGCCGGTCTGAAAACCAGCCTTGACAGACGGTATTCGGTCCAGGCTTGGGGGAAGTTTTGATCCAAAATTCTTCCACCCTCTTGTAAGATCTTCCACAATTGTGTGCCGGGCAGGGGGGTGGGCTTTGTCATTTGAAGAACATCTATATGAGAAGATTTCACAAATTGCAAGGTCGATTGAAACACCGAACGATCATCCTCATCACCGCCCAGGACAAAGGCACCGTGAAATACGATTTTCTCCTTGCGGATATTTGAGATCAGCTCTTTGTATCGACCCTGGTTGAGGGACTTTAGGTTGATATCTTTTCGGTAGGCCTGAAGGGTATTTGGGTTTACAGACTCCATACCTGTAAAGACAACCCTTAATCCGGCCCTGGAAGCAAGCCTAAGGAGACTGCGGTCTTCCCCGATGAGGATGGAAGCCTGCGCAAAAAACAGCTTTTTGATGCCCTTATCCAAGATGCGGGAGAAAAAGGTACGGGTCCATTCCAGGTCCTTTTTCCCATAACCTATGATGTTGTCGTCGGTCAGCCCCACCCATTTTTGGGGCATTTGTTCAAGTTCCTCAATAACAAGATCTAGCGGGCGTCTGCGAAATCGACGCCCGTTGAAGGCGGTAACAGAACAGAAGGAGCAATTCATTGGGCATCCTCGAGAGGTCTGGATGTTGCCCCATCGGTAATACGGATTTTGGAGGATATCTCGGCGCGGTAAAGGCAGGGTCTCCAGGTTTACCCAAAAGCCCCTGTATTGTTTCTGCAAGCTGCCGGCCTCGAAGTCCTCAAGAACCTTGTGCCAGATGTCTTCTCCTTCTCCGATAACCACAGCGTCGCAAAAACGCAACGCTTCTTCAGGCATCATTGATACATGGATGCCGCCCATAATGGTCGGGATGCCCCGATTCCGGTAGACTTGGGCAAGTTGATAGGCACGATAAACCGAAGCCGTTAATGCCGTAATGCCCACAATATCGGCTTCGCGGTACTCAAAAGGCTGGACATTCTCATCGATGACCTCGATCTCATAATGATCCGGAGTCACAGCTGCCAAGTAAGGGAGATTGAGCGGAGGCCAAGCGGTTTCACGGATCGCACCAATCGATTTATGGGCAATGGATGGATTGATCAGCAGTAAACGGGGCATGTTTTCTTCTCCTATCCTTGTTAATTTGCATATAAAACTATATTTTTATGAAAACCTTTGATACCTAACAAACCTCCATACGGATAAGTATACAGGAATCAGCTCGGATTTAAAAGAGTTGAATGTGTGGTTTTTTTCTGAAGGGAGAGTCCTTTGATCTTATTTATTGAGCCAATATCGAAGAATACAGGAATGTATGTCCCCGCATATCCATTGTCCATAATGGAGATAGCAAGCTTTGTTAAATCGAATTCTCCCAAAACAGAGATTGAGGTTATTTCCATGCCCGTAGATTATGGACTACCCCTTACCCAGGCAGGAAAGGAAAAGATATATAAAGAGTTTTTTAGAGACCTCGCACAAATGAAACCAAAAGGTGTCGGCATTTCGTGTACGGCTATTTCCCAGGCAGAAGAGGTCGTCAATTTGTGTGAGCGTATCAAGGATCAGGACCCAAATATCTTTATTTTTTTGGGCGGCTACTTCCCAACCATCTATTATGGGGAGATATTTTCAAGAACGTCAGCAGTGGATCTGATTGTGATCGGAGAGGGTGAAATATCATCTCTTAAGATAATAGAGCGTTTGGACAAGGGTAAGAACCCCCTTTATGAGGATATCCCCAATCTGGCCTGGAAAAAAAATGGTCATATCTATTTGACCAGAAAGGGTGATCGTTTTGATCTCAAAAAGAAGGCCCTTCTTAATCTGAGATTACTAAAATATCCTAGGGCCTATGACATCCTACCTTATGCCTTTAGCAGGGGATGTCCTTATCGCTGCAATTTCTGTATGGAAGGGTTTATTCGATCAACAAGGATGGAAGTCCCATCTGATATTGTGCGAAATGACTTGACGAATCTATCGAGTCAAGGCGGATCTAATACCCTCTTGGTCAGCGATGCACTTTTCAAATCGTTTGATCTGTTTTCTTTACTGCGATCCTTAAACATGCGGGTCAATTTTGAAACCCGATGTGACATCCTTGCCCCATTAATGATTCAACAAGTTGCAGCTATATGTGGCATGATTGCCCTGGGGTTTGAATCGGCAAGTTATCGTACATTAAGGCGAATGAATAAGATTAGGGATAGGGAACACTATCAACATTATATCTCCAATACGATGGCTATTTTCAAAGAGGCGGTCAAAAACGAGATACCCCTAATGGTTTTTATGATTGCCGGTTATCCAGGAGACACGGAAGAGGACCTTGAAGAGAGTCTCGGTTTTGCACAGGAGTTATCAAAGCACAGCGGGCCGGGGGGGCACGTCTTTAAGATCGGAGAATGTCATGTATATCCCGAAACAAAAATTCACGATCTTGCATTGTCTTTGCCAAATGTTGTTTTTGATGATGACGGTGTCTTCGGGCAAAATATCGTCACGCAACCATCCAAGTATCTCGACTTTGAAACCGTTCTAAGATATGCGAAGGAGATCTTTGATCTCTCTAATTATACGCCAAAACTGCAGGAAACACTTCTGAACATTATGCCTTTTTTTCGGCTCCCTGTTCAGGCCTTAAGGGACGATATGATTCCCAACACATGTTTCAAGGGTAATGGTAGAGAGGTATTTAATGTGCAGGGAGACAGCCTGTTGACTTTTAAGAAGTCGGTACCCATGTTAATTAAAAAGTATAGAAAATGGATGTCAGGCCAAAGGGCCACACGTAATCTACCTTTTTGAGGAAGAATTGGAAAAGGAAACAAGCTGTATAAATTCCAGGGCTATCATTGATTATGTAAAAGAAAACAATAATGGGGACTTATCTTCTCTTCTTGAGAATCTAGACCCTGAGATTGATAGCCTTCCTGATCCCAAGAGCTTTCTAAGAGATCCCAATAACTGGATTTCATGTACCGTGATTTCAAAATTATATGGAAGGGCAAGACTAATTCTCAATGACGAAATGGCTCCATATAAGATAGCGAAATATGCTGCTCAAAATTTCTCTCTCGGATATGCCCAGAGCATTATAGTCAAGGCCTTTTGGTCAGTTAATAAAGCTCTCAAACATGCCCAAAAACTAAATGATAAATGGAACAGGAATAAGAAGGTCGAACTGGTAGAAATTAAAAGAAGTGAGGCTATTGTTAGATTACACTGGTACCCTCAAATGAATGTGACGAAGGATATATGCCTATACAATCAAGGTGCCTATACCTTTATACCAGTTATTTGGGCTGGAAGACCGATCAGCCTAAAGGAAGAACGTTGCTATTTTGAAGGGGCACCATACTGTGAATATCATCTGAAATGGACTATCAGGAATAGTTTTCATGAGATCTATTCACGGTTTTTCACATCAAAATTCGTTCTAATGGAAACCATCAAGGAGATGGAGGCAGACAAAAAGATCATTGAGCAGAATTTTGAAGAGGTCAATCGGTTGAATGTTGAGTTGAATAATAAGATCAAGCAGCTCTTAGCCATACAGGAAACAGGAAAGGCCATCCTCTCTGTGCTGGATCTGGAGCGACTGTTAGACGTGATCATGAATCTTCTCTTTAACGTATGCCGTATAAACCGTGCCGTTATTATGCTTGTGAATGAGAAGGAAAGATATTTAGAGTATATCCATAGTGTGGGATTTGAAGGGGAAACCCCGGAGGCTGTGAAACAATACAGGGTTTCGCTGGATCGTCTGAGTAACATCCTGGCAAGGGTAACCAATACAGGCCAGTCTGAGTACATTGCCGATGTGGAAATTTCAAGCCTGAAAAAAGAGAATATCATATTGGCCTATGGTAAACCCACTTCAGTCTATGTTGTTCCCCTCATAACCAGGTCTAAGGTAATCGGCGTCATTGCCACGGATGCCGCTGATGGAAAAGGGATATCAAAGGAGACCCGGGAGACCCTGGAGATTTTTGCACCCCAGATTGCTATTGCAATAGAGAACGCAAGGCTTTATAAGAGCCTTCAAGAACAGATGTTAGAGTTGAAGAGATCCCAGGCCCTTTT
>JABMQH010000195.1 GCA_013203355.1 Candidatus Omnitrophota bacterium | reverse complement strand
GATATTGGTTGTGGGGAAGGATACGGGAGTTATCATTTGGCCGATTCCGCTAGAGAGGTTTTGGGTATAGATTATGATAAGACAGCAATTGACTACGCAAAGAGCAGATATCAGAGAAAAAATCTAAGGTTTACCGCAATGGATGTAAAAGATATAGATTTGCTTCGCAACAAGTACGATGTAATTTGTTCCTTTCAAGTTATAGAACACATATCAGATGCAGGTATTTTTTTAGGGAAGGTTAAGAACTTATTAAATGAAGGAGGGGTTTTTATTTGTTCAACTCCCAACAAACAGGATGCGTCACCGAATAGCAACACGCCGCTTAATAAATTTCATGTTAGGGAATATTTGTACGAGGAATTTAAAGAGCTTTTAGGGCCCTATTTTAGAGATGTGGAAATCACCGGCCTAAAAAGAGACCTGAAGATAAATTTTTTTAGGAGGCTTAAAAAGATAGGGGTGTTCAATTTTTTACCGCAAGGCATGAATCCTGTTAATAGATTTTATTCCAATATAAGCTGTGATAACTTTATCATAACTAAAAACAAAGTAGGCGATGCGTTAGATTTTATCGCTAAATGTACGAAAAATGGATTATAGTATTACGCAAATCCCTATTAGTAATGTAAGAAAGGAGTCGCCATGAAGATTTTTAAATATGCTGTAATCGTGTTAGTTGTATTGATGGTTTTGATATGTTCAACCAGGAAGGCTGAATGCCTCTATTCCTTAAGAGGGGGTGAGGAGCTGGTCTATTCCGCGAAATTCCTTCATATAATACCGTTTGGGAATATTGTCATGAAGGTTAAAGGGCCGGTTAGGCATGAGGGCATCAAGGTTTATCTTCTTACTTGTGAGGCAAGCACAGCAAAGTGGATCTCCTTGTTTTTTAAGGCTGAGGCGACTCTGAATTCGTATGTAAATATGGTAAAGGTGTATCCGTATAAGTTTGAGCAGATCTTAAAGGTTGCAGGCAAGCCTGATGATATAAGGAGGGCTACATACCACAGGGCGCAGAATATCATGGAGGCAGAGGGCAAGGGCAAGAAGAAGGTTCCTTTTGATGTAAGGGATCCCATTTCCGCGATACATAATTTAAGGACTTATGAATTAAAAGAGGGCCTTGAGATTAAGCAGACAGTGAACAACAATCAGTCCAATTATGTTTTTAATTCGAAGGTAACGGGGAAGAAACGCGTAGGCAGGTTTGATTGTTGGGTTTTAGATTCAAAGATAAGGCGTGAAAACAAGAGCATGTATCGCAGCATGGATGTTGTGTTCTACATAAGCGATGACGCAGAACGGCTGCCTGTTTTAATTAAGGCCAGGACAAAGGTCGGGCCTATGACATTGAGGTTGCTGCGGCACAGGGTTAAGGGATGATTTTAAATATTTGCGATCGCGTTATTAAATTTTCAATAATAGGCATTGCGTTTCTTCTGCCTTTATCAAGCGGTGCCGTGAATACACTTATTGTCATCGGTATTATCTTTTGGTTATTGCAGAAGATCATCAGAAAAGAGTTCAGCATAAGACCATCCGGTTTAAATCTGCCGTTGCTTTTGTTCTTTATAATTTCCTGCGTCTCTATTATCAATTCGATAGAGCCGGACACCAGCATCCGCGGCTGTGTTAAGGTTTTAAAATATTTAGGTATCTATTTTTTAATAGTTGAAAATATTGGCGATATAAAAACTGCAAAATTTGCAGTAAAGGCCTTGATCCTGGGTGCTGTGATCGTGTGCGTCGATGGCGTTGCGCAATATGTTATCGGTAAAGATATTTTCCGTTCGAATCCATTGATGAGCGATATAAGTTTGAAGCGCATGACAGCGACTTATAGGCATTGTAATGATTTTGGGGTATACCTTGTTACGATAGGCGGGATAGTATGGGCGCTTGCTTTATATGAATTTAAGAAAAAGGCCAGATGGCTTGGCCTTGCGGCGGCAGGTTTAGTTACAGTTTGTATTGTGTTGACATTTTCCAGAGGCGCGGCATTGGGGCTTTTTGGAGCCGCGCTTTTAATGGCGCTTGTTAAGAAGGATAAGTTGATCCTGTTAATTTTAGCGCTTTCTATTATCGCCCTGCCATTTTTAATGCCCGACAGCATGAAAGATTGGGCTAAAAGCACCGATTCCTTTTTAGAATTGTGTTGCAACCTGGATAGGATTGTATTTTATAAATCCTCAATAGAGATGATAAAAGACCATCCATTCATAGGCGTAGGGGTTAATACTTACATGAAGGCGTATTCGAAGTACAAGGTTAAAGAGGTGGGTATAATTACACCCGATACTCCCTATGCCCATAATAATTATTTGCATATGGCAGGCGAGATCGGACTCCTGGGCCTGGGTATATTTTTATGGATCATGGCGGCGCTGTTTATGGAATTGAGGAAGATATATCTAAAAACGGCTCAGCCTTCGTTTGTCAAAAATGCGTCATTAGGTCTTGGCTGTGGGATTTGGGCATTTTTATTAAATGGCCTGACAGAGTCGAGTTTTTATTTTTCAAAGATAGTGGTTGTCTTTTGGTTTGTGGTTGGACTGGGCATGAGCCTGAAATTCATAACGGATGAGAAAAAATCTTAAGCGGGTAAAGAATATACTGGTAATACGCACAGATAGGATTGGTGAGGTCTTATTGACCACGCCGATTTTGACAGCGCTTAAAGAAACGCAACCAGAGGCTAAAATTAGTATGATGGTGAGGCCCGAGGTAAAAGGGATAGTCGAGGACAATCCTAACCTTAGTGAGATCATAGAGTACCGCGTAGCGTCCGCAATTAAACTTGCGAAAACCTTTCGGAATAAAAAGTTCGACCTTGCGATTATCGTTAACCCAAAAAAAGAATTTCATCTGGCAGCCTTCCTGGCAGGAATACCTATCAGGGTCGGTTTTAATAGGAAGTGGGGTTTTTTGCTTACACATAGAATCAAAGATCTAAAATTTTTATCCGAGAAACATGAAGTAGAATCTAATCTGGATTTAGTCAGGGCCATAGGTATTGAGCCGAAGGATAAAAAACCCGTATTAGTTATAAGAGATGCCTTTCCTGTATTGGATATACCGGAACACCCTGTAGCCATACACCCCTGTACAAGCAATCCAAAAAAACAGTGGCCGGAGAAGAGTTTCGCGAGATTGGCGGATTTGCTTGCCGAAAGCGGCTATAATGCAGTACTTGTAAGCGGACCAGATGAAGTGGAATCGGCTAAAAGGGTTATGTCTATGATGAAAAATAAGCCGGTTGATTTGGCCGGCAAGCTCACACTTAAACAGCTGGCAGTACTGCTAAAGAGATGCGAGTTCTTGGTATCTTGTGACAGCGGCCCTGTTCATATAGCTGCCGCTATGGGCACGTCCGCAGTAGTGCTTTTTGGAAAGGCTGATCGGGGAAGCAGGCCCAAGCGCTGGGGCCCCTACGGTGAGAGACATATAGTTATTCAGAAAGATAAGATAGAAGACATTTTGCCTGAAGAAGTCGCGGCCAAAATTCACAGTCGAG
>JABMQH010000194.1 GCA_013203355.1 Candidatus Omnitrophota bacterium | reverse complement strand
TATGTTTACCCAGGCTAAAAATATCCTGAAGTTCTTCCACCTTATTTTTTATATCGTCCTGATTGGAAATAGCCTCAGGCACCAGTCTTCCTATCTCTCTGTCCAGCGATTCCCTATTAGGAAATGTCACTGCATCCAATCCATGCAGCGCTGCAAGTGTTGTCCTTACCTGCCTTTCTATGGCTAAGCTTTCCTGCATATTCCTCTGGGCCCTTTGTTGTCGATATGAGGCAAATGTCACAACATCCAATGCCCGTCCGAGCCAGCTCTTTTCTCTCTCTGTTAATGGTTTAGCGCGCAGGACTGCAGATAAAATAGATTCCGCTTCTGCCTTATCTGGATGCGGCTGCCGCGGATCATGCTTGACCAGTACATAAAACTGAAACGGATAGTCTCTTAATATGTTCTCCGGTATGGTCATGCACTCGACCCTGAAACCGATGGCTTCGAAATCATCTCTATCCAGATGGGAGATGCTCAATCCCGAAACAACAAATATCCCGCCCAGTGGCAGGATATCGTAAACCTGCCTTGCGGTTGCGAATGCGTCTTCCCTAGACATCACCTTCTGGTTTATACCACCTATAGACGTAACAATATTAGGCCTTTTGGGCAATTGTGCCCATACGCCTGCGCTGTCAACTCCCAGCTTGGCCTCAATAACTATCGTGCCTTTGCCTCGTAAAAGCTTCCTGGCGTTTGCTGCATTAACCGCATTCCATTCAATCATAGCAGAGGACATATGATACTGTCCTTTTGCTTCTCTCAGGACCATATCCACAAAATCACCCGCACCTGCGCATATATCCAAGAAGGACACTTCCCCGTGGGCCCGGTGCAGTCTTCCTAATAACGGTTGTACCCTCTTCGCGCATACAGGATCTATGGTTTGTTCATATTGCCAATCCGATATATCTACATGTCCGCCCCTTAGTTGTCCAACATACTTAAAGCGCCCTTCTCTCCGCCAATGCGTCCAGAACAAGGGGTCCTCTACCCCGCTCGCCGAAAAAGTATCCTCATTAACACCAGTATCGTTCTGTTTCACTTCCACCAGATCCGGCCGTATACGAGCTATCCTTTTCTCAATTAAATAAACGCCCCTTGGGTGTACTTCGACAAACCTATTTAGTGGCGGGACAAAAAGAAACATGCTAGATATATCCGCTGCCATTTCGCCGCGTGCGTCAAACCTGAAGCCAAGCGTAAGGCGCTCAGCCGGGTTATTACTATTATAAAAAACCAATAAACTCTCTATCTCTTCATAGGCCCGCAAGAGCTCTTTTCTCCAGCCATACGTACGTAATAAATTCATTATCTCGGGGTCAACATCTAATCCATCAACATAATTAGCTATGGCGGCTCTTTCATCAAAAGGTATTTGCCTCAGGGCGTTAATTTGTATCCACCCTGCCTGTGGTTTTAGAAATTCGCTCTTTTTTAAGTTATCCTGATCATAGCTAAAAAGCTGCCACAAAAGAGCAAAGCTAAGTATTTCTGCTATGAGTTTAAAGATTCTGTTTTTCATAATCTTGCTATCGCCTGCTTTGTGTTTACTGCTTATTTTGGCTGGGGCCAAGGTGGACATCTATCCAAACTCCGGTAAGGATATTATCCACCCTAGCTGACCCCATTCTTTCTTGAGGCTTTACCCAAGCCAAATCCTTTTAAACCCTGTTATTAACTGGCCAAAATAAAAAAATAGCTGAACTTGCACCAGTTTATCTAGGCAACTCAGCCATCTTAGAATGATATCTAGATCCGGAGTTTTGCGTCCTTATGTTACCATAAGTTTGCCTTTATTCTAGACATTATATTCCTAATATAAGTATAGCATATGTAGTGTGATTATACCAATGAAATAACTAACTTTTTTATATCCTTACATATTCAAGGTAACGTTTTTAGGAAGGGTATAATTCGGATGGATTTGTACGGGTTGGTTATTCGCAGCAGTTAAAATAAGGCCCGGCACTCATGGCCGGGCCTTATTTTACACTTAGGTTATATCTTTACTACGTTCGAGGCTTGTTTACCCTTAGGACCATCTTGAACTTCACATTCAACCTGCTGGCCTTCGGCTAAAGACTTATAGCCGCTACCCTGGATTGCGCTGTGATGCACGAATACTTCCTTGCCTGTCTCGAGAGTAATGAATCCGTAACCTTTTTGATCACTGAACCATTTAACTG
>JABMQH010000193.1 GCA_013203355.1 Candidatus Omnitrophota bacterium | reverse complement strand
GCCGAAAGCTTATCCGATTCATTTTGCAAGCGGGAATTTAGCCGCCTAATTAAATATACTGATTTGGAATCCGGGTTCAAAAGACTTTTTGACCGCAATCCGCGGCAGTTTAAGAAAGTTTTATCCGGGCTGGATAGAGAAATAAAGCAGTTGTCCGGAAGTTCAGCGCTGAAGTCGTTTGAAGGTCGTCTTAGAGATATTGAACGTATTGTTATTCAATACGGCGGGGTCATCACTGATACTGAATTAGCTGAAGAATTAGGCATTAAAACAAGTTCCTTCTGGGCTTGGGTGCGCCGGGAAAAAGTTAATTTAGACGACTATGTTATTATCAGGGTTAAGAAGATATTTTTTGAAAGAGATGATTTTCAAGAAAAGCAGCACCGTTATATAAAGGATGAAGTTGTAAGTAAATATTATGTTTTTAAATTAATACCTATTTATCTTGGGCTTTTAAATTTAAGTATCCGGCATAAGGTGTTAAGCGAGAAATTAAAAAAACAAAGCCTAAGCCAACAAGAAGATGATGAATTAGGATGGATTGAAGAGGGCCTGAATAAGGCAAAAGAACGGTTAAAAGCGTTTAACGTGGATGAGCCAGATTATCCTTTAGTACTTACCGGGAAAAAAAATTATCGTCTTAAGTCAGAAGGGCATTTAAAAGCAGCAACAAGAATGCTGGATAAAAATAATCGTCCGGCAGCTATTGCCGCATTAGCGGCAAGCTTGTTTACCCTAGGCAAAGAGGTAAATATTTTAAATCGCTATAAACGGGAAAATAAGCCTGCTTTGCGGTTCTGGCGGAATAAACAGGGAGAATATAAACTACGCCATGGGGTGTTTAGTAATTATGAAATCGAAAATGAGCTTATTCCGATGTTATTTTACAATCCAAAAACTTTCCGGCTTCGCTGGCAAGCTTGTCAGGCAATAGACCATATGATTGATTTTGAACTGGATGAAATCGGATATTTGAATGAGTATTTGAGGCTTATTGAAAGAATTCGTGGAAAAATAGAAAGAGCAAAATATTTTCAAAAAAAGCTTAGTGCAAAAACCCACAGACAGTTTAGAGAAGAGATTAAAACAGCGGCTTTAGAATTTAATCCCCGCTGGATTATGGAAAAAATGTCGGCTAAGTATGCTTTACTTATTTCTGCCAGGCTGATGGATATCGGATTGGGCAAGAATGCTGATGCCTTTTTAGGGCTGGCAAAGATTTTTCTTGAAAACCGCCGCCATGAATCTTTCCGGATTGTTGAAGGTTTAGAAGAAGGCGTTCAAAAGGAAACCAGAGAATATATTAAAGGGCAGAACGAAGATATATCTCGCAAAATAGAAAATATTTATAAATATCGGAATAAAAAATTAGCTTTGGGTTTAAGCCGGCGCCGCGATATCAAGAATGAACCGGAATTTGAAGGTATGTCGGTTTTATTCGGCTGGCTTGCCAATGAATTAGGAAAAGATAAAAAGGTAGACTCGGGAAAAGTCGATATTGCCGTAAGACGATTAAGGCGGAGAATGAGCGGTGTCTACTTGCGTTCTGACTTCAGGGTGGATTTTAGAAAAGAGTATAAAAATGCGAGGCTAAAAAATAAGCCGGCAGAATATCGTTATGATGTGTTTAGTCAAGTCTATCAACAGTTTGCCAAAAAGAACAATTTTGTCCGGGGTTCGCCATATTTGCGAATTCGCTTTTTTCAAGCCGCCATGCCTTTGACTTTAAAGGTTAAAGACCCCTTAAATTCTAAACAAAGAATAGATAATCCTGCCTTCAAACTTACTTCTAAATGTGCCCTTATTCAGGAAATACGCTGGTTAGGTTTTAGAAGAATGCCGGGTTTAAGCAAAAAGGAATATCCACAAACCCGCGGGATTCTTGAAAAACTTTTTATCGAAGATGCGCCTTACCTATATATAGTAGGCAAAAGTCAAAGAAAGAGGATTTTTGATTGCTTAGTCGAAGACATTTATCGGAATGATTCGGAAAAAATCCTTTTAGCGGAACAAAGATGCCTTTTAGAGAGGGCCCTGGCTGGTTTTTTGAGCCCGGATTTAAGTGATTATGCTGAAATAGATAGTAAAGTTTTGGAAAGAATAAGAGAAAAAGCGGCAGAAACACATAATCTTCTTAACCGGAGAACGTTTCAAAATATTTTCCGGGCTCAGGAAATAATAGAAAATATCAAAGGCAGCTTCTTTAGCCATTTAAAACAGCCGGTTGGGAGCGATACCATTGCTGGTAAAATTAACTCCGTTTTATCCTGTCTAAAAGAAAGAAAAAAGGAGGTCTTTCTTGCTCAAAACCAACTCCGCCGGCTGATTAAGCAAATCAATGATATTCTATCTGTCCGTGAAAAGGCCGAAAAGCCTTATAAGAGTTCCAGCTCACCCTCAAAAACAGCTGTAGTTATTGACCCGGCAGCAAGGGCGGCAATAAGGCTGAGCAATACTAAAAAAGTTGCGGTTGCAGCCACAACCCTGACAATAAAAAGTTCGTCTTTTTCTGTTGCTTTGAAAAAATTGGATAATGGAGTTAAAGTATTTCCCATAGCGTTACCCGATGAAGTTGTAATTGCGATCGAAAGTGGCAACTTAGAAGATTTATCCACAAAAGAAACACTCTGTCAATTATTAGAAATATACTTATCAGGGCTAAAACTAAAAAAAGTAGATGCGCTAATTTTAGGGTGCAGCCATTACACGTATATAAAGCATTTGTTTAACCAGATTTTAGGTAAAGACATAACAATTATCGATGCTGCCGGTGAACAGGTCAAATTTTTGGAAAAAGCATTAGATGAATCTTTTGCTGTTGGTTCCAGTCCAACGGTGGGTCAAGAAAAGCTGCAAAGTTTAAACATGACAGAGGTAAACAGCAAGGACAGTGCTATTTTTTCTCAACAGCAGAAGAGATTTCACCATTCCAGCTCGCCGGTGGCTACAGAAAGAATAGACCCATGCTTGGTTTTATTCTTGGAAGATTGGAGAGATTTTATGCTTTTGTTAAGGAAAAGGCTAGCAGGTATAGGCTATCGCCGAGAGGAAGTGATAGCGAGGGTTTCCGATGATATCAACAACAGGATATCAGTATTGGTGGAAGAAGGCACTGATAGGGATGATACCTCAAACGTTTGGGATTATCCAGAAAGTGACTATCCGCACTCTTTACCCAGAGCAGAGATTGTAAAACCCGGACAAATCATTTATGCTTTCGAATTAGACGTATCTTTGAAAGCAGAAATGTTCTGGCGCAATCAAGCTAAAAGAGTGGGTTACCGGGATAACTATACTTATATCGAAGAAAGGAAAGCTACTGATGGGATTCTTTGCTACAACCCGGCAGGATTAATGAGGGTAGCAGAAATGGAATGGTGGTTTATGAAGCCTCCTAAAGAAAGCTTATTAGCTGTCTTTATTCATAATCGTAATCTTGATGAGAAAACAAAATCTTTACTTTTACAAGGAACTGCTTCCGTCTCCTCAGCAGCGGTAAAGCCTGTTTTATCCGATAGTAGCATGAATAATAGGATAATCAAAAAAATAGAAGGTCTTGTAAAGGGCTATCCCGTTTCCAATATAGTAGGAATAATAATCCACGGGAGTCGTGTCAATGAGACAGCCGAAATGGGAAGCGATTTTGACTACGGTGTAATTAAAAGGAAAGGTAAATTTACTTACGATCTTGCAGATGAAGACATTGATCTTCACCGACAGCTCATAAAATGTTTAGCCCCTATATTCATAGACCAACAGTTAAAGCCTTTAATTCTGGGAAATAATAATTTTTTTGAAGAATTTGTAAGGATGTATTTTTTCCCTAACAGAATTTTTCCTGATATATATGTGCCTTGGCTTGATAAATCAAGCCCTTTTATCGAAAGATACATTATAATCACTAAAAATGAACCATTGGTTCGGATAATCTCAGAGAGAATAGAGGATGTTAAAGAAGCGATCGCCAACTCTGTTCAGAATGAGTTGGAAGGTATACTCGGTAGCCCTAGGGTTCAATTATATCTTTCCAGCTCGCCGGTGAGGGAAAGAGAGGAAACGACAGTACTAATCAAGGAATTGAATAGCTTAGGCTGTGATAGGATAAAAGTAGATTTTCGGAGACAACAGTTACGCAGGCCAGAAAGACTTTTTACACAATTATTAAATAGGGTAACTGATCTCGCAGAAGCTAAAGCTACCGTAGATAGTCTTAGAAGATTTGGGATGAAAGAGTGTTTTGCGGAGCACTGGGCGCAGCAGAGACATGCGAAACAAGTAGCATTCAAAGAAATTACCCCTGAAGAACTTCTTCCCATTAAAGAAATTGCTGAGGCTTTAGGCGTCTCAAAGAATACACTCAATATAAAAGTACGCCGGCAGGATAGTTACGGAATACACTTAACTCTTTATTCATCAGATCGTAAATATTTAGCCTATCTTTGTCTTGGCTCAACTAATATATTAGAGACTACGTTATATCCTTATGAAATGGTGCGGGAAGAGAAAGGTGAAGAAATTTCACCTAAATTAGTTCAAGATTCTCTCTGGAATAGAGATAGCCAAAGTTGTCTCGAAAGCGATATCGAACGAGAGTCTCGCTCCGTTCGTTTCATCCTTACGAGAAAATTATTATATAACTTAAATTGGTTTGCTTCTATAAACGGGTTTTGTCTTGAGCAATCTTTACGCAAAAGAGGCATTGGCAGAAATTGGTATAATAAAGTCGAATACTTTTTATTGCAATGTGGTTTTAGGATTATAGCCGTTATAGGAGGTTGTGCGGAGTTGGAAGGGATAAGGGCATTTTACAAAAAGTTTGAATTCTCAGATTATACAACTATTCGTGAGTTAGGCAGCGGTCTAGATGAAAATCCATTTTATGATTTTATGTCTATTAAAGTACCTTTCTCTCCGTACACGCGTGTTAAATTAAAGACAGAGACTACTTCTAGAGATATTGAACCCGACAATTCCTCCAGCTCACCGGTGGACAATATTGACAAAAGCAAGATAGAAAATATCGAAGAGATGATTACCAAAGAAGGGTGGCAGAGGATTGACGCCGGAGAAGAGGCGGTTGCTTTTAAGGGCGTAGTTAACAACATTAAAATTAAAGATAAATCAGTTTCCTTAAGAAATCCGCTTTTTGTATGTAAGCGGGTTCAGTATAGTAAAGATATAGCTCTATACCGGAATATGGTTTTAATCTTGCTTGATGAGTATTTTCGTAAAAAGGGCAAGTATTCTATTTCTCACATTCCCTATCCTTTAGGATGGTTTGATAAAGGTTATTTTTATATTTATGCCGAAGGCGGAGAGAACTTTTCCTGGGAGTTTAGAACTCCTGACCGGATTGAAATTATTTCTCTGGAAGAGTGGAATACTTGCGTAGGATTGTTTAATACCGCAGGTATTGGCATAAGGCACGATGTGGCCGATGTTGAGGATAGTTCAGAAAAAAATGTTATTTTGGAAGAATATGATTCAAACAAGGTATATGAGACCTTTTGCCTGCCAAAAGAGTGGAAAAGAATTGATTTTGGAACAAGAAGCTTGATGGTTACTATTGATAAACTAAAGGAATACATTAAGAG
>JABMQH010000192.1 GCA_013203355.1 Candidatus Omnitrophota bacterium | reverse complement strand
CACTATACCTGTCTCTCCGTCGAGATTTACAAAAGGCACCCCTGAAGAGAGCCTCGTGCTTATAACCGGTTTGCCGCATGCCATTGCCTCGAGTTGCACAATGCCAAATGCCTCGCTTCTCTCAATAGAAGGCAGAATAAATGCCTGTGAGGCATGATAATAGGCCGGGAGATCCTCATCTGAAATATTATAGAGGAATGTTATCTTACCCTCCAGGCCAAGACCTTTAACCATTTTATTAAGTTTTTTCTCTAAGGGGCCTGTCCCGATAATAATGAGATGCGCGGGAATATCCTGCATTGCCTCTATAAGATATTCCAGACCTTTATAATAAACCAGGCGGCCTACAAAGAGTAAAATATCCTCTCTGAATCTCTTATGTATTGATTTTACCTTTTCCTGGATATGATCTGTTAATTTAAATCGTTCCAGCTCTATTCCTAATGGAACAACCACACATTTATCGCGAAATTTCTTTAAGATATAGGAACTATCAATATAATTTTGAGAAGTAGCTATAATCACCTCTGCCCTCCGAAGCAGAGAAAATAGTATCGGCCGATATAAAGGGAGCAGCATCTTCTGCCTGACAACATCGCTATGATACATGACCAGAAGTTTTCCGCGCGGCCTGGCTAATAGATACGAAAAATCGGCAAGTGGATTCGGTAAATGGACATGGATGATTTTGGTTTTGATTTTTCGAAGCCACAAGGCCATTGAAGGACAGAAAGACATGGAAAAAAGTCTCCCAAAATTCATAAGGCGTCTTACCTTAACCCCGTTAACGAGCTCGCTATAGCCTTTAAACCCTTCATTCGCCACTAATACCTCGGTTTTATAATCTCTCTTTATCTCGTTACAAAGTAGATATAGATGGTTCTCAACCCCGCCTTTTACAGGGTAATAAAATTTCCCAACCTGGAGTATTTCAGTCTCGCATGGATACCCCGCGAGGCTCTCTTCCCAGTAATTCTTGCGGTAAAAGATAAAGGCGCTCTTTAGATGCTCAAATGCCATGCGGTTGAATCCCCTGGCACTCGCCCGCTGGACATCATGGATTATTTCCCCTTTGGGAAAATAGTAAATCTTCCATCCATTTTTTTTTGCGCGATAGCACCAGTCCACATCCTCGAAACCAAAGTGAAATTTTTCATCAAAGAGACCTATATGATCAACTGTCTCTCGCCTCATAATAAACGATGCGCCAGCCACCCAGTCCACTTCCCTGACTGAATTATGGTCCCAGTCCATCATAAGATGTTCTCGAATAACACGGCTGTCAGGAAAAAGCTCTCCTAAAAATGTACGGCGAAATAGAATAACGGGTAAGGTATAAAATGTCCTGCAGGAATATTCAAGGATATTTGCTAAACGACTAATAGTCCTGCTGCCAGCTCCACCAGCATCTTTGTGTGTTTCCATAAAGTCGACCATTTCATCAAACGCTCTATGTCCACCAGAAACCATAGCATCAGCATCGAGCATTAAAATATATCTGCCGGACGAGGCCCTTAAGCCGACATTTCGGGAAAGGGCAACACCAAATCGTTCTGTATTTATGAGTTTCACATCTTTAAAATGCTCTTTTATCATCTCAGGTGTCCCATCTTCTGAAAGGGTATTGACAAGGATTACTTCAAAACTTACCCCCTCACCCTTCCCTCTCCCCTTAGGGGAGAGGATTTGAGGTGAGGGGAAATAGATAGACCTGAGGCAGTTCTCCAAGTTACGCCGCATGCGGTAATTGATGATGACTACTGATAAATCAATCATGCCATTGCTTCGCTTCTTTCACTCCGTCAACTAATCCTCGAAAATAGTAACAGCGATATTTAAAAATCTTAGGCAGGAATCTAAAATAACCTTTACAAAGGCAATAGCCTATATCTATCAAAACAGTAGTAATTATGGCTCCTGAAAGCCAGAATATATTATCATACCGGCAGGTAGGCGAAGCCATCCCATGCCTCCGGCTAGGGGCATCCGGGTAAATCATTTT
>JABMQH010000191.1 GCA_013203355.1 Candidatus Omnitrophota bacterium | reverse complement strand
TCATGATGCCGCTCGATGAGCCGGTTTCATATCCATGTTCCAAATTAAAGGCGCAAGACGCACTCAAAAGAACGCTTGATTGGGCAAGGCGGTCGAAGCAGGAATTTACGACTCACAAGTCAAAATTCACAGAGAGGCAGTTCCTCTTTGGGATTGTGCAGGGATCTAGTTTTTTGGAGCTGCGCAAAGAGGCAGTGGAGGGGCTGATTCAAATAGGTTTTGACGGCTATGCGATTGGAGGGATTAGCGTTGGTGAGCCCGGAGATTTAATATACGAAATTACAGAATACACAACCGGACTCCTGCCGGAAGATAAGCCGAGGTATCTTATGGGTGTAGGGACCCCATTGGATATTTTAGAAGTAGTTTCCCTGGGGGTTGACATGTTTGACTGTGTTATGCCCACCCGGAATGGCCGAAATGGCACTGCCTTTACAAAAACCGGTAAACTGTTATTGCGTAATT
Organism: Candidatus Omnitrophota bacterium; assembly: GCA_013203355.1. Lineage (GTDB taxonomy): Bacteria > Omnitrophota > Gorgyraeia > JABMQH01 > JABMQH01 > JABMQH01. The sequence continues at coordinate 9,508 of JABMQH010000191.1, read as the reverse complement.
CACGATATACAAATGATTTTACGGCCATGGATAAGACATGTGGGTGTTACGCCTGCAAAAATTATACGCGGGCCTACATAAGACACCTGTTTAATACAGACGAGCTGCTTGGCTTGAGGCTTGTTTCCTTGCACAATATTTATTTCTATGATATGATTATAAGAGAAATACGGGATGCAATTTCAAAAAATAGATTTTCGGAGTATAAAAAAGAGTTTGAGAAAACATATAAAAACAGGGAGGGGTAAATGCAGCCACAAGCAAGTCCGATAGCGAGTATGTTCCCGCTAATTTTAATCTTTGTAGTATTCTATTTTCTTTTGATAAGGCCTCAACAAAAAAAGCAAAAGGATCATGCGCAGATGGTTAAAAGCCTGGAGAAGAATGACGAGATTGTCACAACAGGCGGGATACACGGGACCATAGCAAATGTCAAAGATGCGACAGTAACATTACGGGTGGATGATAATGTAAGGGTGGAGCTTCAGAAGAACTGCGTAGCCCATGTAAAGAAAAAGAGAGAGGGTTAAATCTCATAACGGCGTAAAGTTATTATAAATAAAAAATTAATTCAAGATGCATAAATTATGGGTGGTCAAGAAACCACAAAAGGTTCTTCAGGAAAAACTTACCAGGGAAACAGGCATCTCCCCAACCTTAGCCCATCTTTTGATCAATAGAAACTTAACGACCCCGACAGAAATAGAGGGATTTTTACACTGCAAAAAATCCTCCCTCCATAATCCTTTTAAGCTAAAAGGCATCACTAAGGCAGTCGGCCGGATCAAGAGGGCAATAAAACAAAAAGAGAAGATCTTAATCTACGGAGACTATGATGTAGACGGCATTACCAGCGTTGCTATGCTGACCACCTTCTTAGAAAAAGAGGGCGGACTGGTAGAATCGTATATCCCGAATAGACTGGAAGAAGGATACGGCCTTAATACTGAAGCGATTAAATTGGCGAAATCTAAAGGGGTGTCTCTTGTTATAGCAGTTGATTGCGGCACAACCGACAAGGAAGAAATAGATTTATTAAATAGATATAAAATCGATACTATTATCGTAGACCACCACCAGGTTCAGAAAGAACTCATGCCGAACGCCTTTTCTTTAATAAACCCTTTGCAGCCAGGCTGCGATTATCCGTTTAAAGAACTTTCAGGGGTTGGGCTTGCTTATAAATTGATCTGTGCCATATCGGATGATACGCAGCATAACAGTGAAGAATTTTTAGACCTGGTTGCATTGGGGACTGTGGCGGATGTAGTTTCGCAAACCGGAGAGAACAGGATTCTTACAAAACTTGGTTTGGGTAAACTAAGCATTTCACCCCGTGTTGGCCTTAAGGCCTTGATGGATGCCGCAGGCTTATCCAGAAAAGATATCCAGGCAGAACATATCAGTTTCATCTTAGGTCCTCGGATAAATGTAGCCGGGAGGATCGGCTCTCCGGAGTTGGCCTTGAAGCTTATTATGACGGAAGAAAAAGATAAAGCAAAGGAACTCGCTGAAGTCCTGAATCAGAAAAACAGCCACCGCCGGAAACTTCAGGACGAGATTCTGAAAAAAGCGACTTCCGAGATACTGGATAACGTTAATTTCAAAGATCAAAGAGTAATTGTAGTTTGGGGAGAGGATTGGCATCTGGGGGTAATAGGCATTGTTGCCTCGAAGATTGTAGACAGGTTTTACAGGCCTGCGATAGTCCTAAGCATACAGAAAAATATTGCCAGAGGCTCCGGGAGGAGCATTGAAAAATTCCACTTGTTCGAGGCAGTGTATAAATGCAAAGACCTCTTGGAGAATTTTGGTGGGCATGAAGCGGCGTGTGGCATTACGATTGCAAAGGATAAGATTGAGCAATTCAGGGATTCCATAAATGACGTTGCGCATAAAATGCTCAAAACAGATGACTTAGTTCCAAGAATAGAAGTGGATGCCCAGTTGTCGCTGTCTTGCATAACCAAGAAGTTCATAGGGGAACTGAGGCTTCTTGAGCCTTTCGGAGTTGACAATCCGCAGCCCTTATTTATGACGTCGAATTTAAAAATGAAAAATTCCCCAACGAGACTGGGTAAGTCCGGAATCAAGATGTGGGTTACCGATAAGAAGATTACCTGTGAGGCAATGTGTTTTAATGCCTATGATATGTTTGAAGGACTTCAGGATTTAAACTCTGTGGATTTAGTGTACTACCCCAGGATCCGCGAGATTTCCGGGGTAAGCACTTTTAAGTTGGAGATCGAGGATTTAAAGCCCAACTAGGAGGGAAGTAATGCGAAATTTGAAATGGAAGATAATTTTAATATCTGCAGTTTTGGTATTGGCCCTTTACGGAGTACTTCCGGTTAAGGAAAAGATTAACTTAGGCCTTGATTTGCAGGGTGGTATGCATCTTGTTCTGCAGGTTGATACAGACAAGTTGCCTGAAAAACAGAGAGAAGATGCCACTGAGAGGGCACTGGAGGTTATAAGAAACAGGATTGACCAATTTGGCGTCAAGGAGCCTGTTATTTCGAGGCAGGGCAAGACGGGTATAGTTGTCCAACTTCCGGGTATAACAGACAGACAGCGCGCGCTTGATCTAATCGGAAAAACCGCACTCCTGGAATTCAAATTGGTCTCGGATGATTTAGAGCTTTTAAAACAGGCCAGAGAAGGAAGCGTCCCGGAAGGCTATGAGCTTAAAAAGGATGATCGCGACAGTGATTTGCTGATTCGGGGAGAGGCAAGCCTAACCGGGGACACCCTTGTTGATGCGGTTGTAAAGTTTGATCAGTCAAGATTCAATGAGCCGTATGTGGGTATCACCTTAGATCAGAAAGGCGCTGAGGTCTTCGCTAAGGTTACAGGAGATAATGTCGGTAAGAAGCTTGCGATAGTGCTTGATGGAGTAATACAGTCCGCGCCGGTTATCAAAGAGCGGATCCCCAGAGGGGAGGCACAGATAACAGGGAACTTCAGTGTTACGGAAGCAGGTGATCTGGCTATAATCTTGAGGGCAGGCGCGCTCCCTGCTCCTATAAAAGTTGAAGAAGAACGTACTATCGGCCCGCTATTAGGTCAGGATTCCATTCGTGCCGGGGTACGCGCTACAATCATAGGCGGACTCCTTGTTTTAGGCTTCATGCTGGTTTATTACTTCGCAGCCGGTTTAATTGCCAACGTAGCTTTGGTTCTGAACCTATTGTTTATACTTGGTTTTATGGGCCTTTTTAACGCTACCCTAACCTTGCCGGGAATTGCAGGCTTGATTTTAACTATTGGTATGGCTGTTGATGCAAACGTCCTTATAAATGAGAGGATAAGAGAGGAGTTGAAGGTTGGAAAAAGTCTTCGTGCTGCAGTTGCCGCCGGATACCATAAGGCCTTTAATACAATCCTTGATGCCAATGTTACCACTATTGCCGCGGCAGTAATCCTATTCAGATTCGGAACCGGTCCGATAAAAGGGTTCGCAATTACGCTCACAATGGGTATTGCGGCCAGTATGTTTACCGCACTTGTCGTCACAAGGGTTATCTTTGACTTGCTGATGGATGCCAAGATACTTACCAAGCTTTCGATGTTAAAGTTATTTCCGGAAACCAAGATTGACTTTATAGGAAAGAGGCGTTTTTGTTATGCTATTTCGGCACTACTATTAATCGCCGGTCTTTTTGCATTCTGGCAGAGAGGCGAGAGGAATTACGGCGTTGATTTTTCCGGGGGGACTGTTGTGGAGTATGCCTTTCAAAAAGATATAAGAATAGATGAGGTGAGGGGCATCCTCTCAGAAATAGGCCTCGGGGAGGCGGCCATTCAACAATTTAAAGATAGGCCAAAACAGATTGCAATAAAGACTAAAAAGGATCGTTCAACCGACATAGAGTCAATACTCAAAAAGAAATTACCAGGCAATAGCTTTGCTGTATTGCGCGTTGAAACAGTCGGTCCGGCAGTCGGACGGCTGCTTAAGAAAAATGCGACATGGAGTATGCTGCTGGGTCTTTTGGTAATAATGATTTATGTAGCTATAAGGTTTAATTTAAAATACGGGATAGCCGGTGTCATTGCCTTGTTACACGATGTATTTTTAACGATGGGCGTGCTTGCGTTAACCCAGAGACAATTTAACCTTACAATCGTAGCGGGGCTTCTTACAATTGCGGGTTATTCTATTAACGATAGCGTTGTGGTGTATGTCAGGATCAGGGAGAATTTAAAATTGCTTAAAAAAGGCACTTTAAAGGAGATTATAAATCTTAGCATAAACCAGACGCTTTCAAGGACGGTCATTACTACCCTAACTACGCTTTTGGTAGTCGTTTCACTATTTTTATTTGGGGGGAAGGTTCTTAACGATTTCGCCTTTTGCCTTTTGATAGGGTTTATTTCAGGGATATACTCTACTACTTTTATTGCGACCCCGCTTTTGGTTGCCTGGGAGAGACGGAAAAGGTAGCCTGTAGTTTTTGGAAGTAATCAGGCTTTTGTAATCTTGCCTGCCTTTAGGCATTTTGTGCAGACCCTGATTCGTTTGATCTGCCCGTTTACTTTCGCCCTTACAGTTTGGAGGTTTGGCAGGAATCTCCTGATAGTTATTCCTGTGATCTTTTTTCCTACCCCGCCTTTCTTTTTAGCAAGACCACGGCGCTTTATAGTTCTGCCAGCGACCGGCCCTTTTTTGCATATAGAACAGATTTTAGACATTATCGCAATCTCCTTTAAATTCGTCAAATTCCTTCTTTTAAATCTGTGTTATTTCGTGTTATAATAGCACACAAGGAATAGTCATGCAAGACAAAAATGTAAGCACCTCACCGCTGCGCACAGGGGACGGATTAAAGATCCCCGTCCAATATATAAAGGGGGTAGGGCCAAAAAGGGCAGATTTATTGAAGCAAATGGCCCTCCACACGGCCGAAGATATCCTGTATAATTTACCCCGCCGATATGAAGACAGGTCTAATTTCACGCCTATCTCAAAAGTTACCAGCGGCCAGCGTCACACCCTTAAAGGTCAGGTATTGACATTCGGACTGAAGAAGACAAAGCGCGGTATTTCAGTCTTTCAGGTTGCAATCGGAGATAATACGGGTGTCATCTATGCAATGTGGTTTAATCAGCCATTTGTAAAGAAATATTTCAAGGTCGGCCAGAAGATAATCCTATACGGCAAGGTGGATATGTATGACGTACTGGTAATAAACCAGCCCGAATATGAAATCCTGGATGACAATGACGACGGGGAAGACTCAGCGCATATCGGCAGGATCGTGCCCATTTATCCCTTGACGAAAGAAGTGGCCCAGAAATTTATACGCGCCCTTACGAAAAAGGTTGTAGAGGATTATAATAGATTTTTACATGATACCCTCCCTACTAAAATTAGGGCGAAAAATAAATTAGTTGATATAAGGTTTGCAATAAATAATATTCATTTTCCGACGAACAATGAGAATTTGAAACGCGCATACCAGAGGGTTGTATTCGAAGAATTTTTTATCCTACAATGCGCGATCGCGTTAAGGAAAAAGGATGTAAAGACAGAGGAAGGGTTAAGCCACAGGGTAGAGGGTGAGCTGATGGAATCTTTTAAAAAATCCATTCCCTTTGAGCTTACAAAAGGCCAGGCTGAGGCAATAAGGCACATAGAGAACGACATGAAAGATCCGAAACCGATGAATCGGCTCCTTGAGGGGGATGTCGGCTCGGGTAAAACGATTGTTGCGACATACGCATTGGTCCTGACGGTGCAGAATGGCTTCCAGGGGACCATCATGGTCCCAACCGAGATCTTGGCAGAACAGCATTATCTGAATCTAAGTAAAATATTAGTTCCCCTGGGAATAAATGTTTCTCTTTTAATACGCAGCATTCCCGATAGCGCAAAAGAAAAGATCAAGCAGCAGATAAAAGATGGAGATGCCGATATTGTAGTGGGCACACACGCCCTTATCCAGGAGGCAATTGAATTTAAGCGCCTTGGTTTATGTGTTATAGATGAGCAGCATAAGTTTGGTGTAACACAAAGGGATGTCTTGCGAAGGAAAGGCAAAAAGCCGGACGTCTTGGTTATGACAGCAACCCCTATCCCCAGAACGCTTGCCTTAACGGTTTATGGTGATTTGGATATATCCATAATCAGAGAACTTCCTCCTGGCAGGAGGCCTATCTCAACATATTGGGTTGAGGATGACGAAAGGGAAAAGGTCTATAAATTTGTGGGAGAGCAGGTCAAATTGGGCCGGCAGGCATATATAGTCTACCCTCGAATCCATGAGTCAAAATCGAGCGAGGTTTTGGCTGCAACTCAAATGTATGATAGATTAAAAGATGAGGTTTTTAAGGATTTTAAAGTAGGCCTTATGCACGGCCAGATAGACGGAGCCGAAAAGGATAAGATCATGACTGATTTTAAGAAGGGCGAGATCAATATTCTGATTTCGACAGTCGTTATCGAGGTTGGTATTGATGTGCCGAATGCGTCGGTAATGGTGATAGAAAATGCAGAGCGGTTCGGATTAGCCCAGCTTCACCAATTACGCGGGAGGGTAGGCAGAGGTGAACACGATTCTTATTGTATATTACTTTCGAATCCTACGACAAAAGACGCAAAAAAACGGCTTGAGGCATTAACGGAGACAGTAGACGGGTTTGCTATTGCAGAAGAGGATCTGGAGTTAAGGGGGCCGGGCGAGTTTTTTGGGACAAGGCAGCACGGACTTCCCGAGATAAGATTCGGGAATATAGTTTCCGATATGGAGATTATGGAACAGGCGCGTAAAGAGGCATTTGAGTTGATCCATAGGGATCCCGGCTTAAACGCACCGGAGAATAAACTTTTAAAAGAGATCTTATACAGCAGGTTCAAAGGAAGAGCCGGGTTAATTCATGTGGGGTAAGATATGCGGATCATAGCAGGGCAGTTTAAGTCAAGATTGATAAAATCGCCCAAAGGAGTGGATTTAAGGCCAACGTCTGACCGGGTGAAGGAGTCGCTTTTTAGCATATTAGCCGGTTCTGTGATCAATAAAAACATCTTGGATTTATTTAGCGGAACAGGCAATCTGGGGATTGAGGCATTGTCAAGAGGTGCCGAATCCTGTGTTTTTGTAGACAATAATCCCCGCTGCACCACGGCTATTAAGAAGAACTTAGAGGCTTTCGGGATCGAAGAGAAGGGGCAGGTGCTTTTAAAGGATTCATTCAAATTCATAAGGGAGGCGCAGGCAGATGGGCTTGTATTTGACCTAATCTTCTTAGATCCGCCTTATTACAATAATATGACTAAAAAATGCTTGATATTATTAGATAATTATCATATAATTAACCTTTCAACTACTATAATAACAGAGCATTACAAGATGGATGAGTTGCCTCAACCTGCGGAATTAAAGGAGTTAGAGATATGCAGGCAGGGGAAATATGGTGGGACCATCCTGTCTTTCTATAGGAGCAAACAAAGATGACAAAGAGGAGAGCGGTTTACCCGGGTAGCTTTGACCCGATTACCTATGGGCATATAGATATAATTAAGCGCGCCGCCTTTATTTTTGATGAGGTCATAGTAGCCGTGGCGCACAATCTTGATAAAAGGCCTCTTTTTTCTGTGAAGGAGAGAGTTGCAATGCTTAAAAAGGCAACTGCCAGGATGGGGAATGTTAAGATAGATGATTTTAATAGCCTGGTGGTGCATTATGTTAAGAAAAAGGGGATACATGTAATCGTTCGAGGATTGAGGATGATATCCGATTTTGAATATGAATTCCAGATGGCGCTGACAAACAGGAAGTTTGATGACTCGATAGAAACAATTTTTATGATGCCGAATGAATCCTATTCGTACGTCTCAAGTAAATTGATTAAAGAGGCCGCAGCGCTGGGTGCGGACTTGAAGGAGTTTGTTCCTCATTTTGTGGAAAAAGAAGTGTTTAAAAAAATAGGAAGAAGATAACAAGACATGGATTTCATTTCTGAATTAAGAAAAAAGGCTCAGCAAAATCCCAAGAGGATAGTCCTCCCGGAAGGGCATGACGAGAGGGTTATCAGCGCCGCAAGCATTTCTCAGAAGTTAGGCATAGCAAAGATCACCCTTTTAGGCGAAGAGGAACCAATTAAAGAAAAAGCAAACCGCCTGGGCGTTTCTTTAGAAGGCATTGAGATACTTGACTACAAGAAGGCAAAGGATTTTAAGGAATATGTCAATTTGTACTATGAGATAAGAAAGCATAAAGGCGCGAGCATGGAAGATGCCCAGAAGTTTCTTTTGGAAAAATCGGTTTTCTTTGGCGCGCTGATGGTAAGAAAAAATGTAGTGGATGCTTTTGTTGCAGGTGCTGTTTCAACATCAGGAGATGTTGCAAGGGCGGCAATTTATTGTGTAGGCCTTGATAGAAAAGTCGGCACCCTATCAAGTTCATTCGTTATTCAGATAGAAAATTCTCCTTACGGTGAAAAAGGTCTGTTTTTATTTGCGGATTGCGCGATTGTTACCAACCCTTCTCCTGCGCAGCTGGCAGGGATTTCCTTTTCCACGGCAAAATTATTTAAAGTATTGTTCAATAAAGAACCAAGGGTCGCGCTTTTAAGTTACTCTACAAAAGGAAGCGCTGAGGGCCCAAGCATTGATAAGGTAAAGCAGGCCCTAAAGATTGCCACGGAGAAATATCCCGAGTTATTGATTGACGGAGAGCTTCAATTGGATAGCGCTTTAGATATAGATATTGCTAAGAAAAAATGCCCCCAAAGCCATGTGGCAGGTAGGGCAAATGTTTTGATATTTCCGGATTTAAACAGCGGCAATATAGGATATAAACTTGTTAACCGCCTTGCAAACGCAAAGGCGGTAGGCCCGCTCCTTCAAGGGCTTGCTAAGCCCTGCAGCGATTTATCCAGAGGGTGCAGCGTCCAGGATATTGTTGATACCATTGCCATTACCGTGGTTAGATGCCAATAGGAGGAAGGAATGCTCGTACTCGTAATAAACAGCGGTAGTTCGTCTATAAAATATAAACTGTATGATGTGCACAAAGATGTCTTTTTGGCAGAAGGGGTTGTCGAAAAAATCGGTAGCCCCTCCCCAAGGCATGTGCATGAATACAATGGTATGGGGCCTATTAAAAGAAAAGTAGAGGCCTGTGATCACCAATGTGCTATTAAGTTAATTCTGGATATCTTGGTTGATAAAGATATCGCGGTTGTTAAGGCCCTGGATGAAATTACAGCGGTTGGCCACAGGGTTGTTCACGGAGGCGAGGAATTCAACAAATCTGTGGTAATCGATGAGCATGTTATTGATAGTATAACCAGATTTGCAAGACTAGCGCCTCTGCATAATCCACCGGCCCTTGCGGGAATAAAGGCAACCAAGAAAATGTTGCCTAGCAAACCTCAAGTAGCCGTCTTCGATACTGCATTTCATCAGACCATGCCGGAAAAGGCATATATCTATGCGCTTCCATACAGGCTTTATAGAAAGTATAAGATAAGAAGATATGGTTTTCATGGCACAAGCCACAAG
>JABMQH010000190.1 GCA_013203355.1 Candidatus Omnitrophota bacterium | reverse complement strand
TCTTCTGTCCCAGAATTATTTATCTTATCTATAACATTACCTTTTTTGAAGCTAGTCAATAAATCTTCAATTCTCTTAATCTCACCGAATGCTTCACTTGCGGTACGTCTTTTTTCTATCATATCCTTACCTAGATCCTGAATTTTAATCGTTACATAAGTCCCAAGTAAAATTCTTTTCTCCTGGTAGGGTCTCGCATTATTTACACAGCCATAAAGGAGGCATAAAAAAAGAAAAATTATAGGATAGCATCTTTTGAAGGTCATTTTAAGGCGGGTTTTAAATTGTTTATTATAATTGTTTCTCGTAACTGGACTCTATAGTTTTAACCAGGTTAGTCAATGCCTCATTTACATGCGTAGGCATATTGAGCGCCTTCCCTTGTCTTACAATAGCTCCATTTATAAACTCTATCTCAGTCCGCTTTTTATTCAGGACATCCTGCAGCATTGATGAAATATTGCCGCCGGTTGCCTTTGCAACGCCCTCTACCTTTTGTATAGGGTCATCATAAGCTAGTTTTATTCGTTTTCGTTTTGCCACTCTTACCGCTTCCTGAACAGCGGCACGCATAACTTCTTTGGTTCCGCCGTATTCAATGAGACGGCCATTATTGAGTCGCGTTACTGCGGTTAATGCGTTTATCCCAACATTTATTATAAGCTTACTCCAAATAAGGCCTTTTATATCCTTTGAAATCTTTGTCTCGAACCCCGCCTTACTTAACATCTTGGCGACATCCCTTATGGGTCCTAGGACTCTACCGCTTGCCTTTCCAATTATAGTGTCGCCTTTTCCAGCATGCCTTACGTGTCCTGCCTCCAGCATTGTCGCGCCATGAGAAGTAACCCCTCCGATAACCTTATCTTCACCAATGACATCATTTAGAATCTGAAGATTTCCGATCCCATTCTGCAATGTCAAAACCTGCGTGGCTTCGCCAATTAAATCTTTAACCAGCTTTGCTGCCTCTTCCGTATCGTAGGACTTAACACATATAACTACCAGGTCACATACCCCAACCTCTTTTGGCTGTGCGGTTGAATTTATCTTTATTGTAAAATCACCGCTTATTCCTTCTACCTTTACACCATTATGTCTTATTCGTTTTGCGCGTTCCGCATTTTTATCTACCAGATATACATCTTGTTCTGCCTTTGATGCAAAAGCGGCTAATAGGCACCCCATTGCTCCCGGTCCCACAATTGCGATTTTCATAAACCCCTCTTTTACGTCCTCTTCTGAATCAGTTCCTCTTTTTGTTGGCAGGAGATGCAATGTTTTGCATGCGGTACTATCTTAAGACGCCTCTTACCAATTGGTTTATCGCAGGTAAAGCAGATACCGTATGTGCCATCCTCTAGCCTCCTAAATGCCTCGTCAATTTCATATATAACTTCTTGCTCGCTAGAAACAATGCCCAGAGAAAACTCTCTGTCGTAATGATCAGTTGCCATATCCGCCATATGCAGCGTATATCCAGACAGGTCTCCGGAGGCATCTTTCTGAGATTTTTTCAGGGTTTCCTTCGCGATATGTTCTAACTCACTGACAATCTTTGTCCTTTGCTTAATCAAAAACTCTTTAAATTTTTTGAGTTCACCTTTTGACCAAAGTTTGCTCGTCTTGGGTTTCTCGCTTTGCAAAGAGGCGATGCGCACCTTAGCCTTTATTTTCTGCTTTCTTTTATTTAGCTTCCGGGCCTTTGTCTTCAGTTTCTTTTTAACTTTGATTTTTGATTTCTTGGCTTTTCTCTTTGACCTCATTTAGGCTCTCCTCCTATGGTATTGACGCATCTTTCGCACAACGATGGATGCGAATTATCTTTTCCTACGGATTCGCTATAATTCCAGCACCTTAAACACTTTTCACCAGACGCCTTGTCAACCTTCACTGTTAAAGACAGTTGTGCCGAGTTAACAGCATCTTTTAACTCCTCGCCAGCAACCTCCACCTCAGATACTATAAATACAGAATGCAACAGATGGCTGTACCGCTTCAGCAAATCTTGCAATTGTGCATCCGGGCTAAATAACCACACCTTCGCCTCTAAGCTGGAGCCAATAAGGCTTGTGTTTCTCTTTAGCTCTAATGCCTTTAAGACTTCTTCTCTAACCTTGGTAAGAACGGCCCATTTCTCATCCAATTCCTTATCGTAGAATTTTTTGAGTTTTTCCTCCTTGGGCCATTTTGAGAAATGAACGCTGCCTGCCTGGTCCTCTTTGTGTAAGCCCCTCCACACCTCATCTGTAGTAAACACCAAAATAGGCGCCATCAGTTTTGTGATCACATTCAATATTTCAAAGAGCGCTGTTTGGCCTGAACGCCTCTCTTTAGACTTTTTTTGAGAAATATACAGCCTGTCCTTCAAAATGTCAAGATAAAAAGATGAGAGCTGTATAACGCAAAAATTGTACACAGAATGGAATACATCATGAAATGAAAATTTATCGTAAAACCTAGTGGTCGATTCTAATAACTTATATGTCTCGGAAAGCGCCCACCTGTCTATTTCAAGCATCTCTTCCGGCTTAACAGAATCCTTTTGTGCGTTGAAATCGGTAAGATTTCCTAAAATAAACCTATAGGTATTCCTTATCTTCCTGTAGGCATCGGCAAGTCTTGTCAGGATCTGATCTGATATCCGTATATCTTCACTGTAATCGCTTGAGGCAACCCAAAGTCTTAATATGTCCGCACCGTAATCCTTGATCACATCCTGAGGGGAGATTACATTTCCAGTAGACTTTGACATCTTCTTGCCCTCACCGTCTACGACAAAGCCATGAGTAAGGACGGCCTTGAATGGAGCGGTT
>JABMQH010000189.1 GCA_013203355.1 Candidatus Omnitrophota bacterium | reverse complement strand
GACAACCGGATTTTCAAACCCGTCAATTCCTTAATAGCTTCGTTCCTGCTGCTAAATTTTAAGGCAGGAAAAAACTCAGCTATGTTATCATATACAAACGGCGCTATCATTAGAATCGAGCGACCTGCATATGACCTTCCTTTTACCGACTGCTCAAAATAAGGGATTTGGGTGAATATCAGGCTTATCAATAAAAGGCTTAACAAGATACAGCCCCGCATAAAGCCAATGCACAACCCACCAACGTTTCCGAGAATAGAAAACGTATCCACTTTAATAACCCTTATTTTATCTACCACCCCATTAATAATTTTAAAGACTAATATGGGTATGATATAAAGGCTGGTAAAACAAATTAGATTAGACAAGGGATCTAACACAGGAAAGTAGTCGCTTATTAGTTGGACGCCATATTCATAAAAATATATGGGGAATATTACTACAGAAATTGCCCCAAGAAATCTAAAAAACTCCCAACCAAACCCTCGCGCGAAACCTATATAACTACTTCTGATTAAAAGAATTACAACCAACAGGTCTATCCAATTTATATTCTGGAAAAACTCTGTCAAATTTTACCTTCCCCTTCCAAATGTAGAGCAAGTATATCATGTGACTTTCTATTTGTCAAGGTCAGGCCCCTGGGTTTAGGTTTCGTCAGTCCTTGTCGATATTATTATATGCCTTATTAAGGTTATTATATGAATTTGTAAAATTGGGGTTGATTGTTATCGCCTTTCTGAATAGCGATATACTTTCGTTAATTCTGCCAAGATTGTAGAATACAACACCAAGACCGTTGTATGCCTCTGCGCAATTGGCATCAATCTCAATTGCCCTAATATACAGCGCAATGGCCTCTTGTTTCTTGCCAGTTTGAGAGTACGCATTAGCAAGGTTATTGTAGGCAGCTGCAAAATTAGAGTCAGTCTCTATTGCCCTTTTATATGAGTCTATGGCCTCCTTAACTTTGCCGTTATCCCTATATGCATGGCCAAGATTATTGTATGCCATTGCGAAATCAGGGTCGGCCTCTATGGTTTTATTAAACATGCTTATGGCCTCTTTAGGCCTTCTCGTATCTTGATATACTATACCCAGGTTATAATATGCGCTTGCAAAATCAGGATCAACTGCTATTGCCTTCTTATAAAAGGCTATGGCCTTTTGCCATTCCCCCATATTATAATGCAAGAATCCAAGATTATTGTACGCATATGCATAATCCGGCTTAATTTTTATTGCCTTTTTGAAAAAAGCCATTGCCTCTTCCTTTTTGCCAATATCTTTGTAGGCACCGCCAAGATTACTGTAAATCTTGTGTGAGTCAGGTGCATATTTTAAGGTCCTTTCATAAAAGGATATGGGCTCCTTCCAATACTCATTTTGTTTTATTGTCAAATAGAAATAAGAAGCCAATAGAACTATTATAAGGCATATTGTAAGATTTCTAGCACCTTTACTTTGATATGCATAAGCTATGCCTTTTGACAAAATGAGAAATACCCCTATTGAAGGTAAATATAACCAGTGCTCGGCCATATAGGCGTTGATGGGATAAAGATTGGAGGAAGGAAGCAGCGTTAAGAAAAACCAGAATATGGAAAAAGAGATTAACTTATCATCTTTTCTTTTTTTAAAGGCGTAACCTAATAGCGCAAATAACATTATAGCCCCCAACAGCACTCTATAATCAGTGAATGTGAATAATCTAGCGCCGTATTCCATGTGTAGATCAACGGGTAGAAATAACAGTCTCAAGTAATTCACTATAGCAACTAAAAATCCCGGCATCCTTTGGAATAAGGTCGTGGGGATTTCTGCGTGGGGCAAGAAAAATTTTAATGCCGTTACTCGCAAAGAGATATAAATAAGCGTAATTAGCAATATCGGAAGAAATTCTTTGATCTCAAATCTCTTTTTAAAACTATAGTGGTATAGCATCAATAGCGCCGGCAGGATTAGGCTATTTTCTCTGGATAAGAGGGCCAGTGTATAACTTAATACCATAAGGATATAATAGCCACTTGTGGCATTCTTGCATTGTTGCTTGATATAAAATATGAAACATAAAAGCATAAATAATAAGGCCAAGGAATCTGCCCTGCCTGATATATACGCCACTGCCTCGGTATGCACGGGATGGATAACGAACATCAAGCTCGTGAACAAAGATAGGAACCTATTATTAAAAAGAATGGTAATTAACCAATAGAGGCTTAATGCGGCTAACGCGTGCAACAGGATGTTTGTGAAATGATATCCTTGAACATTTAACTTCCACAAAGAATAATCCAGCATATAAGTCAATGTCTGAATCGGGCGATAAAAAAGATCTTGTTTTCCTGCATCTCTACCTAAACCTTTTGTGAAAATTTTTGATGTGTTAGACCAGCTTTTTATATATGTGTTATCTCTTACCCATTCATAATCATCCCACACAAATTGGCCATTTAAACTATTATTGTAAACAAGGAAGGCTGATATTATTATCAGAAAGACAGACATAAACAAGGTGTGTTTCTTGACGTAGGTTATGAATTCCTTTTTGAAATCTATCCATGTCTTATGTCTTTTTTTCAAAGCGTTTCCCTTTCGCCCACCCATTCTTCCTGCAAGAAAGAGTCTTCCAAAATCATAATCTTAAGGCCCCCTCTTAACTCGTCAGGACCATCAAAGGCCAGTTTAATATAGGTATCCGTGTATCCGATGAGAAGGCCTGCGTCTTTATCCCTTCTCATCTCCACCAAGACCACTACGGGCGATCCGATAAATCGCTTTTTATATTCATTCGCCAGCCTATCCGTTAGGGATTTTAG
>JABMQH010000188.1 GCA_013203355.1 Candidatus Omnitrophota bacterium | reverse complement strand
TATCAATACGCTCTGAAACTTTACCTTCTTTAAAACAAGCGAAAGAAAGAACAAGCGCTATGGCTAAAATTAAAACCGCAATGCTTTTGGGCTTCAGTATTTTCCGCTTGATTAGAATAACATTCATGACAAAAAGTGAAATCACCAGACTAATCCACGCCCCCCGTGACTGGGTAAACACAAAAGCCACCACCATAATAACTAATGCCAATACAACGCCTCCGAGGCGGACCGCGCCGAAAGTGCGGGGCTTCTCGGAAGTGGCATGGGTTATTTTTCCTATCAACACCCCCGCTGTTACCGGTATCACGAGTTCTAAATACCCGGCAAAATGATTATGATTGACGTATGTCGCTGCCAAAAAGTCATTCGGTATCCACCAGGCGTGAGGCAGAACGCCAAAATACTGTAAAAGCCCGTAAATCGAAAGCCCTGTCCCGAGGCATATTACAAGCGCGATCAAATACCTCCGCAATCCACGGCTGTAATTATTCACGATGAGGTAGTAAATACCGACATAGCTTAGAAGGCGCAGTAACGCATAGAAGCTTGCATATTTGTATATGGAAAAAACAAGGGATACAACCGCAAGCAAAGCAAAAACAAGGATAGGAATGTCCAGCGGTGTCTTATAAAACCGCGGGCTGTGTACCGTGGGCTGTGGGCTGTTATTGAGCTTCCACAGCCACGCAAATACGAGCACCGTAACAACAAGCAAGACCGGCGTTATCGACCAGACCCGCACCGCACCCCTCGCAAGCGGCGTAAAAACGAGTATCGCGCTCAACCCGAGCCAGATCAAACCGTTATATATTCTCTCCCCCATATTGATCTAACCTTATCTTCTTCAATTTCGGGACACTACCCTGTGTAAAACGACACCGTCTCTGGGATTTTTCGGTTGGAAGGTTATTTGCTTATGATTGACTTTGCTTTTTCCAGGAATTTTTCAGCGGCTTTAAGCAACTTTTCGCACCCTTTTTGAGACCATCGATTATAATAATCGGCGTCCTCCCTCAAATCCTTCGCTTCCTGGAATACCTCGACATAGTAGCCCGGCATCTTCTTTGTGTCCACATATAACGATTTCATAGCCTGAAAAAGACAGTAGTGGCTATGTTCACGCAAGTTTTGCGCGTAAAGCAGCGCTCGCGCACTATGAAACATTGAATAATAAATCTGGATTGTCGCCCACTTAAAATCACTTTCCTTATATGTCTTTCCTGCCCTTTCAAGATCTAATTTAGCAGTTACAAATTCCTTGGAGACCAGCGCCTTGCCTCTTGAGAACGGTTTTATTTTGCCTCGCTTTATACAATTATCATATTCTAAACTCATTCTGTTTCCTCCCAAAGAGTAACCCCTCTTTCGACCTCACTATAATAAACTTTCTCATCCTTTTTGAAGTCGGCAAGCTCTGCGGGAGTCTTGATTACTGTTTGCATTTTTTTCTTCGTTTTTACAGATGAGATAATCTTTTTCGTCTCATCCGGTTCTTTTGATAATATGAATAAATCGATATCGCTTGATGGATCATTTTCACCGCGTGAGGCGCTCCCGTAAAGGACTATCTTCTTTGACGAGGGTTTAAGTTTTGAAACAAGCGGGCGAAGTATCAGTACGTTTTGAAGAACCTTAAACTGTTTTATGGCTGAATCGTTATAAATTATAGAATACAATAGAAATTTTCCTTTTTTTTGTTTTGAGACAAGCCCTTCCTTGCTAAGCTCTTTAAGGGCGAAGTATGCTCCTGCCCGGCTTATAAAAGTCGCTTTCTGGATCTCGCTTGAAAGATATTCCTTGCCAGGATTGGACGCAAGGAAATCCAATACCTTCTGCGAGTTTGTAGCGTTGAATATACTGCCTGTTTTCTTCTTTTTCATATTCCCACAATACCTATCAGTCTAATGTATTAGACACTCGTTTATTATATTAGACTTGTAAAAAGATGTCAACTTATTTTTTAGTTTCGCGTTATTAACCCTCCGCAGCCACGCAAATACGAGCACCGTAACAACAAGCAAGACCGGCGTAATCGACCAGACCCGCACCGCGCCCCGTGCCAGCGGCGTGAAAACGAGTATTGCGGTCAATCCGAGCCAGATCAAACCGTTATATATACTGTTTAGTTTCATACCTTATTCCCTAATTCGCCATGAGTTAAAAGCCGCAAACTTCCCCCTGCGGCAGCCCCGATACAGTCAGCAACGATATCAAGCGAGCTAACATCGCGCATCGGAATAAATGACTGGTGGAGTTCGTCGATAAAACCCCAGACCAAAGCCAGAAATACCACGGTAACGCCTAAAAGAACCTTTCCCTCAGACGCTCTTCCCGGAGAAAGGGCCCTGGCCAGAAGGTAACC
>JABMQH010000187.1 GCA_013203355.1 Candidatus Omnitrophota bacterium | reverse complement strand
TGATCTTAACGATCTTATCGTCGCTAAGCTTACCCGTTCCGT
The DNA here is from genome assembly GCA_013203355.1 of Candidatus Omnitrophota bacterium. Lineage (GTDB taxonomy): Bacteria > Omnitrophota > Gorgyraeia > JABMQH01 > JABMQH01 > JABMQH01. Next base: position 9,846 of record JABMQH010000187.1, on the reverse strand, counting down.
AAGTATCTACCATAAGGGATAAGGGTTCGGCCTTTCCTATGACATATGCCAGCTGAACCATAAGTTTATCGGCTATCCCGGCTGCCACCAGATTTTTTGCGATGTATCTAGACATATAGGCTGCCGATCGGTCGACCTTGGTGGGGTCCTTCCCTGAAAATGCGCCGCCACCATGTGATACGGAACCGCCGTATGTGTCCACTATTATTTTGCGGCCGGTCATTCCTGTATCCGATTGCGGACCACCTACTAAAAACTTACCCGTCTGATTTACGTAATATTTCGTCTCCTTATTAATGTAATCCTTAAGGACAGGTTTTGCTACTTTTTCTATGATCTCTTTCCTCGCGTCCTCTGCCATCGCATCTCTCTTCTTATCTACAACCTCTTCCGTATGCTGGCTGGCCAGCACGACCGAGGTTACCCTTTTTGGCTTTCCGTCATGATATTCCACGGTAACCTGCGCTTTTCCGTCGGGCCCCAGGTATTTCAATATATGCTTCTTTCTTACCTCTGCAAGCCGCATACACAATTTGTGTGAGAGCGAAATCGGAAGCGGCATCAGCTCAGGCGTCTCTTTGCAGGCATAACCTATCATCATACCCTGATCGCCCGCACCACCTTGAGCAACGCCTCTGGCAATATCCGGAGATTGCGTATGTATCGCATTCAATATGGCACATGTATGATGGTCAAAGCCATACTTAGGGTGCGTATAACCTATTTCCTTCAGGACATTTCGGCACATCTTATGTATGTCGACATAGGACTCAGTGGTAATTTCACCGCCTATTACCAAAAGCCCCATCGTCACATATGTCTCACACGCAACCCTGCTACTGGTAGGATCTGGGTCTTTGCTTAGGATCTCATCTAAGACCGCATCTGATATCTGGTCGCAGACCTTATCAGGGTGCCCTTCCGTTACACTTTCGGAAGTAAATAAATACTTATGTTTTGCTATCTGTTTCTTTCTGCTTGTCATGTTTTGTTATTACTCCTTTTTATTTTTCTGCTTTATATCCTCTACCGGCTTGTTCGTATGATGACTTATCGCCTATGTCATACCACTTTTCCTTAAACGCAAAACCATAGACCTCTTCATTTTCACTTAACCATTTGATATAATTCCCCGGCGCATCGGACTTATTGCTGGATGACAAAAATTTTGATATTAGATTTACTTTTTCGCCAGGAAAATAATAAACGCATGTTGCGATGAAGGTTGATTGTGGCTTAGGGGGTTTTTCTTCAAAATTCACTACCTGGGATGATGAGTCAATTTTGATGACACCGTAAAGGCTTGCCTTTTCCTTTTCGCCGATATCAAAAATGGCTAAAGAGGAGCTCGGCTTATGGGCTTCGGCAAAATTAACAAAACCCTTTAAGCTAAATTCAAACAGATTGTCCCCGCCTATAACTAAAAGGTCGTCTTTTATGCCTTTTTTCTTGATTGCAAATTCTATATCCCTGATAGCGCCGAGCCGGTTCTCGTTTGTTGTTGTCTCATCGTTAATAGCTTCTATAGGGGCCTTGAATTTAAATGTGCCGGCCCAATCTTTGAAATCTTTAAAAAATTTTTGATTTGTTACTATATAGCAATTCCCGACATTGTTCAATTCACTAATCTTGTCAAAGATATGCTCAAGTATAGGCTTCCCACCTACGGGAAGAAGCGGTTTTGGCTTATTCAATGTCAGCGGGTAAAGCCTTGTTGCGTAACCGGCCGCCAGAATCACAATCGTCATGCGCTCCTCCTTTTCGACAGCTCTTTTTTCAGATAAGAAATTTCATCTACCGGCGTTGGGTCTTCCCCGTTCAAAATCGCGAGGTAGAAGCTGGCAAAATCACCGATATACGTCAAACCACAGATCCTGGCAATCAATCCATCGCCCCTAGAGTTCACCTCGATAATCTTGTGAACCTTTCTGTTTATTATAGAGCGCGTGATCTCTATCCTCTTATTTACACGGGCATGGTCCCCTTTATCCCTGAGAAAAACCACAACCATGTCCTTCAGTAATCTTTTCGGGTAGCTAAAACCCACAATTTCGTTGTGATTCATTTCGGGAAGAACATGACTGGCCGCAAATGATTTTGAGTTTTCATTGAACTGATTCCGCCATCTTGTTATGACACAATCCAGATTCTTTGATGCGCCATACACCGTACACATCCTTCCAGTCAGGACAGAGGCTATTCTTTTTGCCTCATTTTCTTTTGAGGAAACATTCGGGCCTATGAGCCCATCTCTTAAACTACTGGTAATATTAGCCGCTTCCTTAATATCCCTTTGCTTATCGCCGACTAATCCAATCTTTGAAATAACTACTATGGCCGGTACAAATGAATAAGCAAGTGCGCACCTTGGCGGCATGCCGGCAGGAATTTTTATTATCGGGTAACCATCCTCCTTTGCCAGCGCCTCCAGCTTCCCGTTGCTTGTTATTACGACGATCTTTGCCTTTTTCTTTCGCCCGTCCTTATAGGCACTTATCGTCTCTTCCGTGTTCCCGGAATAACTGCTTATGAACAGCAGCGTCTTTGAATTAACAAATCCTGGGACAAAATAATCTCTATTGACGATAAACGGTATTTTGATCTCATCCAAAAGGCAGGACCTTGTGACCTCACCGCCGATTGCCGAACCCCCGACACCTGCAAAGACACAATTTGAAAGCCCATCCTTCGGATACAGGCGCTGAACGCCTACAGCATCAAGGGCCTCTCTTAACTGAGACGGGAAGTCTAATAATATAGCCATCATACTCGACTTATCGAGTTTCTGTATGTATTCGGAGTTGTCCAGATTGTTAAGTTTTCGGGTCTGATGCATTTGATAATATCTCCTTCAATTTAGTCCTGGCGAATTCCTCAATCTCTTTACCTGTAGAGAGGGTAAGCGCCTTTTCTGCGATCTCTTTCGCCTGCTGTAACGTAGTAGCTCTGATTATCCTTTTTACCTCGGGGATGGTCACGGAAGACATACTAAACTCATCCAGGCCAAAACCTAAAAGTATAAGTGCCAGTTCCGGCTCGCCTGCCATTTCACCGCACAGACCAACCCAAACACCTGCCTTGTGACCGTTCTCAATTACACTCTTTATCAGTCTCAAAACGCCGGGATGGGTCGGTTCATAAAGATATGCAATTTTCTCATTCACTCTATCAACCGCGATGGAGTATTGAATTAAATCATTTGTGCCTATGCTAAAGAAATCGGCCTCTTTTGTCAAGAGGTCTGAAGTCATTGCCGCAGAGGGTATTTCAATCATCGCACCGACTTCTATATTTTCGTCAAACGGAATGCCTTTTTTTCTCAACTCTTCCTTTGCTTCGTTCAGGATTACATTCGCCTGTTTTAATTCCTCCAAACCGGAAATCATAGGATACATCATCTTCAGCTTACCGTGCACAGAGGCCCTTAAGATTGCTCTCAATTGCACCTTAAATATATCCGGCCTGGCAAGACAGAATCTAATTGCCCTCCAACCCAAAAAGGGATTCATTTCATGAGGTACTTCAAGATGTGATAAAAATTTGTCCCCGCCCAAGTCCATCGTCCTTATAGTAACTGAGAGCGGGGCTATCTTCTGGGCAACGACCTTATATGCTTCATACTGCTCATCCTCTTTGGGCAGATCAGTTCTATTCATATAAAAATACTCGGTTCTATACAAGCCTATTCCTTGAGCGCCGTGATATATTATAGAGGGAATTTCCTCCGGCAGCTCAATATTCGCCATGATCCTTACCTTGTGCCCATCCAAGGTTTGAGACGGAAGATCCCGGAAACCTAATAAGCTGCGTTCGTATTCTTCAAACCCCTTCTTTTGTAACTCATATGATTTAATGGTTTCCTGGGTGGGATAAATTATGACTATGCCTTTATTTCCGTCTACAATAACAGGCTCGCCATTTTTTATAAAAAGGGTCGCTTCCTCAAGACCAACAACGGCAGGTATCTCCAGAGATTTTGCCATAATCGCTGTATGCGAAGTCCTTCCGCCTATATCGGTGGCAAAAGCGATCACGCTTCGTTTGTGCATGCTGGCGGTATGTGATGGCGATAGATCATAGGCAATTACAACAACCTGTTCCTTTAATTCACCTAAAGAGGGTTGCCTCGCTCCAAGCAGATTCTTGATTATACGTCTTCCTACATCATTTATATCGCTAATCCTCTCTCTCAGATACTCATCATCTATTTTGGAAAATGCCTTTACGTATTTCTTCAAAACATCCTGAAAGACATATTCCACAACAAGGCGTTCTTTCTTGACCTTTGTTATTACTTCATCTATAAACATGCTGTCTTCCAACACCAAAAGATGAGCGCTGAATATTTCACCGTGCTCAGCTCCTATCTCGCGGGAAATTTTGTCTTTTATTTTTGTAAGTTCGTGCCGCGTCTTATTTAATGCCTCTTTAAATCGGCGTACCTCAGAAGGGATATCCTCTTCCAGGATAGGTCTTTTTACGACTTGGCTCATTTCCTTCGTGTCAAACAGAAATGCCTTCCCTATACTTATGCCCGGTGCGGCCGGTATGCCTCTTAATATTCTCTGCTTCATCCCGCCCCTCCTGTTACTAAACTTAAACTACTCATATAGCTAATATAACACCACCTTTTTCTTAAGCCCCTTAGCAAATATATGTATTGTGTTTTAGGAGGGGCTGAGTTCATTTTTCGCCGTTCGTTTCCCCTAATATCAGCTTCGCAAGTTCTTCAACTGCCTTTTCTGCATCGTCACCTTCGGCCTTGATATAAATCTGGCTCCCTGTTTCTGCGGCAAGCATCAATATCCCCATGATAGACTTGCCGTTTACCTCTTGATTGCCTTTTTTTACAGAGATATCACTATCAAACTTATTTGCAGTCTGGACAAATAATGCAGCAGGCCTTGCGTGCAGCCCCTGTTTCTGTTTGATAACCAATGTTCTCTCTACTACCATTTACGATCCACCTTATCTTATTTGCTATGAACCTTCGCCTTTTTGGATTCACTTATTAAATTAAGGATAATTTCTGCCAGTTTCAAGGGGTTGTGCCGAACAGGCCCGCTGGTCTTATCGATTATTGATTCTTCGATAACCTTACATCCAAATTTGGTTAAACCCTCCTTATCAACCGGGACTACCTCGGCTCCTTCCTGTTCGTACCTCTTCACCTGCTCTGCGGAAATCCGGTTTCTATTCACAATGCAGTAATTTACTAAATTTTGTCCTACGTGCTCGGCAATACCCTTTAGGTGGTCGCTTGTTTTATAATTATCGGTTTCACCTGATTTTGTCATGATGTTCGCAATATATATTTTAACTGCCTTTGAATTCAAAAGCTCTTCCTTTACTCCACCCACCAGAAGGGCCGGCATGAGTTCTGTGTAAAGGCTGCCGGGACAAAAAACTATAGCCTCTGCCTTTAGAAGTGCGCTCACCACCTCTTGCGTAGCCTTTGCCGATTGCGGCCTAAGATAAACCCTTTTGATCGGGTTGGTGCTATTAAGGATATTTTCTTTGCCTATGGTCTCTGCCCCATCTGCATGGTGAGCGATCAATGAAACCTTTGCTAGGGTAGATAAGGCCACTTGTCCCCTTATCGCCAAGACCCTGCTGGATTCTTTAACAGCCCTGTCGAAATCACCCATTACCCCTGACATGGCAGTTAAAAAAAGATCTCCGAAATTATAACCCCAGAGTTCTGTGCCCTTTTTGAATCTATAATGAAACAGGTTTCCTACCACCAGTTCGGCATCAGCCAGAGCAATCAAGGATTCCCTTACGCCGGCAGGTGGTGGTATATCGGATTGGGCCTGCATGCGGCTTGATACGCGCCCCTCATCGATTACGGTCACCACAGCGGTAATATTATTTGTATATTCTTTAAGGCCGCGCAGTACTGTAGTAAAACCTACCCCGCCGCCTATGGCAACGATCCTGGGTCCTTTTTCGAGTTGCCGCTTCTTATAGACAATGTCGACTAAATCTTTCTCTCTCTCAGGTAAAAATATTGTTATCAAAGAATTGATGATTCTTTTAACGCCTGTAATAAGCGCTATGATACCGATAATAATAACTATACTGGTTCCTAAACTCGCCTGCCCTTGTTCTTCGGAAATAATAATAACGAAACCCATGGATAACATAGTGGTGCCAAACACAGTAAGGGCTATCCAACGCTTGATCTTCATCCCGGGGTAAAACCACTTTAATAATTTCATAATAAGTTTATAGGGCCTTTCTTAATTAGCAATTAATATTGTTTCTTGTCGTCTTCGTCCTTAATGATCTTGATAATAGCTTTTTCGTCCTTTGCCTCTTTCAGGAGATCTCTAAAGTGTTTGTCTTTAAGAAGCCTTGAAATCCTTGCAAGGGCCTTTAAGTGCGGGCCTGCGGATTCTTCCGGTGCTACTAGCAGAAAAAAGATATATACCGGCTCTCCATCTAATGAATCAAAATTTACGCCTTTTCGCGAAAGACCAAACGCAGCGACAAGGTCTTTAACCTTATCAGACTTGCCATGCGGGATACCTATGCCTTGGCCTATCCCCGTAGAACCTAGGGCCTCTCTTGACAAAAGGGTGTTATTCAGCTCTTCTTTGTCCTTAATCGCTCCTGCCTTGAAAAGCAAATCCACGAGTTCTCTTATCACCCCCTGCTTGTCTTGTGCTTTAAGGCCCGCGGAGGTTGCCTTCTCATTCAGAAAATCCATAATCTTCATTTATTACTTCTCCTTTCAAATTTACGTCGTGAATTTGATACTGAGGCAGCGTTAAATCCGCCACAGGCGGATAGCTGCCGAAGTATCTTAATTAGTTCCCTCATCTACATATGGAGCGGGAGACGGGCATCGAACCCGCGACCCCAACGTTGGCAACGTTGTGCTCTACCACTGAGCTACTCCCGCTTAAAATCAATCTTACGCTTTCGGCGCTCGGCCCAAGCTTCATCCCCGAAAGGCACTCCCTTCGGTCGCGAGCTTCAACTCCCTTGCACCATTTATTTGCGGATGGAGGGAGTTGCTTACTACGGTCCGTCTGATTGACAGACCTGCGTAAGCTCCCCTCGCTCGCTGTCGGGTCCGGATCGGACCCTTTTCCTTCTGTTAGTCGGCGCTCGCGAGCTTCACCTCCCTTGCACCATTTATTTGCGGATGGAGGGAGTTGAACCCCCAAGGGTTACCCCACACGGTCCTAAGCCGTGCGCGTCTGCCAATTCCGCCACTTCGGCAATATGTATTATTTTATCATTGGCAAAGAAAATCAGCCAGAAACACAAAAGTTTTACTTATATCTGGTTTATGATTGAGGCGATCAAATTGCCCCAACGAGGGTTAGGTGGGGCATAAACCGGACCAATCTGAGTTGGGGTAATTAGACCGTTATCATAATAAATCTCCCTTAGCCTTTTAGAAACATGTTCGATTGAGTCCGCCCAGTTATCAAAAACAATATAACCACCGCCCCAACCATAAGCATTATAGGTGCCAGGCACCATTCGTTTTGCAAAAGAAGACTCTAATCCAGCAATAGCCGGAAGCAGGCGCCAGTCAATTCCCCAGGCATCAGCTGCCTGAATAAAATCGGCTGAATAACGAGCTAAAGACGAGTCTTTTTTCTTTAAAAAAGCATATAGTTTTAGCTCTCGCCAATCAATTTGATCATCAATTACCATTTTTTTAGGCATAGCCGAACTTCCAGCAACATCGCCTGCAAAAGCAGCTTTTGTGCTTGAAAATAAGGCGAGAACAATAAAAACGAAAATAGAAAAAGCTCTTTTAATCATTTTTTTGTTTTTAATAATTAATTGAAGATTTTAAAGAAAATCCCAGAGTCGACTTAATAAAAAGCTAACCCTGGGATCTGAGTATTATTATACTAATATCTTATAGTAATGTCAAGGAAGACTAATTATCAGACTTTTTTCTTAATAAAAGGAAAATGCTCGGGCCAAAGTTAATTTTTTCTAGAAAAGATTGCAGAATTCTTTCTAAAAACAAAAGGGTTTTCAATGGGATAATTTTCTTTAAAAAGCTTGATCTCAAGTTAGAAACCGATAGCCTGGATATTATCTCAAAAGCCTTATTTTCCACTAAGCTTTCAACCCAGTTCGGATGATAATTATAAAAGGGGATCGCGCCCTTCTTTTTTGAACTTAAATTGATCGGCTTTTGACTAAAAATTTCTTTTGGTTTTTTATGAGAAGCTGCCCCTATAGTCTTAGCTTTAAAATTAATTTTATTCGGATATTCGAAGATGAAATAGCCTCCCGGAGGAAGGACTCTGCTTATTTCATTAAGTGCTTTTGACAAAAATTTAAGATGATGCGAAACGCGAACCATTAAAGCGACATTAAACCTTTTCTTTTTATATGGAATTTTTTCACCCCGACCTTTTTTAAATTTTATTTTTTTAAAACGATACAGCCTTTTTTTTGCCAAACTAATCAGCCTTGTCGAGGGGTCAATAAGATAGCATCTTTTAAAATAAGGGGCGTAAATTTTAGTCAAACGGCCAAAGCCCGCACCAACATCAATTATGGAATTTCTGTATTCTTGGGGAATATATTCAATTAATCTTTCCAGAGCAATTCTCTCAGAGAAATGCTCATACTCTCTTTCCTCCCAATAGCGAGTATAGTCAAAGGAATTATCATCATAAAAATTTGAAATCACTCACATTACCTCCCTGGTTATTCCATGTCAGCCATAAACTGGCGAACTCCAAAAGCCCAAGAACCGTCAGAAAGCGGACAATATTTTCCCATAATTTCTTCTGGTGTTTGCCTCCCTTTATCTAAATATTCTGTTCTCAAATAGTTGCCCATGAATTCAATTCCTTGAGGGTAATCATCAAAACACATCGTTCCTCGAGAATGAATACCTACTCCCCAGCAATTAAAACAGTTTGGCGGTGATTTTTTACAAAGATTTGACTCTTGCTGAGCAATCGCTACAATCAGGCGATAGTCAACTCCATATTTTTGGGATACATCAAAAATAAGATCAGAAAACGCTGCTAAGGGAGAACTGTATTTATCCAAATAGGCTTTCATTAGAAATGGTCTAGCGTCAGCCCCAACAATCGTCGTATCCATACTAGAATTTTGCGCCTCCTTGGGTGAAAGAATTTGTTTGGTTGATTCAACTGATTGACTATAGTCAACAGCAGCAATCGGGGAAATAATTTTCTTGGAAGTAATTTGAGAAAAAGATTTGTTTGTTAACAAAAAAATCTCTCCTAAAATTAAGGCTGGCGCAGAAATAATGAAAAACCCAAGCAAAAATAATTTATATTTCATGCATATTAACAACTCTACTAAAATCTATGGTTCCATAGATTGAACGGGTTGTCAAGCCAATAATTTTAGGTTTGACATTTATATGTTACTTTATTAGACTACAGTCATGAAATTGCAAACAAATTTACAAAAACAAAAGGATTCTGTTTTTGTAATTACTATAAAGATTGACTCCAAAGAACTAAAAGTAGTTAAAAAGGCCGCTTTGGTCGAACTTTCTTCACAAATAGATGTAAAGGGCTTTAGAAAAGGGAAGGCTCCGGAAAATGTTGTTGAAAAAAAGGTCGACAAAACTAAAGTTAACCAAGTTATGGTGCAAAAAATTGCCAGTCAGGGCTATTCCGATGCCATAAAAGAGCACCAGCTTAAGGCGGCAATTCCTCCCCAAGTCTCATTAAAACCCGCTAATAAAGAGGGTGGTTGGGAAATTGAAATTACCAGCTGCGAGATCCCAAATGTTGATACTTCTCAAGTAGAAGAAGAGATAAAAAAAGTTAATGCTAAGGGGAAAATTTGGACTCCTGAAAAAGGCCAAAAAGATGAGGG
>JABMQH010000186.1 GCA_013203355.1 Candidatus Omnitrophota bacterium | reverse complement strand
GTCCCATACCCTGCCCTGTTTCTATATACCATTGCCCTCTTGGTGAGAAATTAATTGTGTCCCAGATTTCCATCTCCTTGCCATGCGTTCCTGAATTATCCCCCCGGGAAATAAATATAACTCCTCCGGCTACCAATTTTCTGAATGCGTCATTCGCTGTTCTTGAATTTTTGATTCCGGCAGGATCTGCCTTCGGCCCTACCACAACAAAATAATTGTAAAAAACACTTTTTCTATCAATTCCGAAACCTTGTTTTATAAATTCCTTTTCTATTTTAGGATAATGCACCAGAACCAGATCTACATCTCCATTTTCAGCCAGCTTAAGCGATCTCCCGCTTCCTGCCGCGATTACATGTATCTCTATTCCATACCTTTCTTTAAAGACGGGCAGTAACACATCCAAGAGGCCCGTATTTTCTATGCTTGTTGTGACGGCTATTTTTATGTTTCCTTGCGCCTTAAAGGCGGATACGGCTAAAAAGAGTGCCGATAACGCCAATATCTTAATAAAACCTTTCCTCATATAACCCTCTCAGGAGAGGAATATATATTCATCCTCTGACCTCTAACAAAACCTACCAGTGTCAGATTACATTCCCTTGCCAATCTAATGGCTTGATTGGTTGGTGCGGCTCTTGAAATTATAAACGCGGCCCCGCTCTTCTGGACCTTGAATATTATCTCACTTGAGATACGTCCGGAACTCAATATTATAGAATCCCTCATGCTCAAATTCCTGATTAATGCCTCACCTATAACCTTGTCTACGGCATTATGCCTGCCGATATCTTCCTTAAAAACAAGGATATCCTTACCGTTGCTTAACGCAGCGCTATGCGACCCTCCTGTCTGGTTGAAGGTAACAGAACCTTTCTGGAATATATTTATCAACTCTACAATCCTATCCTGCGAAATCTTAAAATTGCTCTCTGTCTTCTTTTTATTCATAAAATCGAGGCTATTGTAGAAAAGCGTCCCCTTGCCGCAACCTGAGGTATATAACCTTTTAAACACAAGGCGGGAAAGGTCGTCCTTATTTTTTAAAGCAACATGCGAAATCCAATTCTGATTATCGATCGTGATATTTTCTATATCATCCATAAATTTTATCAAACCGGATGAATACAGGAATCCTACGCTCAGCTCCCGTAAATCGCAGGGACTGCACAAAAAGGTAACGAGCTCCTTCCCGTTGACATGAATTGTCAATGGGACCTCATCGGCCACTATATCCCTATGCTCGCCTCTTTTCTTGTTGTCTATTTTTACAATTTTTACTTCCATTTAACTGGATATTCTCTTATACGCGGCATCCGTAAACGTGATAACGCTATCCCTCAACTTATCATATTTACGGATTAACCTTTTGGCGGCCGGGGTAAGAATAGAACCGCCTCCGCCTCTTCCTCCGCGCGACCTCTCTATAAGTTTTACCCCTAAGCGTTTTTCTATTGCTGTCAGGCATCCCCAGGCGTGCCTGAAAGAAACACCCATTTTTTTAGCGGCCTTGTTAATAGAGCCTGTCTGATTAATAACCTTTAAAAGCCGGGATTTTCCTTCCCCTATGACAAGCTCTCCGTTTTTCTCAAGCCATATCTTAGACTTTACTTTCATATGCCGTTATCCTTTCCAGATCTTCTAAGGAATTTATATTGTAAAATAAATCTGAGCCTCCTGAGCAAACCTTAATATGTTTACAGCTACACCCTTTAAGAAACCGCTTGATTGAATAGTTGTCTCCGCGCAGAAACTTTTCCAATTTTGGAACCATCTTTTTAGAATAAATTGCGAAGAGTGGCTCTTGGCCCCTATCGGTATATGGGAGGACGCAGTCAAACCCCGTACCCTGTATGGCCTCTGTCAGATTATCTATTAAACCGTTATGCAAAAATGGCATATCGCAGGCGATAAAAAAAACACCGTCGTTGGAGGTATGCGCAAGGCCGGCATGAATACCGCAAAGGGGCCCTTTGTCTTTTATGATATCCGTAACAATGGCGCAATCATTTCTATAAAGCAGGTAATCTTCGGGTGAATTGGTCACGATGGTAATTTCATCAAATCTCTTTTTTAAAACCTCTATCGCCCCATCAATAATATTCATGCCATTTATATTAATAAAGGCCTTGTTCCGGCCTTTCATCCTTGAATTTTTGCCTCCTGCTAAGATTGCCGCCCCTAATTTCATAAAATTCATTTCTCCATTTTTGCAAGCTCAATATTAGCCGCGCACACCTTGTACTCCGGTATCTTCGAAACGGGATCCAGAACGGGATTTGTCAAAACATTCGCTGCTGCTTCTCTAAAATGAAAAGGAATAAATATCACGCCTTTCTTGGGGCGTTCGGATACCCGCGCATGCAATGAAATACTTCCTCTCCTTGTTGAGGCTTTAACCCGGTCATTATCTTTGATCTTTAAGCGCCTTGCATCCTCAGGGTTTATCTCTACATAATTTCTTGGTACAAATTTATTAATGGCCTTTACCCTTCTTGTTTCATTACCTGAGTGAAAGTGATAAAGCATCCTGCCTGTCGTAAGTATCAAAGGGTATTCCTTGTCTGTTAGTTCCTTTGCCGGCTTGTATTCCAGAGCGGAGAATTTTCCTTTTTTATTAGGCTTTTTAAAAACCCCATTTTCATACAAAAATAGTGTGCCATTATGTTCCTTGTCTAAACAGGGCCATTGCAGGCCGGTCTCCTGCAACCTATCGTAATGAATTCCTCCATATGACGGCGTAAGGCGCGCTATTTCCTCTGTAATCTCTCTAGTATTCTTGTGCTCCATTTTGTAACCCATCGCAGTTGCAACCTCACAGACAATCTCCCAATCGAACTTCGCGCCCTCAGGTCTCTTCCTTGTAGGCCTAAGGAGCTGGACGGTCCTGTCAGTATTAGTAAATGCGCCATCTTTTTCGTAGGCAGCGGCAGCCGGGAATACCACATCGGCAATTTCCGCTGTTTCAGAAAGAAATATATTCTGCATCACAAGAAATTCCAGTTTTTTATACCCCTCTCTTGTGCGGTTAATATCCGCCTCTGTCATCAGGGGGTTTTCGCCCATGATATATATTACCTTTAGGTTCCCTTTTAATGCCTCTTCGGCAAATTCGGATACGGGCAATCCGGGTTTTGCCGATAATTCAACTCCCCAGGCATTTTTAAATTTCTCCCTTACCTTAGGATCGCTTACCTTTTGGTACCCGGGGAAGACATTTGGGAGCGCACCCATATCGCAGGAGCCCTGAACATTTGCCTGGCCCCTTAAAGGCATTACACCTGCGCCGCGCCTACCTATATTACCGGTCAATAACGCAAGATTCGCGACGCTCAAGACATTATCCACGCCTGTGGTGTGTTGGGTAATACCCATAGTAAAAAATGTCATCATATTCTTTGCATTACCGATCATATCTGAGACAGCCTCAATCTTTTGGGCCTCTGCGCCGGTAATCTTACATACGGTCTTTAAATCATATTTGCCGGTAATCTTTTTGACATCCTCAAAACCTTCCGTATGCTCTTCTATAAATTTTTTATTCTCCAGCCCTTTATCAAGTATCAATTTTATTATGCCGTTTAAAAGTGCGACATCGGTCCCGGGAAAATGTTGGATATGAATATCCGCTACCTCTGCTATGCCGACATATCTCGGGTCGCATACAATAATTTTTGCACCGGTCTTTTTCTTGTGCGCCCTTACGATCTGCGCAATCACAGGGTGCGTCTCTGCCATATTTGAACCTATGATGAACATAACATCAGAATCTGTGATATCTACTATGGAATTCGTCGCTGCCCCGGCGCCAAAGGCAAGCCCCAGTCCCGCAACGGTCGATGAATGGCACAGCCGCGCGCAGTTATCCACATTGTTTGTGCCTATAACCGCCCGGGCAAATTTTTGTATAATATAATTATCCTCATTCGTGCAACGCGAAGAACCAAGGACGCCGATTGCATCACCGCCGTGTCTGGTTTTTATTTCATTCAGCTTATCTGCGGTATATTTTATTGCCTCCTGCCAGCTGGCTTTCCGGAACTTTCCATTTTCTTTAATAAGCGGGCTTGTAAGCCTATCGCCGCTATTTATGTATTCATAACCGAATCTGCCTTTTACGCAAAGCCGTCCATCGTTTATCCTGGAATTTTCTATTCCCTTCGCCATAATAAGTTCATTATTCTTATCTTTATAAATCCTGATATTGCATCCCACCCCACAATACGCGCACACGGTATCGCTTGGCACCAAATCCTTTAATTTTCCTTTTCCTATGCGCGGTTTTTCAATTAGCGCGGCAACGGGACAGGCCTGAACACACGCAGCGCAAAACTGACAACCCGTCTGCTCCAGGGGCCTGGAAAAAGGCGTAGAGATCTTCTGGCGATGGCCCCTTAACGCAAAACCGATCGCCTCAAGGTTTGCCTGGTTAGAGCAGGCATTCACGCACCTGCCGCAAAGTACACACCTCTCAGGATTGAATTCAATAAACGGATTGACCTGCCATGGGGCTGCTTGTTTTTTGTCTGGCACCTGATCAGGCGAGAGGAATCTGCTCTTTTCTATTCCGAACTGACGCGCAAGATCCTGAAGGATACAATCGTCATCCTTGTCGCAAGTCATGCAGTCAAGCGGATGATTTGCGAGTATGAGCTCAAGATTAATACGTTGGGCCTTCTTAACCCTGGGCGTATCTGTAAAGATTTCCATATTGTTAATAACTTCAGTAACACAGGCCCTGAGGAGTGTCCTTGCTCCTTTTACTTCAACAACACAAAGTGAGCAAGCAGCCTCTTTGGATATACCTTTTAAATAGCACAGATTAGGAATATCTATGCCGATCTCTTTTGCCGCAGAAAGTATGGTAACACCCTTCTTTAATTCAATCTGTTTTTTATTAACGCTTATTTTTACTGTTTCGCTCATTTTTTCACAGCACCAAATTTACATACCTCAAAGCAGACCCCGCACTTAATGCAAAGATCCTGATCTATTATATGTGGCTTCTTTTTCTCTCCTGAGATTGCTCCCTGTGGGCAGCCCCTTTTACAAACCCCGCAGCCGACGCACTTTTCTTCAAGTATAGAATAGCATATCAGCGCAGTGCAAATACCAGCAGGGCATTTTTTATCTTTTATGTGTTTTTCATATTCATCCTTAAAATAACGGATTGTTGTAAGGACAGGGTTAGGCCCTGTCTGGCCTAAACCGCACAGGGCTGAGTCCTTAATAACCTCACCCAGATCTTCCATCTTTTCTAAATCTTCTTGCGTACCCTTGCCTTCACAAATGGATTTTAATATTTTTAATAACTGATACAGCCCTTCACGGCAAGGAACACATTTTCCACATGACTCAGAAGTAGTGAATTCAGTAAAATATTTTGCGACATCAGGCATGCAATTATCTTCATCCATTACCACCATCCCACCTGAGCCCATAATAGCGCCCAACTGAGAAAGAGATTCATAATCAACCGGCGTATCGAAAAGCTTTTCTGGTATGCAGCCGCCTGAAGGGCCGCCTGTCTG
Source organism: Candidatus Omnitrophota bacterium (assembly GCA_013203355.1). Classification (GTDB taxonomy): domain Bacteria; phylum Omnitrophota; class Gorgyraeia; order JABMQH01; family JABMQH01; genus JABMQH01. The sequence goes on along the minus strand of JABMQH010000186.1, from coordinate 4,453 downwards.
AACCGCTCTGATTTTTTTGCCACCTTCGACACCACCGCCAATGCCATATATTATTGTCCCGAGACTTGAACCAAGCGGCATCTCAACCAAACCTGTATTCTTTATTTTACCGACAAGAGAAAATACCTTTGTACCGGAGCTGTTTGCACTACCTGTTTTCGCAAACCATTCGCCGCCATTTGAGACAATAACCGGCACATTACATAATGTCTCTACATTGTTAATATTGGTTGGCTTGCCCAAAAATCCCTTTGTGGCGGGAAATGGCGGACGCGGACGCGGCCTACCGGATCTGCCCTCTAAAGACGCTATTAATGCTGTCTCTTCTCCGCACACAAAAGCACCGGCGCCTTCAACGATATCTATGGTAAAGTTAAATCCCGAACCCAGAATATTCTCTCCCAACATTCCGGAATTACCCGCATCACATATAGCATTTCTTAATCTCTTTACAGCTAACGGATATTCAGCGCGTACATAGATAATACCCTGGTTAGCGCCCATGGCAAAACCGCTTATGATCATACCTTCAATTAACATATGAGGATCACTTTCGATCTCATTTCTGTTCATAAAAGCGCCCGGATCTCCCTCATCAGCATTACACACTACAAACTTCTCATCAGCCTTAACTTGCTTCATTATCTCCCACTTTTTACCTGTGGGAAATCCAGCTCCGCCCCTTCCTCTAAGTTTTGATCTTTTAATCTCATCGATAATAGCCTCGGGAGAAAACTCATTGAGGCCCTTATATAAGGACTGGTAACCTCCAATCGCGATATATTCTTCTATATCCTCAGGGTTTATTAATCCGCAATTTCGAAGTACAATCTTTTTCTGAGACTTAAAAAACGGGATTTCATCCCAACTAGGAATATTTTTAAAGCCCTTGCCGTAATCTATCTGGTGAGTTAAATGATCCCATTGGTCAATTTTGCACAACGCCTTTTTTTCTGGGACAGCATCTTTTACAGCGGATTCAATAATAGAAGGAACATCTTCTGTCGTAACTCTATTAAGGATACATAATGGTTTCCCCGGGATATGAACATTGACAAGCGGCTCTTCTGCGCAAAATCCAAAACACCCAGTTTTAACAAGAAACAGGTCTAGCTTCTTTTTCTTAAGCTCTTTCTTAAGCGCTTCGTAAACTTCCTGAGCGCCGTTACCTATGCCACAGGTCCCCATACCTACGGCTAGGCGTGGTTTTTTGGGTAAAAGTTTATTTAGACCTTTTTCTCTGATACTCGACAACGTTTTATCTCCGGGAGCTTTCATGTCTTGGCCTTTTCTCGAATAGAGTTTATAACTTTGCGCAATCTCTCAAGGGTCATATGGCTATAAACCTTGCCGTCAATTATTATTACAGGCGCAAGCGCGCATTGACCTATACAGGCAACAGTGCGCATGGTGAATCTACCATCACCTGTTGTAAGCGGTATACTTTCATCCTCCTGTGGCTCTGTTATATTAAGAAGTGTCTTTAAAAATTCGAGAAGGTCTTTTGAGCCTCGTGTATGGCAAGCGGTCCCCCTGCAAACGACAACGGTATGTTCGCCTTGGGGTTTAAGATTAAAGAAGGAATAAAAGGTGACAACACTATAGATCTGCGCTAAGGGAACCCCTGATTTCTTTGCAATATACTCGAGGGTTTCCTCCGGAAGGTATTTTCGCTTATTTAATTCCTGGGCCTCTTCAATAATTCCAAGCACCCCGCCGGGTAAACCATGATACTTGGAAATTATATTATCCAAGACGCTAGTACCCAATTTATCCCGGGAAATCTTTTTCATCACTTACCTTTTCAGTAAGAAAAATTTTTAAAGCCCTTACCGTATTGGCCGGCATGCAAATTTAGAAAAGATAATGCCGATTTCATATAAAGCCAACAAGGGTACTGCCATCAAGCATTGAGTAATCGCGTCCGGAGGCGTAAGGGTTGCGGCTAAAATGAATATAAGGACAATCGCATATTTCCTTCTGTTGGAAAAAAACCAAGGGGTAACCATACCTATTTTCGTAAGAAACAGCATTACCAGAGGAAGTTGAAAAGCTACACCAAAAGCGAAGGTCAGGGTTCCGACAAAGGAAATATATCTGCTTATGGTTATCATAGGAGTTATAAAATCAGTAGCAAATCCAAGAAGGAAATTCATTCCTATAGGTACAATTATAGCATATCCAAAAATAGAACCTATAATAAAAAATATGAATGACAATACCCCAAATATCAATGCATATTTCCTCTCGCTTTTCTCTAAGGCTACTGAAACAAACTGCCAAACTTGATAAAGGACAAAAGGGGAAGCCAAAAATAGCCCCCCTAAAAACGCTATTTTTATATTAACGACAAAGGCCTCTGTGGGTGTTATAAATACAAGTTTTCCGACAGGCTTAACCAGGATAGGCAGAAGGGTATGAATAAAATTGTAAATGGCGCAAGAACAGATGATTACAAAAACAACCGATTTAATAATTCTTAATCTGAGTTCTTGTAAATGCTCAACTAAGGTAAGCTGTTTATCCATATTTTCGCTGCTTTAAGTGCGAGGTTATTTCTTTTCTGATTCTTTGGTGACTTCTTCTATGTCGTCCGTTATCTCTTTCCCGGCCTTCTTGAACTCCTTTATCCCCTTCCCCAAGGCCTTACCTATCTCGGGTAGCTTGGAAGCGCCAAATAGAACCAAGGCAATCAGCAGGATTATCAGAAGTTCGCCCATACCAAACCTAAACATCCCTATCACCTCCGCTTTCTTATTATACTATAAAACCAAAACGATTTCTACCTTGGTAGAAACCGCTTTGATTTTTCGTTTTCCTCTATCAAGCCGCTTATTTATAAATTTGAAATCGGCCTTTCGTTCAGCGGTTTGAATTTGCACCCAGAGTCGGCGCCAGGTATAGGCGCTACCGGATCAGTTAGGAGAAAATCGCCCTTCTTGATCCATTGCTTAAGGGTTTCGGCGATCTCTGTTGCCTTTACATAGCTTGATAGGCCTGCTGTCGGCACTTCTTTCTTGTTCACCGTGATTTTTCCGCTCTTAAGCTGGTCATAATTTACCTCTGTGATACTGCCGGGCTTGCCTTGAGGATACGCCTCGCTATAATCTACGACCTGTGCCCAGATATCCTTATCTTTTACAGCGGTAAATTTTACGATCTCTTCATTCAATATAGGTATCGGTATCCCCACACCAACACCCAAAGTCGTGCCATAACCTTGGAACGCGGTACCCCTTAACCATTCTGCCTTCATCTGCTTTAGATCCCCTATCACTGCGAGCGTCCCGGCAGGGACCTGTGGCACACCGTTAGGTTTACGTTTTACCGTTGGATTATGCTGTGTTCCTTGCCATGCAACATAGCCAATGCCGCCGCCCAAAAAGATTTTCGTCCCTATCCCTATAGTCTTATAGTGTGGGTCATTTAAAAGCGGCGAGAGTTGACCTGCGCTGCAGTAATTTGCATTCCCTAAGTTTTGTTTCAAAGCACCCATGTAGGTGTAAATGATCTTATCGGATAGGTTGACGGCTACATTGTAGTTTTGATATACGTTCCTTGGATTAAACAAGACCGCCTCATTCAAATCCTTGATATTTATTAAAGTCTCCAGCTTCTTCCCCGGATAGCAATCGGTGCCATAGGCGGTAGCTATCAAATTTACATCCTTGCCTGCGACTAAATCTTCTATTACATGAGCGCCGCCATATCTGAATTCTCCAGGGAAAACTTTATTTTTTGGATCGTCATCCGGTAATGCCGTTGCTCCTATATATAGGTCCACAGCAGCAAACCCGGCATAAACAGGGACATCGTTTAAATACGCCTTGCCTCCTCCGAGTTTTATCTTAGGTTTTGCATGCCCGATATTTAAATAGGCGCCGGATGAACACATCGGCCCAAAGGTCCCCGTTGTAACAACGTCGACATCCTGGGCGGCCTTTGACGGTCCGTCTTTCTCTACTATATCAATTATCTCTTCAGCCGTGACAATAACGGCTTTACCTTTCTTAATCTTTTCGTTTATCTCTTGTATTGTTTTCTGACTCATGCCTTCCTCCTCCGTAAATAAATTAGTTTTAACATACATTTTATATTTTGGATCCGTTTAATCTGCCCCCGCGGGCTGCACATTACCCATACCATAACAAATCACCTACCTTTAATAATAAGTTCGTTATTCCTTAAATAACCACGTAGTTAAATACCGCTCCCCTGTATCGGGTAAGATCACTACTATTAGCTTTCCTTTATTTTCCTTCCTCTTACTTACCTCTAACGCAGCCCACATAGCTGCGCCGGAAGAAATCCCTGTAAATATCCCTTCCTCTTTTAGCAATCGTTTGGCGATACTACCCGCATCTTCACTGCTAACTTTGATAATCTCATCAATCAAGTCCGTTTTTAAAACTTGTGGTATAAATCCTGCCCCTATACCCTGGATCTTATGGGG
>JABMQH010000185.1 GCA_013203355.1 Candidatus Omnitrophota bacterium | reverse complement strand
TTATCTCTGCCGCTATATTCTGTGAACTCAAATCCGGTCATTAGTGCACTTTCTTGTGGGGTTGAAGTTGCCGGGGAAGCAAGATATTGTTGTGGAAAGATGCCGGTATGGCAGTTAATTATGGTATATATAATAAGACTAAGCACAATACAAAATATTACAACACTTGGAATGTTTACAGGCGCTTTTAATCTTAGGAGGTGTCTCATAATGCTTTTATCTGACTTTCTTTTATTTTAACACTCCATACAGAATATCAAAAAATTAGTATCTTGTCAAGAAAATTTTCTGCAGGATTATTGCAACTTACCTCTTGCCCTATAGATCGAGTTTTCCCCGAATTTCCTCCTTATACCGTCAACTGCTTTATGTATCCCCTCCCTCTTTTCATCCTCTTGCTCTCTAAAAAGTGAATCTTTAAAGTCAGACGGGAAAAAATTGGAGGCCTTGACTCCCAGGAGGCGTACTTTTTTATTTTTACGCTCAAAATTATCATAGAGATTTTTGCTCTCCTGATAAATTACATCTGTAAAATTGGTTGGCTTTGAAATAGTGGCGGCCCGCGTATATGTATGAAAACCTTCGAGTCTTATCTTTAATGTAACGGTCCTGCCCTTGAAACCCTCTTGACGCAACCGCCACGAAACTTTCTCGCACAACAACATTAATACACTCTCTATCCTTTTTTTATCCAATGTATCCTCATCAAAAGTAAATTCATTGCTTATCGACTTTGCTTCAGTTTCAACTTCAATCTCCCTGTCATCTATGCCATTGGCTAACTGCCAGAAATGATCTCCGTTCTTACCGAATACCGCTATTATTTCTCTTACATCTTTCTTTGCAAGGTCACCGATGGTCCTGATGCCCATGTTATGCAGTATATCTTCGGACCTTTCCCCTAATCCCCATATTTTGCGTATATTAAGCGGCCAGAGAAAATCGAGCAACCCTTCCTGCGTAACCTCAACCATGCCATCCGGTTTTTTCAAGTCAGAGGCGATCTTTGCCGCCATTTTTATCGGGGCAAGCCCTACGGAAGCTGTCAATTTGATCTGATCTTTTATTTCGGCCTTTATCGATAGACATGTGTCAAACGGACTGCCGAACAAATGCCAGCTCCCGCTTATATCCAGGAAGGCCTCATCAATACTTATGGGCTCAACGTCCGGTGTAAAATCATAAAATACCTTATAGATCTGACGGGAGACATCATGATACTTTTCGCCGTCTACCGGTAAGAAAATGGCATGGGGACACTTTTTATAGGCTATTGAGATAGGCATCGCGGAATGGATGCCGAATTTCCTGGCCTCGTAAGAGCATGTCGAGACAACGCCGCGTCCTTTGCCTGCTTTAGGGTCTGCGCCTACTACTACCGGCTTACCGCGAAGCTGTGGATTATCGCGTTGTTCTATCGCGGCAAAAAAGGCGTCCATATCCACATGGACGATGAACCTTTTTTTCTTCATGCTGCCATTGGTATCTCTTCTCTATCCTGGTTTTTTTTAGAGCATAGCTTTTGCCCTGGGCATTCGCCGGTCCAGCAATAGAGACACAGGCTTTCTTTAGGAAGCCCGATGGCTTCCACCATATCGCCTACGCTTTGATATCTAAGTGTAGTAACCTCTAAATCTTTTCTGATCCACTCTACCATCATCTTATATTTTTCGGAATTATAGTCTGTGTATTCCGAGACATCCTCTATATCTTTTCCTTCAATGCTGCGGATCGCCCGGCGTGCCGCAAGTTCATCGATGCTGCGTGTAGACAGATTAAACCTACAGGGAAACATAAGCGGCGGGCAAGCAGGCCTTACGTGGACCTCTTTGGCCTCCCCGTCCCACATCTTTTTTATCGTAAAGTTTTTAAGCTGTGTTCCTCTTACTATGGAATCTTCACAAACTACGATCCTGTTACCCTTGATGATATCTCTTATGGGAACAAGTTTCATCTTAGCGATCAGATCACGAGTTTCCTGAGACGGCGGGGTGTAGCTTCTACCATATCCGGGCGTATATTTCACAAGCGGGCGCCGATAAGGTTTCCCGGACTCCATAGCATATCCTATGGCATGCGCCACTCCTGAATCAGGAACGCCGGAAACCACATCTACCCCTATATCCTTGTCCTGTTTTGCCAAAAACCGGCCGCATTTTTCTCTCACCACTTCTACGTTTATGCCTTCATAGTTAGATGCGGGGAACCCGGTGTATATCCACAAGAATGCGCATATCTGATTTACTCCGCCTCCCGGCCTCTTTGATATTATCCCGCTTTCATTTATTAAGATTATTTCTCCGGGAGAGAGGTGCTTTGTTATCTCAAAGTCATTATTCGGAAAAGCGCTGGTCTCGGCAGTCACTGCCCACGCATCAGCACGTCTTCCGATTGCAAGCGGTGTATATCCAAACCTATCCCGTGCGGCATATATCCCGTCTTTATGAAGTAACAAAAGGGAGCAAGAACCTTCTATGGCATCAAACATCTTCTCGATCCCATCTATAAGGTTATCACCCTGGTTGATCAGCTTGGCTATTAACTCTGTTTCATTAACTGTTCCCCGGCTAACTTCACAAAATGAGACCCCTTTCTTAAGTAAGCTCTCGGTCAATTCCTCGGTATTTTCTATAAGCCCGTTGGTAACTATGCAAAACGGACCAAACCGGGATTTAAGATAAATGGGCTGTTCCTCAAAAGCGCTGATAACACCTATACCCTTATTTCCCTTCATGTGTTTTGCATCATCATAAAATTTTGATTTAAACTGGCTCTGACTTATGTTGTGTATCTGCCGTGTAAAATTTTCTCCTAGCACGGCCATACCGCCATATTCTGTTCCCAGATGCGAATGATAATCTGTCCCGTAAAGTAAAGTCTCTATGCAATCCTTTTTAGACGCTACCCCAAAAATCCCACTCATTTTTACTTTCCCCTTTCGTTTTTTGTTAACAAATTTTCAAACTTCTTTGTATATTGCCTTTTTAATGTATGCCGGTACCCCATCTATTCCTTTATCCGCTATCTT
>JABMQH010000184.1 GCA_013203355.1 Candidatus Omnitrophota bacterium | reverse complement strand
TTCCTGTCAGGGGGATTTTTCTTTTTTATTCTTGATCGGTTTCTTAGCCAAAAGGGAGGTACTTTTGCCCAGCTTATGGCCATGCTTATGGATTTTATTCCTGAGGCGATCGCGCTTGGGGCTGTATTTGCACGCAACCGTAGTTTAGGGTTACTGCTTGCTATTTTTATCGGGCTTCAAAACCTGCCTGAATCCTTCAATGCTTATAAGGATTTAAGAAAGAGCGGCTATTCTCCGAATCGTTGCTTGCAAATCTTTTTGCCATTGAGCTTTATTGGTGTCGTTGCCGCCCTTTTAGGCAGTTACCTTTTAAGTGGTAAACCTCAATTAATAGCCTCGCTTATGTTGTTTGCTGCAGGAGGGATTATCTATCTGGTCTTTCAGGATATCGCTCCATTGTCAAAGGTTAAGAACAGCTGGATCCCGGCACTTGGGGGTACGTTCGGTTTTTTCATAGGCATAGTAGGTAAAAAGATAGTGGGTTGAACTCATTATCTAATCATAAACAAACACAAAAAGGAGGCATTATGGGTATAATAGATAAGGTAAAGGGCCTGCCTACACCGTTGTTTATCCTGCATTTTGCTTCAAAGGCGGTTGTTGCATTTGGCTTGGGTATTGTCCTAGGAAGCCGCTTAGAGGGATTGGGCTGGTTGATAGTAGGATTAGGAGTAGTCTTATCGATACCAGCAGTGATTAGGATATTCGGTAAATAAAGCAGAGGGAGAGGATACTACTAACACTGGGGACAGTTTACCTTTTAACACTGGGGACACTTCACATTGATTTAATACATGGTAAAGTAAGTGAAGTGTCCCCATGCTGATGCAAGGACGTGGCGAGACCTGTCGCGGTAAAGTCCGAGCCTTTTAAAAATAAAGGGAGTGAATGGGGGTCAAGTCCCGTGGGGACAGGTTTCAAGCAAAACCAGGCACTTTCGGACCTGACCTAAAAATACTATCAAAAAAATCCTAACAATAATATCTAAAAAAGAAGGGTGCGGGAATGAAACCACTTTTTAGAATTCTGGGTATATCTATAATACTGGCCGCCTTATTAGCCTTAGGCCTATTTTTCTTTAATGCAGAAACTAAGAATGCAGCGCCTAAGGTTACTACACCGGAAAACTGGTACGATGATTTAATATTTGAGGATAAAAGCTTTGTCTTTGAATTTGTCAGGGCAATGGGTTATTCTTATTCAGGTGGTGCGGATACCGGCGAGTGTGTTCAGACTGCTAGGCGGATAAAAGACGGTGACATTCACAGCTGGTATGCGGAATGGTTAAAGACTGCGGACCGCCTATATGGCTTTGCTCAAAAATTAGAAAAAGAAGGTAATGTTGTATCTGCAAGAGAGGCATATTTTAGAGCATCAAATTATTACAGGGTAGCGGGATTTTACATGCATGCAGAAGCCAACAGGCCAGAATCATTAACATCCTGGCAGAAGAGCAGAGAGAGCTTCCTTAAAGCCATATCCACTTTACCAAATATAGAACCTATCAAGATACCATATGAAAATACCACCCTTCCAGGCTATTTTATAACGACCCCAAATCCATTAAATTCTGCGAAGAGTCCGCCTTTGCTTATAGTCCATACAGGCTTCGATGGAACCGGAGAGGAGTTATATTTCGAAATAGGACTGGCTTGCATAAAACGAGGATATAACTGCCTTATATTTGAAGGACCCGGGCAGGGAGAGGTTATTAGAATTCAAAAATTGCCCTATCGGTATGACTGGGAAAAGGTGGTAACGCCTGTTGTAGATTACGCACTAAAAAGGCCTGATGTCGATAAAGATAATATAGCCCTAATGGGAATAAGTATGGGCGGTTATTTTGCGCCGCGCGCCGCTGCCTTCGATAAAAGAATAAAGGCATGCATTGCAAACGGCGGTGTCTTTGACGTAACCGAAAACATGTTAAAGGCATTCCCTGCCCAATTCAAAGAACTTATGAATACTGATCCGGAAAAGTTTAATGCCATAATGGAAAAAGAGATGCAACAGGATACGACGACAAAGTGGTTCTTTGAGAACGGGATGTGGACCTTTGATGCGAAGTCGGCGGCAGAGCTGCTATTAAAAATGGAAAAATATTCATTGAAGGATGTTGCAAAAAATATTAATTGCAATATGCTTGTTATTGATAGTGAAGATGATATGTTTTTCAAAGGTCAGCCAAAGAAACTGTTCGATGAATTAACTTGCCCGAAAGATTACGTTCTATTCACAAGAGAAGAGACGGCGCAGGCACATTGTCAGGTTGGGGCTACCGCGGTCTCCAATGAGATTATATTTAACTGGCTGGATAAAGTCTTCTTAGATTCGTTCGACACAGAGACTCAGCGCCGGCTTGAGCAGGTAGTAGAAACAAACCTCGCGGAATGCCAGGGAGTAAAAGATATCCCTGGTGTTGTTATCGGTATATGGGTCCCCGGCCGGGGAAGATGGGTAAAGGCTGTGGGAAAGTCTGATATTGCTAAAGCAGAGGATATAAAGCTTAATGATAAATTTCGCATAGGGAGCAATACGAAAACCTTTGTCGTTACGGTCCTGCTACAGCTTGCCGATGAAGGAAAGCTAAGTTTGGATGATACACTGGATAAGTTCAGCCTGGGCCTTGGTATGCCATATGAGAATAAGATTACCCTGCGTCAGCTTTGCAATATGACAAGTGGTATACCTGAATTTGGCGAGAATAAAGAACTTGACGAGACTTTTTATGTTAAAAACCCGCTTAAAAAATGGACGCCGGAAGAGATTGTGAAAGCTGCCCTCGTCAATCCTTCGACTTTTTCTCCCGGAGAAGGATGGTATTACACGAATACGGGCTATATATTGCTGGGGATGATAATCGAAAAGATCTCCGGAAATAAGATAGAAGATGAGGTCCAGAAAAGAATTTTAGACCCGATGAACCTTACAAGCACGAGTTTTCCGGTAAGTTTTGCCGGTATGCCATGCCCGTATGCCCATGGTTACGAGCTGGACGATAACAAGAACTGGCAGGACGTTACAGTCTATTCGCCGTCGCTTCTTTGGTCAGCCGGAGCAATGATCTCAGATATGTATGATATGAAGGCCTGGGTAAAAGCATATACCACCGGCACCACAAACAGCAAAGCCACCCAGAAGGAACGGTTAACCTGGGTAGATACACATAAGGGCAAAAACCTTACCTTCGGCCTCGGTATAGGCAATACAAACGGTTGGTTAGGCTATACAGGCGGTACGCGGGGCTTTAATACAGCTGCTTATTATCTACCGTCAAAGGACGCTACAATTATAGTTTTTATAAATACCACCGACTACTCAAAAGACAATGTGAGTGTTGCCAATAAGATTGTGCATGACCTTACACAGATACTTTTCCCTGATCATGTCGCATGGTAATAACACACGACAATACAACTTATAGTAAACTAAGGCTAAAAATCCTCACAAAACACCCTAAATACCACCATATTTACCTATATTATACCTATTAAGAAAGCCTTAACTACACGCTCTAAATCCCTCTTACTTAAAGAGGCCTTCTTAAAATAGGATATCGGGGACGCTTTGCCTTCGAAGAATACATAGCATAGTTAGCAAAGTGTCCCCTTGCTGATAATGTTTTATTCTGATGCGAATAGCTGGCGAGACCTGTCGCGGTAAAGTCCGAGCCTTTTTGGTTGCAAAAAGAGAAGGAGAGAGGTAGAATAATAACACTATATAGTGGAGAACAAGGTGTTCTTAATCTTTTATAATCGGAATCGCAGAGATAAGTTCGAGTCCTAGCCGGGGAGCCAACTTGAACGCGAGGCCCTTTTTGTGAAGAACGAAAAGGGCTTTCTATATGTGGGACTAAGAGTTACGTCATTTAGAGTGTAGTTCGAAGCTACCAAAGAGGCAATTTTAGCCTTCTCTTGGT
>JABMQH010000183.1 GCA_013203355.1 Candidatus Omnitrophota bacterium | reverse complement strand
CTACAAAGGCCTTATGGGCAACAGTTTTTGAAGTTTTAACCACAGCATGGGTACCTCGTGCAGCGGCACTTCCACTTCCGCCCACCAGGGCCATAAGCTCAGCCACAAATCCTTTCATCTGTTCAGCCTGAGCGTTCATCTCCTCAGAGGCAGAAGCAGATTCCTCGGCATTGGCGGCATTCTGCTGGACAACCTTGTCCATTTCGGCTACGGCCGTATTCACCTGCCCCATAAATTCCGTTGCCTAACCCAATTTATCATAGCAAAAACCGTACCTGCTTTAAAAATACCTGCAAAAACTTTTTAACACTATGGAATTGCAGAGAAATAATAGTTGTCGGCCCATAGGAGTTATGTATGGCACATATGTTTTTACTGTCAGGCTTTTTTACAAGTTGACAAGCAATAACTTGTCGGAGGGTCAAATAGGTGACAAAACTGTAGCGGATGTCCCGCCATAGGATACAGAGCCAAATACTCCCCACAAAACCGATACCCCCAATACGCCTTTTTACATATTGTAAAAATACCCGACAGTTTCTGCTGTCCCGATTTGAAAGCGCTTTTCGCTTTATCCCTTTTAAACAGAGTGTTTTCAACAAGATAAAAAGTGGGCATCTTTTTGCATTTTTGGCACACATATTGCCTAATATTGCCTATTAGGATTGTTGACCAATCAAATCGCATAACGATTTTTATAAAACTCAGCTAAGCCGCCCAGCTTGGCAAACGGCTAACAACATACATTTATTTAATCCGGAATTACAGCGTAAGTGAAGTATAGAAACATCTTAATTTAAGGAGGTATGCATGCCAAACGTAAGAATTAATAGCTTAAAAAACAGGCTTTATATTACGCTGCGAGATTGGGAGCAGGCCGATATGTGCGCCTATGTCCAAAAAATCGAGTCCGCTTGTAAAGAGCTGGCTTCCGGTTTCACCTGCCTGCTCGTTTTGCAAAAAAAAGGGTTGATCCTCCAAAAAAACAAAGACCTGCTTTTCAGCACAACGGATTTGATTTCGGCTTATGGGGCCAGTAAAGTTGCGTATGTTAGAAAAACCAACGGCAATTCGAGTATCTCCCGGCTAAGTCCTTTTAATTTTCAACCCTTTATCCCGGTAGAACATGCCTTGAATATCAAGGAAGCCGAGAACATCCTTGATGGTAAAACGCCGTATATCAGATCTTTGCAATACGTTTCTTAAAAGGAGCTATCAGAATGCTTTTTCCGGTATCCGGTGTGGAAGTAAACCCTTTCGTCCCTTTTATAGCAGCATTTATCGTTTCCTTTTTTACTTCGATGGGCGGCGTATCCGGAGCATTTCTCCTGCTCCCTTTTCAGGTCAGTATTTTAGGCTATACCGCACCGTCTGTAAGTGCAACGAATCAAGTCTTTAACATCGTGGCCATTCCAAGCGGTGTTTATCGTTACATCAGAGAAGGCCGAATGCTCTGGCCTTTAACGTGGGCCGTAATTATTGGTACTTTACCAGGCGTTTTTATCGGGGCCTGGATTCGTATCGAGTATTTACCGAATCCAAAAAACTTCAAGTTTTTTGTCGGCTTTGTCCTTCTGTATATTGGTTGGCGTCTGCTGCTGGATGTCGCCAGGCCTAAAAACAAATATGAGGATAAAGGTTCGCCGGCCGGTTCCGTTGCATCTCATTTCGTAGATGTTAAAATGTCCACAATGAAAAAAGTGAGATTTGAATACGACGGCGAGACTTTCGAGTTTTCGTCACCAATTGTTTATGCGCTCTGCTTTTTTGTCGGTATCGCAGGAGGGATTTACGGGATCGGCGGCGGTTCCATCGTCGCACCTTTTTTTGTAGTGATCATCGGCCTTCCGGTCTATACCGTGGCCGGGGCAGCGTTGATGGGAACATTTATCACTTCCGTAGCAGGGGTAACCTTCTATCAATTTCTATCACAATTTTATCCCGATGTCTCGGTAGCGCCGGACTGGAGTTTGGGATTTTTATTTGGTATAGGCGGCTTTTTAGGCATGTATCTCGGCGCCCGAACCCAGAAGTATGTTCCAGCCAAATATATCAAAAGTATGCTTTGTGTTTGCGTGTTGTTTGTGGCAGGTAAATATCTTCTCGATTTCATTATGTAATCAATAGGAAGTCTATAAAATTATTACACTTTACGATTATAAGTCATCATGCGCCGGTGATGATTACCTGGAATATACGCCCCGACTGATCACTTGGTCTTAGCCCACATTTCTTATGAACAATAACAGCGGCTTATTCCAGGAAGTGCTCAAGCGTCGGCGGTGGGTCGATACATCCTGGGACCGGTTTCCATTCGCATTGCGCGCTCAATTCAAGGCCCTCTTGAATAACCGAAATAGGCCGGTCCACGGAGACAACCACGATTTAAAAAGATACATGATTACAACTTAGGCTCCCTAACCCGAATTTCTCATGAAGAACATCAAACAGAATGGTAAAAGAACACTATATCAACAAATTCTATCCCCTCAAAGAATTCTTTTTACAATCTGTTAAAATATTCGACATGAACCATTGCCTGAGATAGAAATCTTTTTACCTCCGCACCTATTTATCTCATTATTTTAACATAGTTGTACAAGGGATAGCTCTATCTGGTTTTGGCACGCTCGTTGCTTTACATAATTAAAACACATTTGCGCGTGCGAAATACGCCTTCAGCATTTAATGGTCGAGTAGTCAGGCTGATCTGATTGAAGTTCCCTGCAGCCCCGCTGAGCGGGATTTCCG
>JABMQH010000016.1 GCA_013203355.1 Candidatus Omnitrophota bacterium | reverse complement strand
GTATTCATTTTTTCTATAGTGATGTTGCCTCTGCCAAAGCTGAAGTTTTCATAGCGTTTTTCTAAAGCAAGAATAATGGCTTCGGCAAAGCATCCATAGATAGCTTTTGTTGTAGGTAACCCCGCATCTATGGGGAATACTATAGGCATAGGGGTCTTTGTAAGGCCACCTGAAAATATAAAGATATCCTGGCGCGTTAGCGGGGTGTACGAGACATTTTTTGGATATCCCACATCGCAGATTATAGAGCCAGGCTTGAACCAGTCTATTTTAAGTATGGATGAGGTAGCGCTGGCGGCTGCAATTACAATATCGGCATCCCTTACCGCTGATTCATTATCCATTGTTGCCGATATACCTGCCTTGCGCTGTTTTGCCAATTCGGCTTTTAGGCGGCGGAGGTTTAGTTTTGTACGCCCGGTGATGGTTAAGTGCCTTACCTTTTCAGTCAATACCCGTGCGCAGGCGCTTCCGATATCCCCAGTACCTCCTATGATCGCAGCCTTTGTATTAGCCAGATCCATATTTAACATTTTTGCGGCTTTGAACACGCCATCAACTGCCATGACTGCGGCAAATGTGTTTCCCGTAGTGACTGCTACGTCTACCTGATTGGCAATCTCCTGGCCTATCTTTTCTGCTACTATTGATGTAAAGCCGCCCAATGTCACTATTCCTACCCCGTGCTTTTCAGCAATCTTGCAGGCCCTTACCACCTTGGAGAATATTGCCCACATGTCCTTTTCAATCATATCCGGAATAAACGTAGCTACGATAAAACACCCATTTGTAGTACGGCCGGTTTTAGATTTGAAATTTTTGACATCGTATAATTTGAAGGATGGAGTTATGCTGAAAAGCTGACCAAGGAATTCCCGCGATGGCATCTTTGCATTTGGGTTCAGCATCTGAAAACAGCTCTCCAGGTGATAGAAATTATAAAAATGCCCAATAACCCCGAAACCGGCTATTTTATCAGCGCCGCTGCGCCTATGGGTCTTATATCTCGTAGAAATCAACCGGCGCTCTACCGCCTCCAATATGGCCTTAAAGTTTTTTGAAACTATCTTTCTTATATAGACTTCTGCGAATTCCTTGATTGCGGGGATACCGACTTTTAAATATACATTTACTATAACCTCAGTTCCTTCCGGATGGTTTTTAAATTTCCATTCGCCCCTAAATTCCTGGAGGTCGCCTTCTATTGCCTTAAAATAAATAGTGTTCTTGTGAAGCGCAAGGGTGTCTTCCTCTGTCCAGCTGATCGGAACCTTATCAACCTGTACCTTCCATTTTGTTATCATTTTATTGCGGGTCTTTTTGATTACAGTCGTTTCTTTTACGGTGGGTATATATGTAGGGAATTCCCAAACCTTTGTTATAAGCCGAATTAATTTTCGCTTATCGGAAGGTATTACCTTTGACACCTGTATTGTCACTAAATCATTGTCTGGCATGCATCATCCCTTCAATTGCGCTTCTGATTTTAAAAGTCCCCTCTTGTAACCGTATGTCATCAACTACATCTTCAAATTCCTTTAACAGGTATTGCGGTTTGCCTATTTTTATTTTTATGGGCCGAGGCTTAGGAAATTTGGCTGATCTGGGAAAGGCCTCATAGGCACCGAGTATGGCACATGGCACAATGGGCCTACCCGTCCTAAGCGCTAATAGGGCCGCCCCTCTCCTGAATTCATTCAGCTTGCCGTCATGGGTGCGTATCCCCTCCGGGAATAGCCCTACGATTTTATTATTTGTCAATAGGCGTATGAGGTTTTCCGAAGATTTTCCATCAGGCATAGCCCCCGTTACATGAAAAAACCACCTTACTGCAGGGGATGCCTTGTAAAGATCTCTCACTGCTAACCAGTAAATTTTTTTTGGGATAACAGCACCAAGGATAAAAGGATCCAGGTAACTAGTATGGTTTGCGACAACTATAAAATTGTTTTTCTTGGGCAAATTCTCTATCCCCTCAACATTGAGCTTAAAGAATAATTTCGATAGGAAGATCACAAATGGCCTAAATATCCAATACCACATGTTTATACCCCACTAGCCTCTTTTTTAAGATTTCTATCTTTAAACTTGACCTCTTGATCTGAAAGCCAGCCCTCAAGACGCTCCTGCTTAAATCGCCATTGGCCCCCTACCTTTGAAGCAGGTACGACACCGTTTTGGACAAGTCTATATAACGTAGAAGCGGTTATTCGCAAGAATTGCTTTGCTTCATCAAACGTTAATACCTGTGACATAGAGCCCTCCTTAGAAACAAAAAAGCCCTTTACGGGATTTCGTAAAGGGCTTTTTTGTTATGAAGTTTTTAGTAAGACGATATAAAACTGATGTTACATGAGAAAATTGCCCAATCTGTCGTTCCTTGCTTACTATCCACATAATATTATTAAATAAGACCAAAAATATTAGATAAAATGTGGCAGATTTGACTAAACTTAAGTATACCTGACAAGTTTTGAACTGTCAAGAGCGGGAACGATTGCGGAACAATTCCTTTGAGTTTGCGAAGATTTGCCTTATTTCGTCTTGGGTTAACTTAAGCGCTTTCAGGAAGCTCGTTGCTTTTTTGTCATTGATAAGATCCTCTTCATCGTGAGTATCTGTATTTAAGACTAATTTGGCATTTGCTTCTCTGGCGACTTGTATAACTTCTGCATTGGTTGTAGAATGATTTTTTCTTGTGGTGATTTCAATATAAACACCTTTCTCGGCTGCCAGTGCGGCATCTTCAGGATATAAATGGCCCGGATGCGCCAAGATATCAGCGCCACATTCGATTGCCGTTCTGTTCGTGCCCGGCAGCACAGGCTCGGAGACTGTTTCACCGTGCAAAACCACGATTTTAGCGCCATTGCCCCTTGCAAACTTTATCAGATTTGGTATCTCCTCAAGCGGCGCATGTGTTATTTCTACCCCAGGAAGTACCGTTATGCCCCAGTGTTTATTTAATGTTTCAGCGGCTTTAATGATACGCGGCAATACAAAATCTATATTTGATGCATCTACGTGGTCTGTGATGCCTATTGCTTTATAGCCGTTTACCAGTGCGCGCCTAACCAGCTCACTTGGCAGTAATCCTCCGTCACTGAATATAGTATGCGTATGTAGATCTATCATGCTCTCTCCTTGTGAATTTCAGTGACAGACACTTTCAAGATAGCATATGCATCAGGTAGTGTCAGTCACTTTTGATTGCTGATGGGATTTACCATAAGCAATCAAATACCCCCGGCGCGAGTCGAACGCGCGACACCAGGTTTAGGAAACCTGTGCTCTATCC
>JABMQH010000182.1 GCA_013203355.1 Candidatus Omnitrophota bacterium | reverse complement strand
ATCCTATTCCTGTCCCAATACCTTATTTCAGTGGTCATGCCTTCATCTCTGGTGTATTCCTCAACTTTTCCCCACTCTTCGAATATTTCCTTCTTTTCGGTATTATTAGGCGCCTCGATTGTTTCGATGTCATCTCTTGAGATGCCTATTATGCCAAACCCGACGTCCACCATTATGTCTTCTTCCCTTCCCTCTGTAATGATACCTTCTATCCTTCGCTTATTTTTCAGATTTATAATGACAACCTTCGCCTTATCGGCAGCTGACCTCTCTTGCGCAACTAAAGATTCCTTTCCGCTCTTACCTATCAGTGCCTTCGCTTTTACAATGGCCTTATCCGAAAAATCCTTTGCCTCTATTGCCAGCTTTTGTGTCTCTACTGGAAACCTATAAACAATGGCCCCGATCAATAAAGCTATCAAAAAGATCAATCTCCAGGGGGTTTCTCTCATTTTTTTATATTGTAATCAAGATACAATAGGCTCACTCGCATTATAGCAAATTCTCTTTTCTTTGCCAAGCGATTTACTTATGTTTAGATTGGGCTCGCAATGACAAAGTCATTTCGTATAAGAATTATATGTTAGGAACGCAATTTTAGATATCAACCTTTTTGCCCGACGCGCACTTTTGTCGTGATGTTTAGTAAGAGCGCAAATAAGGAAATCTCCGTTATTTGTAAACACAATGCCTACATCATGACAGATGCCTTTTTCTAAACCAGTTTTATGGGCGACAGCGATATCATCCGGCAGCCTCGCGGGGATCCTATCCTGCATTTTCTGTTGTTTTAAAATATTAAGGCATCTAAGTGAAACTTTTCTATTTATCAGATGCCCTGTATAGATCTTCTCAAAGACAAGTGCCATATCTCGGGCAGTCGTATAGTTTTCGATCCCCATGCGCCTGCTTTTCATATCCATCATCATTCTGGAAATATTGGTATCTTCCAATCCAAATTTTTTAAAACAGGCATTTAAATAATCGAATCCTAAAAGGTCAATAAGCATATTTGTGGCGGTATTATCGCTTTGGATTATCATAAGGTCTATTAACTCTTCTATCGTAAACGCGGTTCCGTTAGGCTTTCCTTCTATTTCTCCGGAGCCACCGGCCTTGTGGCGTGCCTCAAGCAAGACGCGGCTGTTTAAATCCAGCTTGCCGTTTGCTGCCGCATAAAAACAAGAGGCCATAATAGGGACTTTGACCAGGCTTGCCGAAGGTAATTTGATATTTTCGTCTAAATTAATGATCCAGCCCCTTTTAAGATCTTTTATCACTATTGACGGGTCACCTGAAAATTTTGCCGCTTCTTCTGTTAAGGTATTTCTAAGGCTCCTCCACCTAATTTTTTTTTGGAGGTCAACGCATGAAAGAGAGATGAAAAAAATTGCAGAGATTACAAGAAAAGGAAGTATAGCTTTGTTATCTTTTAGGATTTTCATCCCAGTCCCAGAAGCCTTCCTCCTTGATAAACAATAAAAGCCAGAATCCAGGCAACCACCGTGGTATAAAGCGCTACAAAAACCGGCCACCGCCAGGAACTCGTTTCACTCCTTATCACAGCAATTACAGAGACACAGGGCATATAAAGTAGAATAAAAACCATAACAGCATAGGCAACTAAAGGATTATATATCTTGGTCCCATCAGGATAGGCCTCATTTCGGAGTGCCTCACGCAAGCTCTTGGATCCTTCATCTGCCTCGCCCACCGAATGAAGCGTCCCTAATGTCCCCACAACTATTTCTTTGGCAACAAACCCCCCCGCCAGGCCCACGGACAATTTCCAATCATCAAACCCCAAAGGTCTAAATGCAGGCGCAATGGTTTTCCCCAAGTTCCCGGCATAACTTTTTTCCAATTTTTCATACGCCCGCTCATTCTCTAATCGAACAATCCGCTCCTCATCCCCCCGTGCCTTTTTAATTAAGCTCTCATAATCTTTGGAATACTGCGGACTCCATGGAAAATTACTCAAAAACCAGAGTAGGACACATCCCGCAAAGATAACCGTCCCTGCCTTCTTTAAATAAACCACCCCTCGCTCCCACATATGGGTCAATAACCCGTTTATAGTAGGAATGCGGTATGGGGGCAACTCCATCACAAACGGAGAGGCCTCTCCTTTAAAAAGATATTTACGGAAGACCTTGGCCATTACAATGGCGACTATCATACCAAGCATATAAAGGGAAAAAAGGATGTTGCCGGCTATCTTCTCATGGAAAAAGGCACCGATAAACAGCGCATATACCGGCAACCTCGCTCCGCAACTCATGAAAGGAAGGATTAATATGGTTGCCAATCTGTCCCTTCTGTCCTCTATAGTTCTAGTAGCCATAATTGCCGGCAGATTACATCCGAATCCCAACAACATCGGTATAAACGAACGGCCATGAAGGCCTATTTTATGCATAAGCCTATCCATTATAAATGCGGCCCTTGCCATATATCCGGAATCTTCCAAAACAGCTATTGCGAAAAATAACAAAAATATAATCGGCATAAAAACAAGCACGCCTCCCACTCCGCCGATTATACCGTCAGTCACTAAAGACTGGATTGCGGTTCCTTCCGGCAGTACACCGGCAAATAGATTGGCTAACCACTCCTGCCCTGCCTCAATCCCCTTTATAAGCGGTTCGCTTAGTTTAAAAGTAAACCTGAACAACAACCACATCAGCCCGATAAAAATAGGCAAACCGAAAATTTTACTGAGCAACACCTTGTCTATTTTATCGGAAATACTATGACGTATTTCGTATGTCCTCTTCACTGTTTCAGAGCATGCCCCGCTGATAAAACCATAGCGCCTATCAGCGATAATCGCTTCAGGCACATCTCCAAAAATATTGTTTAGATGAGCGGCACTTTTTTCTAATTGTGTCAGAATATCGTTGGCGCAGGGGCTTACCTTTACCTTCTTGATCACCTCGCTGTCATTCTCCAGGAGTTTCACCGCCAGCCATCTTGAAAGATATTTCTGGGAAAGCACCCTATCAGCTATAAGGACATTCTCCAACTTTGTTATTTCCTCCTGAATCTCTTTGCCGTATCCAACGGTGGATTCTTTTAAATTGGTTTTGTCCTCAGCCAGTTTGACTGCCTCCTCAAGAAGCTCACTCATCCCCTTCTTTTTGGTAGCAACTGTAAAAACGATCGGGGCGCCTAATAATTTGGAGAGCCTTTCCGTATCTATTAAAAAACCTTGTTTCTCCGCTACATCAGACATGTTAAAGGCTAAAACCAACGGTACGCCTAATTCAATAAATTGAGTAGTCAGGTACAAATTCCTTTCAAGGTTGGAGGTGTCTATAATATCAATAACCACATCCGGTTTTTCTTCAATAACGAATTGTCGCGCAACCAATTCATCTATAGAATGGGCAGTCAGGCTATAAGTCCCCGGGAGGTCAACTATTTTTATCTTATAATCCTTATATTCTAAACTGACTTCCTTCTTTTCTACCGTCACCCCCGGGTAATTGCCTACGTGCTCTCGCATACCAGTAAGATTATTGAAGATGGTAGTTTTGCCGGAATTGGGGTTTCCTACTAAAGCGATAGTTAATTGCCTTGGCACCTTTAGCCCTCCTTCACCATCATTTTTTGTGCCATTCCACAGCCTAAAACCAATCTTGTATTACCAATACGTATAACGCAAGGCCCTGGCTTATGTGAATGTAAAACCTTAAACTTTAAACCTTCCTTTAAACCCATATCTATAAGCCTGGCTCTAAGATTCCGGCCTCCGGATATGGAAACCAAGGTCACTTCTCTGTCTGGGATCACCAGATTTAATGGAAAAACTTGTTGTTTCATTTTATTATACCTTCCTTTTATGTTTTTTAGCTATCTCGATAGATCTCATAAACTTTATCAATTTCTCAAATGTCTCGGGGCTGATAGTATGCTCCATCCTGCATGCGTCTTCAGTAGCTATATGGCGGTCGATATTCAAAATTTCAGTAAGGAATTTAATAAGTACATCGTGCCGCTTCTGAACCCGCAGGGCTAACCTTTCCCCCTCTCTGGTAAGATCCACATAACTATACCGCTCATGGATAATCAATCCATCTTTAGAAAGAGTATTCAGCGCATCGGTTACGCTGGGCTTTTTTACATTCATCAAACGGCTTATATCCTTAACCCTGGCTATGCCCCCATCCTTCTTTAATACAGCTATAGCCTCTAAATAATCTTCCTTACTCGAACTCAATTTATTGTTTTTTGTCTTCATTGTGACCTCCGGAAACCCTTTAAATATTAGGCGCCCCTTACTTTGTTAAGCCATCGTAACATATTTATTATATATGTCAAGTATTTTTTACCGGTAATCGCGAGGGGTTTGTTCACAATAACGTATGTGGGTATGGGCGGGCGGTTAGGCGTTTGGCGATAATAAAGAATTTATCCTTTTAGTAATGGATGGATCATCGGGAAATAAGATAAGTACCTCTCTATAAAATTCTACCGCATTATCAATGTCTCCCAATTTCTCATAACAAGCGGCTAAAAAGGAGCAAATCTGCCTTTTGTCAAATTTGTCAGAATTATCATCGGTAAGGAGCGCGTATGCCTTCTTAAAATTTGTCAGGGCGTTTGTGTAATCTTTCTTAACGATAAGATAAATATGCCCCAGCTCATTGTATATATCCCATGCATCGGGATTGTAGGTTGCACCTTCTTTTAAAAATTTTATGGCTTCTTCCGGTTTATTAAGCCTGCTTCCAACCCAGTATCCCCCAATTACGTAAGCATCAACATTATTTGGATCCAGCCGAACAGCGTAATAAAACCATGGCAGGAGCTCCTTTTCTCTTTCTCCGTAAAGATGTATGTGTTCGGTAATACCGATTAGTTCTCCTATGTGTGGGAGTATATTCAACTTTGAAAGCCAGGTCGGTTTACTTCCTTTATGAAAAGCCTCCCGATGATCAGCATGTTCTTGAGAATCTGTTGAGTGAGATGAGATATGCTCTATGTGTTTGCAGGCGCCATAATCTTTTTTGTAAATTCCCCCATGATAATATACATCGGCATTTACATAAGACTGCCTGGAAAGAATCTTTCTGGCATCTCCTAACATTTTATACAACATATCTTTTTGGAATATGCCTTTTTTAGAGAAAAAATCATAGCGGTAATTATCTATTGTGGGGGTAAGGGTGAACAATAGCGTTGCCAAAAACCCGATACATATATAATTTTTAAAATCGTCTTTATGCATAAAAATTTTAGAAAACCTTTTTCCTCAGCTTTAAGTAACCTATACGTAAAACGATACTTACATATAAAAGAGTATATGCAACAATAGCCCCTACTACCCATAGCGGCAACGCGTCCCAAGAATGAGCTAATCTAATACGTAAATCATAAAATTCGTAATGGGGCATAAGATAATATATCAGATTCAGAAACAAAGAGCTTAGGCCTCTTGAAGAAATAACCAATGCGCGCACTGCGTCCGCAAACCACATAACAGCAAAATAAATTATAAACGTCATGGTAACAGCGGTGGCAAGCGTTAAATAAAGCGCAAGCGTCATGGATATAGCAGATACCAAGCTTAAAAAACAAATGCCAAGTATATAAGTCTGGATAAGTAAAGGGATGGCTACCCCTCCCCCTTTCAGGAATGTAACGCCAATATAAAGGAGATAAAAAATGGTATATGCAAACGATACTGCTAGTAAGGATCCAAGAAATCTGCCAAGGAGAAGATGTCCTCTGCTTACCGGTTTTGCCAATAAAGGGAAGGTCATTTTCGAATCCAGCTCTTCCGGTAACTGCTTTGCAGAAAATATAGCCGCAAGGATAAAAGAGAAAAACCATAAAAAGAAAAAGCCGATGTCTTTTATATACCGTGAGACGTCCTGTATTCCAAAAAAGTCTTCTGATACGAGAAATGCCAGAAGTATAAACAACATTATAAAGAATACATAGAAGTCTTTTTTCCTAATCAGGGCTTTAATTGTATGCTGTGCCAAAATCCATATCTGTCTCATGTTATTTTACTTTATCCCCTATTATATTAAGAAAATACCTTTCAAGCGCAATGGATTCCCCTTTTTGGGAAAGAAGTTCGTGCAGTTTTCCTGATTTTAATAGTGCGCCATCTTTTATAATCGCTATCTCGTCACATATCATTTCAATCTCAGAGAGTTCATGCGATGAGAAAAATATTGTCTTACCTTCTTTATGAAGCCTTTTTATAACATCACGCATCTTTATTCTTGAAACGGGGTCTAACCCACCCATAGGCTCGTCCAGAATCAGCAATTCGGGGTCATTGATAAGTGCCTGGGCAAAGCTTAATTTCTGCATCATGCCTTTGGAAAACGTTTTCATTAAAACATTTGCTGAATCTTTAAGGCCTACTAAATCGAGAAGTTCTTCGGTCTTGGCTGTAGCCTGTTTTTTATTTATGCCGAATATGCGGGCGTACATATGTAGCGCCTCTCTTGCCGTAAGATACCAATAATAATTCGCTATCTCCGGCATAAAGCCTATTTTTTGTTTTGCGGACAAGTCCTGCGGAGGGCGGTCTAAAATAAGTACCCTACCGGTATATTCGGGAATTAAACCGACCATAGTCTTTATGGCAGTCGTCTTTCCTGCTCCATTAGGACCAAGAAAGCCATAGACCTGCCCCTTGCGGACAGTTAGGTTAAGCCCTTTTAATACTTCCTTTTTATGTTTGCCGCCATAGCGAACACAAAGGTTTTCTATCTCTATGTACTTTGGGTTGTTATAGGTACTTTCCATTTTCCAGATATTTTGTATAATCCTTTATTGAATCTTCAAGGGACCGAAATTTAAAATCACATCCTATCTTTCTTAATTTATCCATTTTTGCCTGGGTGAAATATTGATATTTTGGTTTTAAGCTTTCCGGCATTTCTATAT
>JABMQH010000181.1 GCA_013203355.1 Candidatus Omnitrophota bacterium | reverse complement strand
GAGGTTACGCAGGACGAGCAATCAGCGAGGCCGTAGTAACCGAATCCCGTCATCCACCCCATTTTATTTTTATAGGGAAGGCGTTATGAATAATGTGTAATAAGGCGTGCATTGATTTCGGAAGAAAGGCATTAAAAGAAGCCGACATAAGGGGCAAGAGGGTCCTGGAGGTCGGCTCTTATGATGTTAACGGCAGCCTTCGCTCTCTAGCCGAGAGTTATCGTCCCGGCGAATATATAGGTATTGACTTGAAGGCTTGTGATCACGTTAAACATAAACAAAGGCCTTGCGTGGACCGCATAATGGACGCCAATGATATTTTGAAAGAATTTGGACAGGAGTCTTTCGATGTTCTGATCAACACCGAATTATTAGAACATATTGAAGACTGGAGGAAGGCCATACATAATTTCAAGAGCGTGGTGAAAAGAGGCGGCTTGATACTTATTACGACACGCTCTATTAAATTTCCCCGCCATGGCTTTCCTGATGATTACTGGCGTTTCACTGCCAATGATATGAGAAAGATTTTTTCTGACTGTGAAATCGAATTACTGGAACCTGATCCTATCGAACCCGGCGTCTTTGTTAAAGCCAGGAAACCGACAACCTTTAAAGAGGCCACCCTTGATACATGCCAACTCTTCGATGTAAGAAAAGTGCCTTTTGTTTCCAGAGTAATTAATGACCAGATATTTAAGTTTAGTAAACGATTCCTTCGTTTGCTTCGCATATCAAGGAGACTAAGATGATTAAACGCATAAGTAATCTAGCACTAATTTTTTTACTGGCGCTTATATTTTGCAGCGGTAAAAGTATATATGCTGATAAAGATTCTACGCCTGCGACAATTCTTGTATACGGAGATACGAGGACCCATCAGGATATTCACGAGGAGATCGCAGATACAATGCTTAAGCTGGAACCGGATGTAATCTTTCATACAGGTGATTGTGTCACTAAGCCTGACGACAAGGAAGAATGGGCTGTTTTTGCCGGTATCGTAGAGAGACTAAAGAAAAAAGCAAAATTTTACCCTGCGGTAGGTAATCATGATGTACCAAAAAAAGAAAAAGGGACTAGAGACGCCATCTTCTTTGATTTTTTTAAAATACCAAAAAATAAACGTTGGTATGATGTGGATGTTGATAATATGCATTTCATCATTTTAGACAGCACCCTTTCCCTTAAGGTCGATTCCCGGCAATATCGCTGGCTGAAAGATAATCTCAAAAGGAGCCAGGGGAAGTACGACTTTATTATAACTATGCTTCACTATCCGCTATTCAGCGTAGGTAAAAAAGCAAGACAGGCAGAGAAAATCAGATCCAGATCGTCCCTTACGGCTTTGTTTGAGAAATATGGCGTAAGGGTTGTTTTTAGCGGCCACGACCATAATTATCAGAGGATACTGCATAACGGCATATTTTATATTATAGCAGGGGGAGGAGGCGCTCCTCTGCATGATAGAACAGCCGCGAGTGATGAGTGTAAGGTATTTATTAAGGATTACCATTTTTGCAAGATTATAAATACAGGTGATGATCTTGAATGCAGCGTTTACGATAGGGATCTAAATATCCTGGATAGCTTTTCTGTATCTAGGGAATAGCTTAAGACACTCCGTAGTACCTTCCAATAAGTTCTATTGAATATATAATTGTTTGAGATGTTTTACTGGCTTGGGGTCTCTTTGCTGAATGAGAATCCGCGGCGGGCCGCCTGGGTGACATTAGTGAGGTGGTCGGCGATTTTTTCCAGGTTATTTACCAAATCTACGAAGACAAGGGCACTCGAAGGATTGCATTTTCTTTCACATAACCTCCTGGTGTGCTGTTCTGTATATACCTTCTGCATTGAATTTATCTCCGATTCATTATATATAACCCTGTCCGCAGCGGTCAGATCACCGTTTTTCATAACCTGCAAGGTTTTTTCAAACATATCCTCTACCTTGGCATACATGGTTCGCATTTCGGCTTGAGCGTTATTTGAGAACGGAAGTTGGTCCGTGGATATCTTTTCGGTAAGCTCGGCTATATTGACCGCGTGGTCAGAGATCCTTTCTAAGTCGTTGATAGAGTGCAAAAGCGGCGGTAATTGTTCGCTGAGCTCAGGGGTGAGTTGTTGAGCGGATAATTTTGTAAGATAAAACGTAATGTCATGCTGCAGTTGGTCAATGGCACTTTCCTGTGTTTGGACATGGGGGATAGTGCGCTTATCCTTATTAAAAAATCCGTCCATTGCAGTTTTTATAGTTTTATAAACCATTTCCGCCATTGCGAGTAATTCTTTTTTGGTGCTTTCAACAGCAATTTCTGGTGTGGAGAGCAGGCTGTCCTGCAGGTATTTGAATTCGCTTGAAACATAAATATCTTTGCCGGGTATAATTAATTGAGTTAGTTTTACTACAGGAGCCATAATGAGCACGAAAAGTATGGCATTGAATATATTGAAGAAAGTATGGGCATTTGCTATATGACGGGCAATGTTATCAGTGGTGATAGCGCCGGGAGTGATGAAATCAA
This sequence comes from Candidatus Omnitrophota bacterium, assembly GCA_013203355.1. Lineage (GTDB taxonomy): Bacteria > Omnitrophota > Gorgyraeia > JABMQH01 > JABMQH01 > JABMQH01. The sequence goes on along the minus strand of JABMQH010000181.1, from coordinate 48,681 downwards.
TAAAACGCGTATAGGTTCCCGCATAGACCAGTGCCGCGAAATACAATACCCCAACTATATTAAAAATACTGTGAAAACAAGCCATCCTCCTGGTAGAGATACTGCTTCCTATACTTGCAAGCCAGGCGGTTACGGTTGTGCCTATGTTGGTTCCTAAAATAAGGTAAACAGAAGCCCTGAAATCGATTAAGCCCACACTAGCTAAGGCCAATATCATACCAATGGCAGCGCTGCTTGATTGAACCGCCACAGTAAAGATAACTCCCATCAATATCGGCAATAGAGGCTTAGCACCTAAATTCAAAAAGAAGCTGGTTACTACGGGTATATCTTTTAAGGGCTTCATTACTCCTGACATAATTGATAACCCCAGGAAGATAATACCGAAGGACAATATTACCTGCCCCCAAAATTGCGTCCTTTTTCTTTTGGGGACGAGTATCATGGCTACGCCAAGGCCTATGGCGGGCAGTGCATATTTGGATATCTTGAAGGCGATGATCTGGGCGGTGATCGTGGTGCCGATATTGGCGCCTATTACAACACTTGCCGATTGCATGAGGCTTATGATCCCGGCGTTGATCAGCCCGGCGAGCATGACAGTAGTAACGCTGCTGCTTTGCACAATGCTGGTGACAACGGCCCCAAGCGTTACGCCTCTTATCCTATTTTGCGTAAGTGAACGGAGGATCCTGCGGAGTTTGACCCCTGCGACTTTTTGCAAGCCGTCAGAGAGGTATTTCATTCCGAAAAGGAAAAGGCCTAAACCGCCGACTAATCCAAAGACTACGTCTTTCATAATTTTTTATTATCCGGCTACAATTGTAACATAATTTTATAGATTGTCCAGTCGAAAATTATTATGGGTATCAAAGATTAGCATAAAGCTTTTTAGGTTTAAAGCGGTAAACCTTTTTCAAGACAAGAATACTTTCCGCGACCATCCATATCTCCAGCGCAAATACCGCAACCCCGATGCTGAATAGCAGCCAATTGTTTGCCGCATAAAAGTCCTTCAGATTAATAATCATCGCCCATCCCGTTATAAAAATCATAAAGGCCATCGGCAGCGCCGTGTATAGCGTATTAGTATTGCGCCTTGCTAAGTATATCGTGACCACTAAAAGCGCAAGTCCTGCTAATAGCTGATTTACGGTTCCGAACAAAGGCCATAAGGCAAGCGCCCCTTTGCCGCTTCCGTTATAGAAGGCAAGGACAAAAGCTGTAAATACAGCTACAAGGGTTGCCCCGTGTTTATTTTTGAGCGGCTTTATATTCCAGGCATTAGCCAATTCCGTTACAACGTATCGCTGGATACGTGTGGCGGAATCCAGGCTTGTTGCCGCAAAAGAAACAATAAAGACACCCATGATCCCGACAGTAATCTTTGCGGGGACACCTATTGACTCGATCATGTTTGCGGAACCTGTTACAAAAGATTTCAATTTCGCCGGAAGGCCACTGGCAGCTGCCCAGCTGGAATAGTGATGGTTGAATGCCGCTACACCTTTTAAGACTTGTCCGTTTTGTGTGGTTAGACCCATACCTAATCCTGCTGCAACAGCAATAATAACTAAAGTAGCAAGAAGGCCTTCCGTAAGCATGCCGCCGTAGCCGATAAAAAGACAACTATCTTCCTTGTCACATTGCTTAGAAGATGTACCTGATGATACCAGACAGTGAAAGCCCGAAATCGCGCCGCATGCGATCACAATAAAAATAAAAGGCCAGATGGGTGGTGCGCCTTTAGGGGACATCACAAAAGCGGGTGCGACGATTTGGGGACGGGAGATCAACACCCCTAATCCCAAAAGCACCATTGCGACTAAAAGCTGGTGTGCATTTATGTAATCTCTGGGTTGCAGCAACACCTGGACCGGCAGGGTGGAGGCAATGTAAACGTAAATTAACAAAAGCACGATCCAAATCGCCAGGGGACTAATTCCAAGTAAAGCCGGCATCTTGAAGGGGAGGAGCGTGCCTAGAATGATCGTTATATACATGACCACAGCCGCGGCAATTCCCGCAAGGGTGGGGTTCTTCCCTTTTTTGTAAATCAGATATCCGGTGTAAAGGGCAATGGGTATCTGAAACCAGACGGGAAATACCGACTGCGGGTACATATCAAACAGGATCGCGATAATCAACGCAAAAACAGCGATGACGATCCAAAGCTCAAAAAATATAATTAAAAGAAAAAGTGTCCGCACGCGTGAGCCAACAATATCTTTTGCCACATCCCCGATGGAGCGTCCTTTTTTGCGCATAGAAACTACCAATGCCCCGAGGTCGTGCACCGCACCCATTAATATTGAGCCGAAGAATACCCAGAGTACCGCGGGTACCCATCCCCAGATGACGGCAATGGCCGGTCCTACGATAGGGCCGATGCCCGCAATGGAGGCAAAATGATGTCCGAACAATACACGCTTTTTAGTAGGGATAAAGTCTACATTATCACACAGTTCCTCGCTGGGGCAGATTGCGGCGGGGTTGAGCCTGAAGATCTTTTTCGCCAGATATTTTCCATAAACATGATAGGCGATGATATACCCGACAGATACGACAGCGCAGATAAATAATGAATTCATACTAGTATATATACACGATTTTATATTGTTTGTAAATCTAAATTCCAATAAAAGGCAACGGAAATCTCCAATCAAAATCTTCTTGCAATTTTATCAAAGGTGTTCTAAAATCGTTTAAGAAAAACGTTTCCTCAATTAGGATCGCTTAGTAGATATTTTGCTAGTAACTAATACCCATATAATCATAAAGAAAGGATATTATGATAGCCCTTTTTACCTTATTGATTATCGTTTTGTTGGCAATAACAGTGGTTAGGATTGGCGGCATAGCATTGGAGCTTACAGGTATCTCTTCGGAAATAGCCTCCTTCCAGGCCCAATCGGCATTTTCAGGCGTAGGGTTTACCACTACGGAATCGGAGATGATTGTCACCCATCCCGTGCGCAGGCGCATAATCAGAATTTTAATCCTCTTTGGGAGCGCGGGGGTAACGACCTCTATCGCCACCCTGGTTTTAACATTTGTCGGGCAGACGAGTAAAGATATCCTCATAAGGGGAGAGATCCTTCTTGCCGGATTGCTGGTGATATTTCTTCTGGCGCGGTCCAAAATCATATATGGTTTAATGAAACAACTGATCAGCAAGGCCCTGAAGAATTGGACGAAGATGCGCATTTTTGATTATGAGGCCTTACTGGGTTTTGGCGAAGGTTATACCATATCCAGGATTAGCGTAAGGCACGATAGCTGGTTGAGCGGGAAAAAATTGAGTGCGTTAAGGTTGGACCAACACGGTGTTCTTATTTTGGCTATTTATCGCAAGGTTGGCAGGCATGAAGAATTTATCGGCGGCCCTACGGGGGATACCGAGATTAATGCCAAGGATGTGTTGATATGTTATTCCCGCGAGGATGCGAGCAAGGCCCTTGCCCAGAAGGATAAAGATCGGTAATGAATTTTATACAAGCGGTAATTTTCGGAATTGTAGAGGGCATCACCGAGTTTTTACCCATATCATCTACAGGACATCTTATCTTAACAGCCCGTCTTTTAGGGGTTCCCCAGACAAATTTTATAAAAAGTTTTCAGATTGCCATACAGCTTGGGGCGATATTATCCGTAGTTGTTCTGTATTGGAGATCCCTGATTATGGACTTCAGGGTGTTAAAGCGGGTCCTGGCCGCATTTATTCCGACGGCGGTGCTGGGATTGATCTTTTATAAATTCGCCAAGCAGTTCTTATTGGGCAATACAGAGGTTGTCCTATGGTCTTTGTTCGTGGGCGGTATCTTCCTGATCCTGTTTGAGCTGGTCTATTTCGAAAAGCCAGGTGCAACCGATGAGATTTTCAATATCTCATATAAGAAATCATTCCTTATCGGGATCTTTCAGTTTATAGCGATAATCCCGGGAGTCTCGCGGTCGGCAGCGACAATTTTAGGCGGCCTGATTTTAGGATTAAAAAGGAGGACCATCGTTGAGTTCTCCTTTATGTTGGCAGTCCCGACAATGCTGGCCGCTACAGGATTGGATTTGGTAAAACATGCCGGCACGTTTAGCTTGGATCAGTTTATTTTCTTAAGCATAGGGTTTGTCACCTCTTTTGTCGCGGCGTTTTTAAGCGTTAAATTTTTACTTCATTTTATAAAGACTCACAATTTTATCTCTTTTGGTATCTATAGGGTTATCATGGCTTTGTTGTTTTGGTTTTTTATTATTTGGCGGTAAAGGGAGTTGATGCGGCATAAAACAAAATTGATTATCTTTGATTTAGACGGAACTCTTGTGGATGCCTATAAGGCGATAACAAAAAGTATTAATTTCGCGCTTAAGCAATTAGGTTATCCAAAGGTCAGCGCACACGCCGTGCGCATGGCCGTGGGTTTTGGGAATATCGGTTTTATCAAGGCATTCGTAAAGGACGGAGAAGTAGGAAAAACACTTAGGATTTTTCGGCCGCACCATAAAATCTCGCTGATTAAATACTCGCATATCAGGCGGGGGGCAAAGGGCATGCTAAAGGCCCTTAAGAAGAGGAAGTGCAAACTGGCCGTTGCCAGCAACCGCCCTAAAAAATTCAGTAATATTTTATTAAGGCACCTGAAATTACTGGACTGTTTTGACATAGTCCGCTGCGCCAAAAATAAAAATGATTTTAAACCCAGCCCGAAATTACTGCTTGATGTGATGCGGAAGCTTAAAGTGCGGAAGGAAGACGCAATCTATGTGGGAGATATGGCAATTGACGTCGAGGCGGGCAAGCGGGCAGGTATAAAGGTGATAGCCATTACAGGAGGTTCTTCTCCTAAATCCGCATTAAAGCAGGCAAAACCGTTTAAGATCATTTCAAGGCCTTCTGATCTGTTGAAGATAGTATGATCAAAAGAGGAGTTGCCACATTCACCTTAGATCATGGGCAATGCCCTAAGTGGCTTTACGACCGGATGGTAAGGCTGGGCAGAGAAATGATCTGGATAGTGGCAGATGAATATGGGCCGGATGAATTTGTAAAAAGGATAGCGGATCCGGTTTGGTTTCAGTCATTGGGGACGGTTTTGGCCTTTGACTGGAATGCCTCGGGGCTTACGACTATTTTAACCGCTGCCTTGAAAGGAGCGATTCGGGGCCAGGAAAAGAGGTTGGGGATATTTATCTGCGGAGGCAAAGGGAAGACTTCCCGGAAGACCCCGGATGAAATCAAAGACTGGGGCGGGCAATTGAGCCTGCCTACCTCGAATGTTGACAATCTGGTATATAATTCAAAAATGGCGGCTAAGGTGGACAGCGGCTTGATACAAGACGGTTTTCAGATTTATCATCACAGCTTTTTCTTTTCAAAAAATGGGGCGTGGGCCGTAGTACAGCAAGGGATGAATACCTCAAATCAAACCGCCCGGCGCTATCATTGGCATTCCGAAAAGGTTACGGATTTGGTTTGTGAGCCGCATTCAGGGATCATCAGCCAGACCAGAACTCCGACACTGAATTTGACGGCAAGGGAAAGCGAAGGCACGCGCAAGGTCAGCACAGGGTTGGTGCAAGGCAATTACCGTAATCTGATGTCGGACATAAAGGTTTTACGGAGGCACTCTTCTGATTTATCAAAGATGGTCGCCCTAAAGGCCGGAGAAAAAGAACTGACATTACTTAATTTAGAAGGCAAAGAATTTTTCTGGCATCCGGTTTTATTGGAGGATTTTTCCAAAAGCCGTTATCTGGAAAAGGTCCTGCTTAAAGTCTGTGACAGAAAGCCGGATACCTATGAAGAACTTTTGTCTTTGAGTGGAGTAGGCCCAAAAACCATGAGGGCATTGAGTCTGGTTTCAGAGGTTGTTTATGGGGCCAGGCCGTCGTATGAAGACCCAGCGCGTTATTCCTTTGCCCATGGCGGGAAAGACGGTACGCCTTATCCGGTTGACCGGAAAACTTATGATACAAGCATTAACTTTTTTTCACGCGTTGTTCGCAAAATGAAATTACCTTTTTCGGAGAAGAGAAAAATATTAGAAAGGCTGGAAAAATGAAAGTAAGAATTTATTATCACCATACCGATTGCGGAGGGGTAGTCTATTACGCTGAGTATTTAAAATTTTTGGAAGAGGCACGAACGGAATTTTTTGAGCAAAAGAGTGTTTTCGTAAAAGACCTAAAGCAACGGGGCATTTTATTTGTAGTAGCGCGTCAGGAAATAGATTATAAAGCGCCGGCCTTTTATGAGGATGTGCTTGAGATTAAGACCTGGGTTAATGAGATTTCGCGCCTTAAGATTGAATTTGAGTATGAGATAAAAAATCAGGACGGGAAACTTATTTCAACTGCCAAGACGATTTTGGTTTTTGTAAACAAGGACATCAAGCCAAAGGCAATCCCGGAGGATGTAAAAAACAAACTTTCTTGAGAAAGGCTGAGCAAAATGAAATCCCATACACAATATCTATGGCTTAATACAAAAGTTCGTCAGGAATTTGTAAATATCACCTCACAGGTGGAGGAGGCCGTTAAGAAAAGCGGGGTAAAGGAAGGCCTGTGTTTGGTTAATACCATGCATATTACCGCCAGCGTTTTTATAAATGATAACGAGCGCGGCCTGCATAAGGATTTTAGCCAATGGCTTGAAAAATTGGCACCTTACGGAATAGATAAATATCAGCATAATCTGACCGGAGAGGATAACGCAGACGCCCACTTGAAGAGGACGGTTATGGGCCGTGAAGTAGTGGTAGCGATTACCAACGGGAAATTAGATTTTGGGCCTTGGGAACAAATATTTTACGGCGAATTCGACGGACAACGCAAAAAAAGAGTATTGGTCAAGATAATAGGAGAGTAGCGGCCAAAGCTCAAAGTCGGGACAGATTCCAAACCGCAAAGCGTGACCACAGTGGGACCTGTCCCCATAGTCACAAAATTTATGAAAATATCCGTCAAATTGAAACCAAGCGCCAAGCAAGAGCGTATCGAAAAACTGGAGGAAAATAATTTTTTGGTTTGGGTTAAAGAAAAACCCGTAGAAGGTAAAGCCAATGAGGCATTGATAAAGATCTTATCCGAGCACTTCGGCGTTTCAAGGTCCAGGGTATCTTTATTAAAGGGCAAAACTTCAAGGCAGAAAATTTTTGAAATAAGATAAATGCGGACGTTGATTATTGATGGCTATAATGTTATACATAAGATCCCCCAGATAGAGGATTTATTGGATGAGAGCCTGGAGGCGGCAAGGATAGGGCTCATTCGGTTGCTTTCGGAATTTAAGGATTCCAGAAAAGACGTAGAACATATTTATGTAGTATTTGACGGGAAGGCGGAGATGTTTGATGAGGAGGTCCCGGTCGGCCCGGCTATAACGGCGATTTACACTCACAGCAAAAAAAGCGCAGATAATAAGATACTGGAACTTATTAAAAATTCCGACAAGCCGAATGTTATTACCGTTATATCCGACGACAATTTTTTATATAACAACACCCGAGTCCATGGCGCCCGCATAAAGACCATTCGGGAATTTTGCCGCATACTGAAATGAGATATGTTACCGCTAAAGAGATGAAGGAAATCGATACCAAGACCATAAACCAGCATGGTATTCCGGCAGCTGTTCTTATGGAAAATGCCGGCAGGGCCATTACGGATGTAGTAAGAGAGACAGTCCAAGGGAAAAAGGTTATGATCCTTGCGGGCTATGGGAACAACGGTGGCGATGGGTTAGTGACAGCAAGACACCTTATGAATAAAGGTTATGAAGTGGATGTTTTTCTTGTTGGCGACCCAAGACCATTTAGCCCGGAGACCAATGCAAATTACGAGGCGCTTATAAAATTAGGCCACTGCCCCAAAACAATATCTAAAACAGAAGAAATCGGAGAAACTGTTTTGAAATCATTCGGGAAAGTGGGGCTTGTTATTGACGCTATTTTTGGGATAGGCATGAAAGGAGAGCTTAAGGAGTTTTATATAAAGTTAATAAAGGAGGTCAATTCAGCTGGGTTGCCGACAATTGCTGTAGATATACCAAGCGGGCTGGATGCGAATACGGGGGAGTCCAAAGGAGCAGCCATAAAAGCAACCAAGACTGTCACTATGGGTTTTCCGAAGGTTGGCTTCAAAAATTCAAAGGCAAAGGAATATATAGGAGAGCTCATAGTAGCAGATATAGGCTTGAGGTGAACCAAGGTGGCTAAAACTGACAGGACAAGTTATTTTTTATCCAAGAAGGTCGGGAAGGCGCTTACCGACTATGACATGATTCAGGATGGGGATAAGATCTTGGTTGCGGTGTCGGGAGGGAAGGATAGCCTTGCGTTATTGAAGGTTCTTCAGGACCGCAGGTCGTTTGTCCCGGTAAAGTATGAGCTGTTAGCGGTCCATGTTGATATGGGGTATCGTTGCGTTCATCCGAAGATCCTGGCGAATTACTTCAAGAAAGAAGGATACAAATACCGCATAAAAAAGATAGATATCTTAAAGGGAAAAGATCGTTCCAGCATAACTTGTTTTTGGTGTTCGTGGAACCGCAGAAAGGCGCTATTTGAAACAGCGGATAAATTCGGCTGTAATAAGATAGCATTAGGGCACCACAAGGATGATATCGTTGAGACAATTTTGCTTAACCTGTTTTTTAACGGAGAGATAAGCGCAATGTCGCCAAAGCAGCAGCTGTTCAAGGGCAAGATAACGATCATCCGTCCGTTCGCATATGTTGAAGAAAAGGAAATTATCCAGTTTAGCCGCCAGATAAATTTTTCGCACCCAAGATGCAAATGCCCGAATTCCGATACATCCAATAGGGCAAAGATGGGGCATGTAATTGACGATTTACAAAAGATCTGCCCGAATGTTAAAACAAACATATTCAGGTCGCTTTCACGCATAAAAAAGGATTATCTTGTATGAGTCCCGTTAAACCTCTTCAGATACAGTACATAAGTTTTAATCTCTCAAAAAAGTTTAATACGGATATGCGTAATTCATTAAACGAATTATGGTTTTGCGGGGTGGGTATAGACAGATTTGGAGGTCTAACGGGATGAAAACAAAAATTGAACTGATAAGAGGTGATATCACAAAGATTGAATCTGACGCCATTGTTAATGCCGCAAACAGGAGTTTATTGGGTGGGGGCGGGGTGGACGGAGCTATTCATATGGGCGCCGGCCCGCAACTGCTTAAGGAATGCAAAAGATTAGGAGGCTGCGAAACCGGCCAGGCCAAAATTACCAATGGCTTTAATCTGTTAGCCAAGCACGTCATTCATACTGTTGGTCCTGTTTGGAGTGAGGGCAGCCCCAAAGAAGAAGAACTCTTGAAGTCTTGTTATGTAAGATCCCTGGAATTGGCAAAAAAATATAATTTGAAAACAATAGCTTTCCCATCTATTTCTACAGGCATTTACAGATTCCCTATAGAAAAGGCAGGGCCTATCGCCCTAAAGGCCGTAAAGGAATTTTTGGAAAAGAATCCCGATACTTTTGATAAGGTATTTTTTGTTTTGTTTTCCGAATCCGATTTCGCGAGGTATAAAAAATTTTATGAGGAGTGTTTTAATAATGCTTAACCGAGAAGAGATTGAAAGACTAATAAAGGAAAAGGGCCTCATCGATAACCACATAAACCTGGATACCCAGCTTACCCCTAACGGTTTTGACCTAACCGTATGCAGTGTTTTTGAATTTGATACACAGGGTGCCTTGGACTTTTCAAACAAAGAGAGAAAGGTCCCCGCAGGTAAGCAGATTGACCCGCAGAAACAGAACCCTCAAGACAAGCATGGCTGGTGGGAGCTTAAAAAAGGCGCATACAAAATAAGGACGAATGAAGTCGTTAACTTGCCCAACGATTTGATCGCCCTTGCTTTTTCCCGGACGTCCTTGCTAAGAATAGGCGCCTTTACTCAGCATGGCGTATGGGATGCGGGGTTTAAGGGGAAGGGCGAATTTATTTTGATTGTTGAAAATCCTAAAGGGGTAAGGCTCAAGCAGAATGCAAGGGTAGCTCAGCTGATCTTCCAAAGGATAAATGAAACGGGCCACGGGTATAAGGGGGTTTATCGCGAAAAATGATGCCGGCAGTTGTATTTGAAGATGAGTGGCTTTTGATCGTCGATAAACCAGCGGGGTTGTTAGTTATCCCTACCCCTAAACAGGAGATACATACACTTACTAATATATTGAATCAGGAACTAAAAAAAGAGAATCGCTCTTACCGCGCCCATCCCTGTCATCGTATCGACAGGGATACTTCGGGATTGATAATTTATGCCAAGGGTAAATCCACACAGAAGAAGATGATGGATAAATTCAAAAATCGGGAAATCAAAAAGACCTACATAGCATTCGTACGGGGCACCTTGCCGAAAGACCACGGAGAAATACGCAATGCTATCGAGGGCCGCTCTGCCTTAACTCGGTATAAAGTTATCGAGCGCAGGAAAGGTTTTAGTGTTGTCGAGGTTGCGCCTTTAACAGGACGGAAGAATCAGATAAGGCTCCATTTTAAACTCATAGGAAGCCCGATACTTGGAGAGACCAGATTTGCCTTCAGGCGCGATTTTAAGATCAAGGCCAAAAGGCTGTGCCTTCACGCCAAGACCCTTGAATTTATGCACCCTATAACAGGACAAAAAGTACGAGTGGCTTTGGGCTTACCGGATAAATTGAAGGAATTCATAAAACACAACTAATCCTATAGGATGAAAGGAGATCGCGATGTTACAAGAAAAGATCACCAATGATTACAAAGAGGCGATGAAGAAAAAGGATGCCGTTAAGGTTTCCACATTGAGCTTTTTGCGGGCAGCGATACAAAATCTGGCAATTGAGAAGAAAGAAGAAAAACTGGATGATAAGGATATTATTCCTGTGATAAAGAAACAGGTCAAGCAACGCCAGGATTCGATCGAACAGTTCAAAAAAGGCAATCGCAATGATTTGGTTGAGAAGGAAACGAAGGAGCTGGAGATCTTAAAGACATATCTGCCGGAGGAACTTCCCATTGATGAGATCAAGAAGATAATTGAAGAGGCCGTAGCTTCAACCGGCGCATCCAGCCCAAAGGATATGGGTAAGGTAATAAAGGAAGTCATGGCCAAAGTGGCAGGCCGGGCAGACGGAAAACTGGTAAGCGGCCTTGTAAAAGAAAAACTGTCAAAACCTACTGATGGACAAAAATAAAAAATTCGCTTTAGGAATAGTTAAACGATTAAGAAAAACCAAGTTCCAGGCCTATTTTGCCGGCGGGTGCGTAAGGGATATGGTGATGAAGAAAACACCCGGCGATTACGATATCACCACAAACGCGACGCCGAAGCAGATAAGGAGATTATTTAAAAAAACCGTTTTTGTCGGTGCGCAATTCGGTACTGTCCTGGTTATTGAAAACGGGATCCCTTTCGAGGTCACAACATTTAGAAGCGGAAGAGGGAATAAGTTTTCAGGGGATCCGAAAGAGGATGCACTGAACAGGGATTTTACAGTTAATGGACTTCTGTATGACCCCATGAAACGAAGGGTTATAGATTACTGCGATGGCAGGTCCGACATAAATAAAAGGCTGATCCGCTGCATCGGAGATCCGCTAAGGTGTTTTAAGCAGGATAGGTTAAGGCCCCTCAGGGCTGTAAGATTTGCCTGCGCGCTCAATTTCAAGATTGAAAAAGGGACTTTCGGGGCAATAAAAAAATTCAAGGATGAAATTAAAAAGGTAAGCAAGGAGAGAATCAGGAGTGAGCTTGTTGAGCTGCTAACAGGAAAAAATCCTTATAGTGGAATTAAATTATTGGATGAGACGGGTTTACTGGCTGCTATATTGCCCGAGGTTGAAACCTTAAAGGGGGTTCAGCAGCCGCCCAAATTTCATCCGGAAGGGGATGTGTTTGTGCATACCATGCTCCTGCTTAAAAGGCTTAAAAATGCGGACCCTATCCTTTCCTTTGCCTGCCTTTTGCATGATATAGGTAAACCCGCCACGTATGAAAAGAGCGATAGGATCAGGTTCAACAACCACGATAGGGTCGGTGCCAGGATCGCCGAGGAGATCTTAGAGAGACTGCGATTTTCAAACGAGGAGATTAAAAAAATAGTTTACTGTATAGATAATCATATGAGGGTCATGAATGCGACGAAGATGCGCGAGGCCACGCTTAAAAGGATGTTTCTTGAAGATACGTTCCTGACCGAGTTAGAGCTGCATAAGCTTGATTGCATGGCAAGCCACTCTGATTTAAAAATTTATAAATTCCTAAAGAAAAAATATGCGGAATTTAAAAAGAGGCCGGTTGCACCAAAACCCCTTTTAGACGGGTACGAGATCATGAATTTGGGTTTTAGGCAAGGGCCGATCATAGGGAAGATCCAGAAGGAGCTGACCAACCTTCAGCTTGAAAGGAAGATAAGGTCAAAGACTAAGGCAAAAGAGTGGGTATGCAGGAAGTGGAAAAAAAAGAACGCATAAAACGGATCATTAGCCTCCTGAAGAAAACCTATCCTAAATCAAAAACAACACTAAGATTTAAAACACCTATGCACATGCTGGTTTCGACGATCCTTTCTGCTCAGTGTACGGATGAAAGGGTAAATAAGGTGACAGCAACCCTGTTCAAAAAATATAAAACAGCTAAGGATTTCGCTAGGGCCGATCGGCAAGTCTTTGAAGGAGAGATACACTCTACGGGGTTTTATAAAAGTAAGGCAAAGAACATCATTGCAACCGCTCAGACGATCGATAAGGACTTTAAGGGCAATGTCCCGGATACCATGGAAGAACTTTTAACCCTTTCTGGTGTTGCGCGGAAAACAGCAAATGTAGTTTTGCATAACGCCTTTGGCAAGGTCGAAGGTGTTGTTGTAGATACGCATGTAAGAAGGCTCACAAAGCGGTTGGGCCTTACGAAAAATGAGGATCCTGTGAAAATTGAGCAGGACCTTATGGGGCTTCTCCCAAAAACAGATTGGGGAGTGATAAGCTACCTTTTAATAGATCATGGCAGGAAAGTATGTAAGGCCATAAATCCTGATCATGATAGGTGCGTCCTAAGAATAATCTGCCCTTCCAGGGATATTTAAGAGATGTCAATATACGTAGTCCATAAACATGCGGCCAGCCATCTTCATTATGACTTAAGGCTTCAGATGGACGGTGTTCTTAAGAGTTGGGCGATCCCCAAGCAACCCCCCGAAGATGAAGACGTAAAGAGGCTTGCCATTGCAGTTGAGGATCATCAGATCGGATATGAGAAATTTGAAGGCGTAATTCCCAAGGGTGAGTATGGAGCGGGGAAAGTTGAGATTTGGGACAACGGGACATTTGAAATTTTAGAAAAAGAGAAAGGAAAATTGGTAATTAAGATAAGCGGGAAGCGCTTGAAGGGCGCTTATTGCCTTATTAAATTAAAACCTAAGGTTGCCTCAGATAAAAACTGGTTATTTTTCAGGAAGAAATCTTGACATTTAGTAGAATTATGATATACTCACTATAATAAAAAATAAAAATCGGTATTAAGAAGAATACAAAGGAGGAGAAATGCGAAAAGGGATATTAATGGCGGTATTATGTTTCTTTATTATAAGTTTATTTATGCCTGCAGCAAGCTTCGCGGCCACAGTTGGAAATCCTTCTACAACAGATATCCCGGAAGGTGTCGGTGTATTTAGCATGAAGAGGGATAGCCAGACAACTATTAAAATATCAGAGGATATCGAGCATATATTTGACAGGGATCTGGTCGCAGGCCCGTCGCTTACCTCGAGTATTCAGATTGATCAGGCCCAATGGTATATGACAAAAATCTATTATGGCATACTTAATGATAGGGTCCAACCTTATCTGCAATTGGGCGCAGCCCATATGGAAGTTTCATGGAATGAAAACGGTGTGCCAGTCGAGTTTGAAAGTGATACTGCTTTTGCTTGGGGCCTTGGAGTGAAGGCCCTTGTTTGGGAGATTAGAGATCCCAAGATAAAGATTGTAGCCGATGGTGTCTATAGAATGGCGGACTTAAATGCAGAAGATGCAAACATTAACGGTTCTACTACTGTATTAGATACTTCTCGGTCTAGGTTTTTCCTAAGGGAATGGCAGCTTTCAGTTTTAGCTGCCGGAGAACTTGATGTAACCGGCGGGATGAGGGAAGAGGTATTAGGTATATCTAAATTGGTGCCTTACGTAGGTGTTAAATATTCAGATGTAAGCGGAAGATTCAGGGCGACAACTCCAAACGGCACCTATTATAACCCCGGCGAGTTTGAGAGTGATGAAAATATCGGTTTCTTTGTCGGCTGCGATATACTAGGAACCGATTCTGTTCTGTTAAACGTCGAGGGGCGGTTTGTTGATGAGAACGCCCTCACCGGTGGTATAGCAATATTGTTCTAGTTGTGGATATGCATCAGAAGTAAAAGAGGAGGATTTTTAGATGAGTATTTTTAAGGCATCGAGTGAAGCGCAGGTTACAAGAGCTATAACCGAGGAATTTCTTAATAGCTTTAAAGAGTACATAACCTGTGATGTTATAATAGTCGGCGGCGGGCCGAGCGGCCTTATGGCTGCAAGGGAACTTGCAAAGAATAACGTAAAGGTTTTGGTCGTTGAGGCCAATAATTATTTAGGAGGCGGTTTTTGGATTGGTGGGTATCTGATGAACAAGTTGACCGTACGAAGCCCCGCCGAGAAATTTTTAGATGAGCTTCAGATCCCCTATAAAGAATACGAAGAGGGACTTTTTGTTGCTGATGGTCCACACGCCTGTTCGAAATTGATAGCAGCCGCATGCGATGCGGGGGCAAAGATTTTGAATATGACAAAGGTAGATGATGTGGTCTTAAAAAATAAGAAGGTCTCAGGGGTTGTTATAAATTGGACTCCGGTTTCAGCGCTTCCTAAGAGCATAACTTGCGTTGACCCCGTTGCGTTAGAGTCTAAGCTTGTTATTGATGCAACCGGTCACGATGCCTGCGTTGCCGCATCCCTGGAGAAGAGGGGTATAATAAAATTACAGGGTTTTGGCGCAATGGATGTGATGACATCCGAAGATGGGGTAGTATTAAAGACGGGAGAAGTCTATCCCGGTTTGATCGTAACAGGAATGGCTGTTTCTACCGTATATGGGATCCCAAGAATGGGACCGACCTTTGGCGGAATGCTTTTATCAGGAAGAAAGGCAGCGGAAACCGCGCTTCACATTTTAGTAGGGGATGCGATAAAGGTCTAAAGCTTTTTATATACAGCCCTTTCTTACTTTGGAGTAATCTCCGCAGTAAGAAAGGGCTAAGTTTTAAGCTAATAGTAAACTAGAAATTAACCTGCAGTTTACAATTGTATTTGATATATGAATGAACCCCTCTTAAAAATAACAGATAAAATTTTACATGCCCGGAAGACCTCCTCTAAAGAAATAAAACAACTCTACCTGTGCGATGACCTGCCTCTTTTTGATTTGCTCTGGGCCGCCAATAAGATTAGGGGAAAATTTAAAACGAACAAAGTGGAACTTTGCTCTATAGTTAACGCAAAGTCGGGGAATTGCTCCGAAGATTGTAAATTTTGTGCCCAGTCAATACACCACAATACAAAGATAGAGCGATACCCGCTATTAGATGAACAAAGCATTCTAAAGGCCGCTAAAAGCGCCAGGGCAAATAGCGCGACTTGCTTCGGAATGGTAACAAGCGGCAAAAGGATTCAAAAGCCGAAAGAGATCTCAGGTATATGCAAAGCGGTAAAAATGATTAGAACAAAAATCCCTTCGATGAAATGCTCAGTGTCTTTAGGCGCTATAGATAAACGATCTTTATCAAGATTAAAAGAGGCAGGGATTAAAAAAATTCATCATAATTTAGAAACCTCCGAAAATTATTTCCCCAATGTATGTACAACCCATACTTATGAAGAGAGATTAAAGACATTGAGGGCCGCAAAAAAATTGGGAATTAGATTATGTTCGGGCGGCATATTTGGATTAGGGGAAAGCCGGACAGATAGGTTGGATTTGGCGTTTACCTTAAGGGAGCTTGATGTGGATTCGGTGCCGCTGAATTTTTTACACCCCGTAAAAGGGACTGCGCTGGAAAACTCAGTGCCGATGGCTGTTAGCGAGATACTAAGGACAATAGCGATCTTTAGACTCATCTTGCCAAAGAAGGACATAAAGGTATGCGGTGGCCGGGCTGTGAATTTGCGAAGTATGCAAAGCATGATTTTCTTTGCCGGCGCAAACGGGATGATGATCGGTAATTATCTCACCCAGGCCGGACAAGATTCAAAGACAGATCTAAAAATGATAAAGGACCTGGGTTTGCGTGTTACAGGTGGTGATGACAATGCTGAAATTTATTGAAGATGAACTAGAGGGGATTAAGCGGGAGGGTTTGCACAGGAGCCTCAGGTGTGTTGAGGGGCATCAGGGTGCGCGGATTACGCTTGATGGCAAAGAGTGTATAAATTTGTGCTCAAATAATTATCTGGGCCTTGCCAATAACCCCCAGTTAAAAAAGGCCGCAATAGAA
This sequence comes from Candidatus Omnitrophota bacterium, assembly GCA_013203355.1. Taxonomy (GTDB): domain Bacteria; phylum Omnitrophota; class Gorgyraeia; order JABMQH01; family JABMQH01; genus JABMQH01. The sequence continues at coordinate 32,155 of JABMQH010000181.1, read as the reverse complement.
GCCATACAAAAATACGGCTCCGGGTCCGGCGCCTCAAGATTGGTTTGCGGGAGCCTTAAACTGCATCACGAGCTGGAGAACCGCCTCGCAAAATTTAAAAAGCATGAAGCCGCCCTGGTTTTTAACAGCGGGTATGTCGCAAATCTCGGAATAATCACTGCCTTAGTCGGCCCGGGGGATATCGTACTATCCGATAAGTTGAATCACGCCAGTATAATTGACGGGATACTGCTAAGCAGAGCGGAATTTAAAAGGTACCCCCACAAAGACATGCAGGCCTTACAGCGATTTCTGGAAGGGGCCAAGGATTATAAGCGCAGGCTGATTGTTACGGATACCGTTTTTAGCATGGATGGGGACATAGCACCTTTGTCGGACATTGTAGGCTTAGCAAAGAAATTTGATGCCATGGTAATGGTGGATGAGGCACATGCAACAGGTGTATTTGGCGAAACCTCAAGCGGGATTGTTGAACATTTTGGCCTTAAGGACGAGATTGACATAGAGATGGGGACGCTTTCAAAGGCAGTTGGTTGTTTCGGCGGATATGTTTCCGGGAAAAAGAAACTGATCGAATATATGATTAACAAATCAAGGCCATTTATCTATACCACGGCACTTCCGCCTTCAGTGCTGGCCTCCAGCCTGGCGGCAATAGACATTATAGAAAAGGAGGCATGGTTAAGGAAGACCCTCTGGTCAAATACGTGGTTTTTGAAAAGAGGCCTTATAGATCTGGGGTTTGACCTTATGGGTTCGGAATCACAAATTATGCCGATTTTAGTCGGTGATGCGGATAAGGCGGTTAAATTTAGCCGAATACTTTTAGAGGAAGGTATTTTTATCCAGGCAATTAGGCCCCCGACTGTTCCAAGGGGGCGCTCCAGACTTAGATTGTCCGTCATGGCAACTCATAACAAGGAAGATTTAAAAAAGGCCCTTAAGGTTATTGAAAAGATAGGTAAACGAATTGGTATTATCTCATAATCTTACCTTTATACATGGATGGGGATCCTCCTCCGTTGCTTGGAGGCATCAGGTAGAGCATTTTTCTAAGAAATACAGCGCGAAGGCGCTTGACTTGCCCGGGCACGGAAACAAGCCACCCATAGATTTATATACTTTCAATTCACTCGCAAGCTCCCTATCAACTATTATCAACCCGCAAGCAATGAATATGTTAATCGGGTCCTCTTACGGCGGGATGCTTGCAATAGAAATGGTTCATAAGGAACCAAAGAAGTTTAAGGCGCTGGTTTTGGCAGGATGCAATGCAAAATTCAGCGATGGGATAAACCCTGTTATTATAAAAAACCTGATAAGAAACCTGGGTAGAAATTTTGAGGCTACGATGAGAAATTGTTATGGGCTTTTTTTCTCAAATAAAGAAGGCCGTGCCAGAGAAGCGTTTCTTAATGAGCAGGCGCTGCCTGATAAGAAGGCGACCATAGATATACTGGAGCAACTTATAACCCTGGACCTGAATGAAAAGCTAAAACATATGAATATACCGACGCTGATAATACACGGGGATAAGGACGAAGTTTGTCCGATCGGGACAGGCCGGTTATTGCACAAAGATATAAAGGATTCAAGTTTTAAGGTTTTTAAGGATGCCGGCCATGTGCCATTTTATACACAGCCGCAGGATTTTAACAGAGTATTAGAGGATTTTATCGTAAATGTTAAATAAAGAGCAGATAAAAAAATCATTTTCCAAAGCCGCTATTACTTATGACAAAGCGTCGGATTTCCAAAAGGAGACAGGACGCAGGTTGGTCGATATGATTTTATCAGATACTGCATCCGAGGATATGATATTGGATATCGGCATGGGCACAGGCAGCATTACGCAAGAGCTTGCCGGGACCTTAAACAGGCGTATTTATGGGTGTGACCTGTCATGGGGAATGGTTTCTTTTGCAAAGAAAAATACAAACGGACTTTTTATAAGCCAGGCAGACATGGAAGAGCTTCCTTATAAAACAGGCGCTTTTGATATAATCTTTTCAAATATCACATATCAGTGGGCCCATGATGCTAAGCCGGCATTTTTGGAGATAAAAAGGATCTTGAAAAACGGAGGCAGGTTTTATTTTTCGATTTTAATAAAGGACAGCTTAAAGGAATTATATGAGACAGTGAAAGGTATTGCCAAAAAGGATCAGCGCATGGATTTTTTGCCAAGCGGCGAATCGATAAAATCGGAATTCACAGAGTCCGGCCTTAAGATTGCCTGGTGTGAAGAAAAAACCTTGAAAAAATATTATGACAGCTCGTTGGCCTTACTTAAGACCCTCAAACGCGCCGGCGCCGGCAAGATATTGGACGGTAATGTGTTTAAGATGGGTCAGAGGCGGCTATTTTTTGAAATGCTTGAGGCGTATGATAGGAATTTTAACGAAGGGGGCAAGGTCTTTGCGAATTATAATGTGATTTTTGGGTGCGCAAAAAAGATATGAGCCCGGCCCCTCCTGAGATATTGATGTATTTGGTAAGAGGTACGAAGAATAGGTATCCGTATATTTCACAAATAACCCTTTTAAGCTTTATATTTGTAAAAGGAGGAGCTGGGTGAGGAAGCAAAGAAGGGGAATTTTTGTAACCGGAAGCGATACGGAGGTAGGCAAGACCATTGTTGCTTCCGGAATTGCCGCCGCATTAAAATCAAAAGGGATCAACGTTGGCATAATGAAACCGATAGCAACAGGCAGCTCTACGGATGCCGCTATCTTAAAAAAGGCCGCGCAGGTAGAAGATTCCTCGGAATTAATAAACCCTGTTTGTCTTAAAGAGCCGCTGGCACCGCTTGTTGCCGGCAGGCTAGAGAGAAAAAAGATACCTTTAGCTGTAATCAAAACCGCCTATGCAGAGCTGGCTAAAAAACACGACTTCCTGATTGTAGAAGGAATAGGCGGCGTATTAGTGCCGATAAAAAAGGATTATTCTGTTTTAGATCTAATATCAGAGCTGGATTTGCCGGCGCTGGTTGTGGTAAAACCCGGCCTGGGCACCATAAATCATACATTATTAACAATTGAAGCGCTTGTGAATAAGGGAATAGAGGTTGTAGGGGTTGTTATTAATGATTTTGCGGGGAAAAACGTAAGTGATAAAAGCGTAGAAAGCAACCCGGGTGTAATTTCTGAAATTTCCAAAACCCCCGTTTTAGGCACCTTCCCCAGGATTGATAATTTGAGCAGTAAAGGCTATGGATACAGGATGCTGGGCACAGCGGCCCTGAAAAAAATAAATTTGGAAAAAATCATTTATGAGGAAAACAAAAACGCAGAAGCCAAAAAGCTGAAAAATTCCGACAAGAAATTTATTTGGCACCCCTTTACACAAATGAAGGATTATTTGAAGGAGGAGAACTTAATAATCGAAGAGGGTAAAGGCAGTTGGTTAAAGGATACCGGCGGCAAGTGGTATCTTGACGGCATCTCCAGTCTATGGGTGAATGTGCACGGCCATAGGAACAAAGAGATCGACGGCGCGGTTAAAAGCCAATTAAATAAGATCGCGCATTCTACCCTGCTCGGGCTTGGGAACAAGGCATCCGTTGAATTGGCAAAGGAATTGATCAAGGCCGCCCCTGAGGGCCTCAGTAAGGTTTTTTATTCTGACAGTGGTTCAACCGCCGTTGAGATCGCGCTTAAAATGGTATTCCAGTATTGGCAGCAGAAACCGCAAAAAAGCGCAAAGAAAAAAAAGAATTTTATATCATTCGTTAATGCCTACCACGGCGACACCATAGGGAGTGTCAGCGTCGGAGGAATCGGCCTGTTTCATAAGATCTATAAACCCCTGTTATTTAAGACCATAAAGGCGTATTATCCATACTGCTATAGATGTCATTTGAAACTTTCCTATCCAAAGTGCCGGCTCGCGTGCACCGGTTATCTAGAAGGCTTGATAAAACGCCGTCATAACGAAATCGCCGGTTTACTGATAGAACCGTTGGTTCAGGCAGCGGCCGGCATGCTTGTTTCGCCCCCGGGATTCTTGAAAGAGGTTCGGCGATTATGTACGAAATACGACATCCTGCTTATCGCGGATGAAGTTGCCGTTGGGTTTGGCAGGACGGGAAAACTCTTTGCCTGTGAGCATGAGGGCATAAGCCCGGATGTAATGGTTCTCGCGAAAGGCATTACGGGAGGGTACCTGCCGCTGGCAGCCACATTGGCGACCGAAAAAATCTTCAGGGGCTTTTTAGCAGATTACGGGGAAAAGAAGACTTTCTTTCATGGACATACATATACAGGGAATCCCCTCGCGTGCCGGGCAGCGCTGGCGAGTTTAAAAATTTTTAAAAGAAAAGGTTTCTTTGAAAGCTTAAAAAACAAAGAGGAATTTCTAAAAAAGGCCCTTGAAAAATTTGAGAACTTAGAACATGTGGGCGACATACGACAAAGGGGGTTGATGGTCGGGATTGAATTGGTAAAGAATAAGAAAAAAAAGATGCCTTATAAATGGGAAGACAAGATAGGGATAAAAGTAATAAAGGATGCCAGGAGGCATGGGGTCATCCTTAGGCCCTTGGGGAACGTAATCGTGCTTATGCCGCCTTTAAGCATTAAAAAGGATGAATTGAAAAATCTTTTAGACCAGGCCTATGACAGCATAAGGGCGATTACGCATTGCTAAAGAAGGCCTTTTGTGGTATAGTTAATACAAATAGGAGGGTATTGAAATGTTTGGACTCGGCATGCCAGAGCTGTTGGTAATATTGTTCATTGCCCTTTTGATATTTGGAGCCGCAAAACTTCCGCAGATCGGCAAGGCCCTCGGTAAGACGCTTAATGAATTCAAGGAGGGCATGAAGGAAATAAAGACGGATGTGAAAAAAGCTGAAGAAAGCAAAGAAAGCAAAAAAGATTAGCTACATTTACCTTGACATCTTGGTGTGATTAATATATACTTTTTTAAAATAAAAGGGAGGGAAGCCATGACAAGAATAAAAACGATCGCATTGATGTTCTTCTTAATTTGCGGTATAACTTATCTTGCTATGCCAGCATTAGCCCAGGATATAGAGATGACGGCACCTCCTGTGACTGAAGAAGAAGAGACAGATATCGTAGCGGGAAAGGTTACGGCACTTGATGTAGCGAATGATACGCTGGTAGTTACGGATGAAGCCGATAAGCCATATACGCTGGTTGCCACAAAAGAAGATACGAGCATCTGGAAAGGCGATGACACCATTGACCTTTCAGGCTTAACTGTAGATGATTCCATAGAGCTTGAGTATTATAAAGGTAAAGACGGTAAGCTTATTGCAATATGGATCGATGTTTTACTAAAACAAGCAGTCCTTCCTGAAGAAATACAGCCGGTGGTTTCCGAAGAGCCCGAGGAAGTGGAATCCGAAGAAGCAGAAGCAGCAGCAGAAGCAGAAGAAGAGATGCTAGAGCTTACTGAGAAGGAGACTTCGGAATAACTCACATAATTAAAGATAGATATATCTAGAACAAAGAGGGGAGTGACTCACTCCCCTGAATTTTTTTATGACACGATACGACATAATAGTGATAGGTGGTGGTCATGCCGGTTGTGAAGCGGCCTTGGTGGCAGCCAGAATGGGGTGCCGTACGCTTATGATAACCATGAGCAAGGAGACAATAGGCCTCATGTCCTGCAATCCTGCCGTCGGAGGGGTAGGAAAAGGCCAGCTCGTTAAGGAAATAGACGCGCTTGGCGGCGAGATGGCGAAGGCAACAGACGCAGCCGCGATACAGTATCGCATGCTAAACATGAGTAAGGGCCCTGCGGTTCATTCTTCCCGCGCGCAGGTTGACCGGAAGAAATACAGCTCATACATGAAATCCGTTTTAGAAAGCTCACCCAATTTAGAAATAAAAGAAGGAAATGTCTTAAAGATATCGGTAAAGGGAAAAAGGATCGATGGAGTAAAGTTAGAGGACGGCACAACATTTTTCACACAGTGTGTCGTAGTCACACCAGGCACATTTTTGAACGGCCTTATACATATAGGGCTCAATCATTTCCCGGGCGGGAGGATCGGCGAACCGTCGTCTGCATTGTCGGACAACCTAAAGGATTTGGGCTTTAAATTAGGGAGGCTCAAGACTGGCACGACCCCGAGGTTAAACGGCAGGACGATAAATTTCTCGGGGCTAAAACCGCAACCCGGAGATAAATCGCCAATCCCATTTTCATTTTCCACAAAGGCAACCACGAAAGAGCAATACCCCTGCTACATCACATATACGAATGAAAAAACCCATGAGATCATCAAGCGAAATTTAAACCAGTCCCCGTTGTATACAGGCATAATCAAGTCAACGGGTGTAAGGTATTGTCCATCCATCGAGGATAAAATCACTCGATTTAGCGGCAGGGACAGACATCGGATCTTTTTAGAGCCCGAAGGCCCCGAAACCTTTGAGTATTATCCAAATGGCGTGTCGACGAGTTTGCCCGCGGATGTCCAACTGGAAATGCTGCACACCATAAAAGGCCTGGAGAATGTTGAAATTTCAAAACCGGGTTACGGCATAGAATATGATTTTGTTGATCCTACGCAGTTGAAGCCGAGCCTAGAGACAAAATTGATAGATAATCTTTTTTTGGCAGGCCAAATAAACGGTACAACCGGATACGAAGAGGCAGCAGCACAAGGCCTGGTTGCCGGAATAAACGCCGTCCTCAAGATTCAAAGGAAAGGCCCATTTATATTGGATAGATCTCAAGCCTATATCGGAATTTTAATCGATGATTTGGTTACGAAAGGGACAAATGAGCCATACAGGATGTTTACCTCGAGGGCAGAATACAGGCTGATATTAAGAGAAGACAATGCGGATTTGAGGCTTAAAAAAATAGGTTATTCATTAGGGCTTATCGGCAGGGCTGATCATGAAAGGGTTGAGGAAAAGCAAAGGGCGATCAGACAGGAGATAGAGAGATTGAAAAAAGAACGGTTGGATAAAATTTTGAGGCGTCCTACTGTTACGCATTCGGCCCTCTTGCAGGATACCGATTATACCGTTGGGATTCCGGATGAGGTTATAAAACAGGTTGAGATAGAAATAAAATATGAGGGGTTTATACAAAGGCAATTAAGGGAGGTAGCGAGATTTAAAAAAATAGAGAATATTAAAATCCCGGTGAACTTCGATTTTGAGAAAGTCTCCGGCCTGTCAAATGAGGTACGGGAAAAGCTCACGCACTGCAGGCCGCATTCTTTAGGCCAGGCCTCAAGGATCTCCGGGATTACACCGGTCGCTGTTTCATTATTGATAGTGTACTTACATGGAAAAAAATAAAAACTACGAGGCGTTGAAAAAATTAACTGGCGAATTAGGCGCTGTGGCATTCGGTGTCTGTGACATAAAAAAGGAAAAGGCGAATTTCGGCTTATCTCCCGAAATCCTCGAGGGCCTGGAATACGCTGTGTCAATTGCCGTCGGTCTTTCAAAAAGGATTCTCGGTGAGATTACAGACAGGCCTACAAAATTATACTTCCACCATTACAGACAGGCAAACAACCTGCTGGATCATATATCAATGAGGGTTACCAATTTTATACAAGGGCAGGGGTTTAACGCCCTTCCTATACCGGCCTCTCAGATTATTGATTGGCAGAAACAGGCCGCTCACCTTTCGCACAAGAAGATTGCCGGATTGGCAGGGGTAGGCTGGCTGGGTCGCAATAACCTCATCGTGCATCCGGAATACGGCTCCCTGATACGGCTTACGACCATATTGACGGATATGCCGCTTTCTGTTGACGGGGAGCTAAAAAAGGGTTGCGCAGACTGTAGGGAATGTATAAAGGCCTGCCCTGTTAGCGCAATAAAGGAATCCTCCAAGGATTTTGACCATTTAGCCTGTTTCGAAAAATTAAAATCCTTCCAGAAACAAAGGATTGTGAATCAATTTATCTGCGGGATTTGCGTAAAGGCCTGTTCTGTAAAGGCCACCCCCTGACACTAAGAGTCAGCTCGCAAAAACATATATGTTCAAGGCCCATCGGCCTGCCCCCATACTGCTGATTTGGCTTGACGAACACTCCAATTTATTGTATCTTAATAATGTGATATGTAATAAAAAAGGAGGTTTGAAATGAAGAGATTAATGAGTTTAATAGTGGTTGCCGTTTTTACATTAAGCCTTGTAGCACCCGTATTGGCTGAAGAGGGAGGGGCGAAAAAGATCCTTAAAGGAGGCCTTCTCGGTGCAGGAGTTGGCGCGATCGCAGCAGGGGCATCCGGCGGAAAGGCCGGCAAGGGCGCGCTTATTGGCGCCGGCGCAAACATTGCCGGAGGAGCAATCATGGATGCGTTATCTGGCTCTTCGCAGAGTCAACAGACTGCATCCGATTCTTCTTCACAAGAAGCATATAATTCAGGATATCAACAAGGTTTCGATGCCGGATACAACAAGGGTTATGCGTCCGGTTTAGCGGCGGCAAAGAATAGATAGGGGGTAATAGGAAATTTTATGACGCAGACGAAGACCAACGAACTTAAACCTGTCCACATAGAGGCGTTTGATTTAGACGATGCGTGGTTCCAATGCCTTTGCGAGATATTAGAGAAAGGGCATGTCTATAAGATTGACCGCGGAAGTTACGCGGAGCAAAGAAGACTCGAATTCGATTTTGTCACCATACGTGTAAAAAATCCCAGCCATCAGATAATCCCGATAATGCCTGAGGCCCTCGGGATTCCCGCACCGACAAGCCTTGATTACATAAAACAATATCTGTCATATTTATTGACGGGCACCAAAACCAAGACAGAGGATTACACCTACGGGGAGCGGCTTGTTGAGCCGAAGGTGCGGATAGAAGAGGTTGTGGACGGCAAGAAGATGAGCCGCGAGATGCCGCTTGATTGCAATCAGGTGGAAGAGGTGATAAAGATTTATAAGACCCATGGTTTTGGGACGAATCAGGCAGTCATGGAAATAGGCATGCCTTCCGATATAAAGTTAGTCGATCCGCCCTGCCTTCGCCTTATAGATACACGTGTGCGATATGGGAAACTCCATTTTTTCTTATATTTTCGCTCCTGGGATTTATGGGGAGGGTTCCCATCTAATCTTGGCGGATTAGAGCTGGTAAAGCAATACATGGCCGAAGAGATCGGTGTTGAAAATGGTGAGATAATTGCCGCAAGTAAAGGTTTACACTTATATGAATATGCTTGGGAGCTGGCCAAGCAGAGGACGCACAAGCTCGATTTACAGATATCTTAAGTTTACTGAAGAGCTTGACAAATTATACAAGGTTTGTTATTATACATATGACAATGGGGTCAGAGAGTTAATAGCTGACCCCATTAGTTTTTTATGATGGAAAAAACTCCACAAAAAAAATATGTATTGATTTTAGACTTCGGTTCGCAATACACCCAATTGATTGCCCGGAGGGTCAGGGAATGTAAGGTTTATTGCGAGATCCTGCCTTATAATGTAGATATAACCAAGCTATACCGGAATCCCCCTAAGGCAATAATTCTTTCAGGGGGGCCGGCAAGCGTTACTGCCAGGAAAAGCCTTGTCTGTCATCCCGATATTTGGCGTTTAGGTATACCCATCCTGGGTATTTGCTATGGGATGCAGATGGAGGGCCGGTTTCTAGGCGGGGAGGTATCAAAATCCCAAAGAAGAGAGTACGGTTATTCGGAATTAAATCAGAAGGCGAGGCATAAATTGTTTACAGGGGTGCCGAAAAGATTTTCTGTCTGGATGAGCCATGGCGATAAAGTCACGGTTCTTCCCAAAGGTTTTAAGATTATCGGCAGTACCCGGAATTCACGTATTGCGGCAATGGCAGATGACAGGAGAAGGATTTACGGCGTTCAATTCCACCCCGAGGTAGCACATACCGCTTACGGAAAAAGGATATTTGAAAACTTCCTTTGCCGTATCTCTGGTTGTTCCAAGAGCTGGAGCATGAATGCGTTTGTCATGCAGAGCGTAGCGGAGATCACCAAAACCGTCGGGAAGGAAAAGGTTTTATGCGGACTTTCGGGCGGGGTGGATTCTTCTGTTTTGGCTGTATTGCTAAACAAGGCGATCGGAAACAGATTAACGTGTATCTTTGTCGACAATGGCCTATTGCGAAAAGGCGAACTTAAGAGCGTTGTAAAAAGATTCAGGGGTTATTACAAAATCAACTTAAAGGCAATAGATGCGCGGGCAAGATTTCTAAACAGGCTGAAGGGCATAGTGGAGCCCGAGAAAAAAAGAAGAATAATAGGAAATGAGTTCATAAGGGTTTTTGAGAAAGAGGCGAAAAAAGTCGGAAAGGTGAAATTTTTAGCTCAAGGCACACTCTATCCGGATTTGATAGAAAGCCGTTCCGCTTTTGGCGGACCCTCCGCAACAATAAAGACACACCACAATGTCGGAGGACTCCCTGAGAAGATGAAATTAGAGCTCATAGAGCCATTTAAATATTTATTTAAGGATGAGGTGCGGTTGGTCGGCAAAGAGCTCGGGCTCCCGGATGAAATAATTCACCGCCATCCGTTTCCCGGTCCGGGCCTTGCTGTACGAGTAATAGGCGAAACAACACAACAGCGGGCTGACATCCTAAGGGGTGCGGACTGGATTTTGATTGAAGAGATTAAAAAAACAGGTTATTATAGGAGTACATGGCAGGCCTTCTGCGTTCTTTTGCCTGTCAAGTCCGTTGGGGTGATGGGTGATGAACGCACATACGAGAATGTGATTGCAATTCGAGCAGTTACAAGCGTGGACGGAATGACTGCTGATTGGGCAAGGTTGCCCCATGAGTTATTAGCAAGGGTTTCTAATAGAATCATTAATGAAGTCAAGGGGGTAAATCGCGTTGTGTATGATGTTAGCTCAAAACCCCCATCGACGATTGAATGGGAGTAATAGCTGTTACACCGCCGTAACAGTTAGTAACGACGAAGTTACAGTAACTTAAGTAGTAATATATTGTAACACAAAATCTATTAACCTAATTATGTAGAGGGGGTAATTTAATGGAAGCTCAAATCGAAATTAACGTAGAATTAGCAAAGGAGTTAGGCCTTACTGAGGAAGAATTTAACAAGATAAAAGAATTACTTGGCAGGGAACCGAATTTTACAGAGTTGGGTGTTTTTTCAGCTATGTGGTCTGAACACTGCAGCTACAAAAATTCACGAAAACTATTTAAGTTATTTCCCACAAAAGGCAAGCAGGTATTAGTTGGAGCGGGCGAGGAGAATTCCGGTATTGTTGATATAGGAGACGGCCTAGGAGTTGCCTTTAAAATAGAATCGCACAACCATCCTTCAGCGGTAGAGCCGTTTGAGGCCTCAGCGACAGGAATCGGTGGATGTTTAAGAGATATATTTACAACTGGGGCAAGGCCCGTCGCCGGTTTAGGCGCTTTGAGATTTGGAAACTTGGATAACGACAAGGTTAAGTTTTTGTTTAAAGAGGTCATTAGAGGGTTAGCGCATTATGCCAATACCGCAGAGGTTAATGCGGTTGGCGGGGATACTTATTTTGATGAGAGCTATGAAGGCAACCCCTTGGTTAATGCCTTTGTTGTAGGTATTGTGAAACATGATAATATTGTAAGAGGTACCGCTTCCGGAAAGGGGAATCCTGTGTATTATATAGGAGGGGATACCGGCAGAGATGGAGTAGGGGGTGCGAGTTTTGCTTCCAAGGAAATAACCGAGGAGTCCAGTTCGAGTAAAAACGCAGTTGCTATAGGCGATGCGGAGCTTGGAAAGCGTTTAAGGGAGGCATGCCTGGAATTAATACAAAAGGGCTTTGTTGCGGGAATGCAGGATATGGGCGCAGCTGGGCTTACTTGTTCTTCCTGCGAGACAGCTTCAAGGAGTCAAAGTGGCATCGAGATAGATGTTGCATTGGTACCCCAAAGAGAAAAAGGAATGACCCCTTATGAAATCCTGTTATCCGAATCGCAAGAGAGGATGCTCGCCATTTTAAAAAGCGGTAAAGAAAAAGAGGCCCTGGATATACTAAAGAAGTGGGGTGTCAATGCAGTGAAGATTGGCAAGGTAACGGATGATAAAATGATGCGGGTCAAGGAAAATGGAGCGGTGGTTTGCGAAATCCCCGCGGCGGCCCTGACGGAAAAAGCACCACTTTATGATCGCCAAACAGCAGAACCCGCTTATTTAAAAGAGGCGCAAAGGATAGTTCGCGAATCCATAAAAGAACCCGTTGAGTTCAATAAAACGCTGTTGAAATTACTTGATTCTCCGACGATCGCCAGCAAAGAATCAGCGTATAAAAAATTTACTTATGTAGATAAGGATACAGTAGAAGTAGGAGCGGGATCGGATGCTGCGGTAATTAAAATTAAGGGAACCAAAAAGGCATTAGCAATAAGCGTAGACTGCAACGGCAGATTTTGCTATCTTAATCCCTACAACGGGGCGATGATGGCAGTAGCAGAGGCAGCGAGAAATATAGTTTGTGCAGGGGGCAGACCCTTGGCGATTACCGATGGGCTAAATTTTGGTAATCCCATGAAGCCCGAAAATTACTGGCAATTTGAAAAGTGCATAGAGGGGCTTTCCAAAGCGTGCACCGTCTTAAATACACCCGTTATCAGTGGTAACGTAAGCTTTTATAATGAAAACCCTAAAGGGGCCGTAGACCCAACCCCGATGGTGGGAATGGTTGGATTGATAAAAGACTCGGATAAATATGTTACCCAGGATTTTAAGAATGAGGGTGATTTGGTAGTTCTTTTAGGTGAGAACAAGGCCGACCTTTCGGGTAGCGAATATTTATACTTAGTGCATAATCAAAAAAAAGGTAACCCTCAGATAGATATAGAGAGAGAGAAAGCTCTTCAGGAAGCAACCCTGGAGGCAATTGAATCGAGTCTTATTAATTCCGCCCATGATTGTTCAGAAGGGGGATTAGGCGTTACGCTGGCTGAGTCATGCATTACCAACTCAAAAAGGATGCTGGGCGCGCTGATAAAGCTGAGTGACTCAAAAAACAAAGCTGTAAGACTGGATGAGCTTTTGTTTGGCGAGGCACCTTCCAGAATAGTAGTTTCTTTGAATAAGAATAATATAAAGGCCTTAGAAAAAATAGCGCAAAAATATTCTCTTCCATACCAAATTCTAGGCAATGTTATTAAAGAAAAGCTTGTAGTCCAATACAAAGAAAAGACGATAATCGACATTCCCTTGACAAAAATAAGCGATACCTGGAGAAAGGCAATTTCCTCGAGAATATAAAAATAGAAGTAGGAAAAAAACAGCCTTGCGGGACTTCGCAATGAGGCGCAGTATGAAACGAAGGTGTTTTGAATGTAAGGAGTACTGTGGTTTGTTTGGGATCTATGGGCACAAGGATGCCGCCAGACTCACCTATCTGGGACTCTATGCGCTTCAACACCGCGGACAAGAAAGCGCCGGTATTGTAGTCTCGGATGAAAAAAGGGTAAGGCAATGCAAAGGCATGGGCCTGGTTGCGGATGTATTCAATGATGAAAATATAAAATCCTTGAAGGGCCATATTGCGGTAGGTCATGTGCGTTATTCTACGACGGGTTCTTCGTCAGCCAAGAATGTGCAGCCATTTTTAGTAGAATACGCAAATGAATCTCTGGCTGTCGGACATAATGGTAATTTGGTAAATGCATTAGAACTGCGTCGAAAACTGGAGAAGGAAGGGGCGATATTTCAGACTACGATGGACAGCGAGATAATATTGCACCTGGTGGCAAAATCAAGAAAGAGGCAATTCCAAGACAAACTCATAGATGCGCTTTCTAAGATAAAGGGCGCCTATGCGCTGATCCTGATAACAAAAGATCAGATAATAGGCGTGAGGGACCCGAATGGTTTTAGGCCGTTGTGCCTTGGCCAGGTGGATGGCTCCTGGGTTTTGGCATCCGAGACATGCGCATTAGATTTGATCCAGGCAAGATATGTTAGAGAAATAGAGCCCGGCGAAATAGTTTTCATAAATAAAAGGGGTATTCGCTCTATAAGCCCGCTCTCCAAAGCCAAGCCTTCCTTTTGCATCTTCGAATATATATATTTCGCAAGACCCGATTCAAATATATTCGGGCATAGCGTCTATTTAGCGAGGAAAAGACTCGGAGAACAGCTTTTTAAGGAGTGTCCCGCAGACGCGGATATAGTTATTCCGATCCCTGACTCAGGAAACTGCGCAGCGCTAGGGTTTGCCGAGGCCTCAGGGATTCCGTTTGAGATGGGTATTATCAGAAACCATTATATAGGAAGGACGTTCATACAGCCCTCGCAGCATATACGGGATTTCGGGGTTAAGGTGAAGCTGAATCCCGTAAAGGAATTATTGAAAGGTAAGCGTGTTGTAATCATCGAAGACTCTATTGTCCGCGGGACCACTTCACGGGCAAGGGTAAAGGCAGTAAGGGATGCGGGCGCAAAAGAAGTACACATGAGGGTGAGCTGCCCGCCGCTTAAATTCCCATGCTATTACGGAATAGATTTTCCCACAAAAAAAGAATTGATTGCATCATCCAGGCGTGTTAACGAGATAAGGGACTACGTGGGCTTAGACAGCCTCGGGTACTTAAGCCTGAAGGGCATGCTTTCATCGATACCTCTTCCGAAAGAGAAGTTTTGCACGTGTTGCTTTACCGGAGAATATCCGATTCCGATTAAGCATAAAGTCTCTAAATATTCCCTTGAGAGAAAATAAACGTAAATGAAAAGAATTCAGTTAACGCAAGAGGGTTATGAAAAGCTGCGTAAGGAATTAGAATATCTTAAAAGGACCAAGCGCAGGGAGATATCAAAGCAATTGGCATACGCCCGTTCTCTCGGAGACCTGCGTGAGAACGCAGAGTATGACGCCGCAAAGCAGGCCCAGGGCCTTCTTGAAAAAAAGATCGCAGAGCTTGAGCAAAGCCTAAGCTGCGCAGCCATCTTGGACGATAAAAAGATTGACAAGAATAAGGTTTTCTTGGGCGCCATAGTCAAGCTGAAAGACTTGGACTCAAAGGAAGAGACCGTGTATATGCTCGTTAATCAGGAAGAGGCGGATATCTCGAAAGGCAAGATTGCGACAGCATCACCTGTCGGAAAGGCGCTTTTAGGCCATAAGGTAGGTGACTTAATAAAGATAGAAGTCCCCGCAGGCTCTTTGCAGTATAAAATAATTCACATTTCACGCTAACGGCCTTTCTAAGGCATATATGACCCAACCCGATAGAAAAATAGACATAAAGGATTTACTAAAGGAAAAACTCGCAGAAGGCTTTGCCCCTCTCGGAGCTGAGCGCTTCAGGGCCACACAGGTGCTCGATTGGGTGTATCGGAGATGTGCCGACGATTTTAGCGGCATGAACAACCTTCCGGCTGGATTGCGTAGGACGCTCGATGAAAAATTTTATATAAGCGATCTGGAAGTTGTAAGAAAGCTGGAATCAAAGGATGGAGTGAAAAAATTTTTATTTCAATTGGAAGATGGCGAAAAAATAGAAAGTGTCTTTATCCCTTCCAAGAGCACCAGCACTGTATGCCTTTCTTCGCAGGTCGGCTGTAAATTCGCCTGTAAATTCTGCGCAAGCGGCAAAACGGGATTTGTAAGGAACCTAAGGCCTGCCGAGATTATTAATCAGGCGCTATTTTTCAGAAAAAACAAGTATCATGTAACTAATATCGTATTGATGGGCATGGGGGAGCCGCTTGATAATTACGATAATGTGCTAAAGGCGGTCAGGATCCTGAATGCACCGTATGGCCTTGGCGTCGGCCAAAGAAAGATTACGATCTCGACCTGCGGGCTGATCCCGGGAATCAAAAAGCTTGCGAAAGAAAAATTACAGATTGAACTTTCGGTTTCCATTCACAGCCCAAATGATAAAACGCGTTCGATTCTCATGGGTGTCAATAATAAATATCCCCTTAAGGACTTAATGGAGGCCTGTCGGGGATATGCAAAACAGACAAACCGCCAGATCACCTTTGAATATGTCCTGATAAAAGGCCTTAATGACTCGAAAAAGGATGCGCAGGACTTGGCAGGGTTGGTTAAAGGGATGCTGGCAAAGGTGAACCTGATAGCATTCAACCCGGTTGACGGATTGGATTATGTCCCGCCCGGATTGGATTGCACAAGAATGTTCAAGAGCGCCCTGGATAGAAAAGGCATCGTGTCTACGATGCGAAATCCAAGGGGCGCGGACATAGAAGCGGCCTGCGGTCAGCTGAGATTGAGGCATTGAATTGCCGAAAACTTAAGTATTGACAAATTTTTATTTAATGGTATAGTAACTTTTACCATTTTTGCCGCGGAGAGATCTCTTCGGGTATAAAAGGTCAGATTGGAGGGATAGAATATGGCAAAGGTTACGATTGATACGTCTCTTTGTACAGGTTGCGGGTTATGCGAAGGTTCTTGCCCGGAAATGTTCAAGATAACGGAAGATAATATGGCACATGTGGTTTCGCAAGATCCTGGTCAGTGTGATTTAAGTCAGGTTGCCGGAGAGTGTCCCGTAGAAGCAATAATAGTAAAATAGGCTATCTAATCTTTTTCTTTGAGCTTAGTATCCTATAGAAGCAGAATATATTTAACCCTATAATAAGCCCCCAGGAAAGTATTAGAAATATCCATCCGAGCATGGTCATCTTTTTATCTTCCTCTTTTTCCAGGCAAGATTTACCAGTATGATCAGCGTAGCCAATATGGTTACAAGAAGCAGTCTTATCCCAAAGATGTAAGGCCTCTGCGCATCAGACACACCTTTCATTAAGATAAACGAGATCCCCTCCTGATAAAGCCAGAATCCCAGGATACAGAACAGGAATAAAGGCGTAATATATTTTATGATGAATTTATAAATCCTGGGGATTTTGATATCGGCCCCTCTATGTATTTCCTCCCAGGCCCTGTCTATTCCAAAGACCCACGCAAAAAGAATTATTTCAATTGTAGCAAATAAAACAAGGCAGAATGTGCCTCCCCAGAAGTCTAACTCGTTTACCACCCCGCGGCCCAATAAGAATATCGCCGGCTGACATAATAAGAAACACGCTACCCCTAATATAAAAACTGCGCGCTTTCTGTCTATGTCGAATTCATCCTCCAGGAAGGCGACGGCGGGCTGTGCAAGCGATATTGAGGAGGTTACGCCTGCTAAAAATAGCATCATGAACCAGAGCCCTCCGAATAATGCACCCATGGGCAATTTTTGGAATATAAGGGGCATTGTCACGAATCCAAGATTGAACGCACCTGATTGGGCAATCTCCTGCGTTCCCAGCGGACCAAAAAAGACATAAGCGCTTGTTATGACAATGGAACCGCCCAATATTATTTCAGCGAATTCATTCGTGCCGACAGCCGTAAGCCCCGACAGCGCGACATCATCTCCTTTGGAAAGATAGCTTGCATAAGTTAAGATCACCCCGATCCCAACGCTGAGGGTGAAAAATATTTGTCCTGCCGCCGCAAGCCAGACCTTGGCGCTTTTTAAAGCAGCAAAATTTGGATTCCACAAAAAGCTAAGCCCGTTTAAAGAATTCCAGTCAGGCCTGCTCGGATCCGGCGTGCCCAAAAACAGGACACGGATGGTTATCAATATCGCAAATAAAAATAATATGGGGATCGCGTATTTACAGAATTTTTCTATCCCCTTGGATATTCCCCTAGAGATAACCGCAAAGTTTATAAAAAAGGTGATCAAGAAGAAAAAATATGCCCAACCGATACCGTTAAAATGTTGATTTTTTTGAAGGCCCTGAAACCCCTGCAGGAAATCCTGCATCGTTTTCTGGTCATGGCAGGAGCTATACTTGCCGGTTAGGGAAAAGACACTGTATGCAAGCGTCCAGGATTCTATATAGGTATAATAAATAAGTATAATTAACGGACCGAATATCCCTATGACCCCGAAATATTTTATAAACCGATTTTTCTCCCACAGGCTGTGGAATATACCCGGTGCCGTTGAGTGCTCATAACCGCCGCCATATCGGCCTGCTGTCCATTCGACCCACATAAGAGGTATGCCCAATAAAAGCAGCGAGACAAAGTAGGGTATCATGAAAGCGCCGCCACCGTTTTGAGCAGCCTGGACAGGGAACCTTAAAAAGTTTCCCAGGCCGACGGCACTTCCGGCAACAGCCATTATTATTCCGAGTCTCGTACCCCAGCTTTGCCTTTTTTTCAATTTCTGCGCCATTGTTTTTGACCCCGCCGCTCCTTGTTTCATGGCACTTTTTGCAGAATGGAAGTGCCGGATTAAATTATACAGAAAAAGCACATCTGAGTCCACTAAATTTTGTTCTTCGCCTTCTTGGTTCGAAGAATTTTTACGTAATAGGAAGTTGAGAGGCGTTTTCTCTTGACATTGTAAAAATAATGCTATAATATTGTCTAAAATTAGGGAATTATAAGGATATAAGATGAAAATATATAAATTAGTTATTTTTCTTTCCTTAATCGCCTTTGTCGCTGTCGGCTGTTCTAAAAAAACAGAGGAGATCGAAGGGCTTTATGATCTCGACGTTGGTAAAGAGGATAAAGAGGTTATCACGCAAACCATCACCTCGCCTGATGAAATAAGTTTCCAAGCCGTGTATGAATCAGAACCGATCCAGATTGGAATAAAAGTAAAACAGGATGCGCCGGAGACACCCTTGTCATCCAACAAGATAGAAGCCAACAAGCAGATTCAGGCCGCACTCGAAAATGCAGGGCTGTATTTCGGAAAGATAGACGGTAAGGTAGGTCCGCTGACAAGGGAGGCGATTGAAGATTTTCAGAAGATGAAAGGGCTTAAAGCAGATGGAAAGGTTGGGCCGATTACGTGGAAGAAGCTGCAGAAATATTTAACCGGCACACCTGCTGAGTCTGCCGTTTCCGGCCATGAGGCACAAAGATAATATTTTAAAAAGGAGGGGTTATGCGTCATAAAGGAGTAGCGGGTTTAGTGGCGATAGTTTTAATTTCTGCTTTTCTGGCAGGGTGTGGCGTACCGAAAGATAAGTACAAAACCTTATTGAAGGAAAAAGAGGCCACGCAGGCCAAGTATGACAATCTGGTCAGTGAAAAAAATGGACTCAAGGCCGAACTCGACAAGAACATAGAAGCAAAAATCGCCCTAAGAAGCGAATATGAAAAACTTCAGAGCGAAAAGGATGCCTTGAGAAAAGAGTATGATGTGATAGTGGATGAAAAGATAAGCCTGAGGGCCGAATACGATAAGGTGTTAAACGAAAATATCATCCTGGAAGAAAGACTGGATACTTTAGAAAAAGAAATTCAGAAAAAAGGATCAAAACAAAGATAAGTATTTCCGTTGCATAATTAAAACAGATGTGATATTATGCTTTAAAATAGGGAGGTGCAATTAATGGGAAAATACATTAGCATAACAGGCGGATTGGTTGTGATACTTCTTGGATTAATAGGTTTGATTAGCTGGTTCCCATTTTTTATAAGCGCACTTAAAGCGACCGTGCCGATAGTATTGATACTTGGCGGATTGATCGCACTGGTAGCAGGGATGAGCGAACTTAAGGGTGCAAGCAAAGCAAAACAAGAAGTCGCACCGGCAGAAGAGAAAAAATAAAAAGTTAATACAATAAACTATTTTGCCCTTTTGGGTATGGCTCAAAACGCCTATTCAAAAGGGTCTTGTTTTATACAATATGTGGTGTTTTATAGTCGTGAAAATACTACATATTGTATTTTTTCTTGACACCTTTAACCCAACGTGTTATACTTATATTGCAAATGCAAATCACGGTTTGAGGATAGAAATTTATTTTTGTAAAGGAGGAGAGAGATGTCAGTAAGTGTACAGAAGAGAGAGGGATTAACGATTTCAGAAAACGCAAAGGTTGTTTTGGAGAGGCGGTATCTAAAAAAAGATGAACGGGGCAAAGCTATAGAAACACCGCAAGACATGATCAGGCGCGTTGCCAAAAACATTGCCTCAGCCGATAAATTCTATAACAAAAACATTGATTTAAAAAAGACAGAAGACCTGTTCTATTCCGCCATTACAAACTTTGAGTTTTTACCCAACTCTCCGACACTTATGAATGCCGGCAGAGACCTGCAGCAACTTTCGGCCTGTTTTGTTTTGCCGATAGATGACTCGATGGAGTCTATTTTCGAGACCATAAAAGATACCGCTATGATTCACAAATCCGGAGGGGGTACCGGATTTTCTTTTTCAAGGCTAAGGCCAAAGAATTCTACCGTCCGTTCTACCGGCGGGATTTCAAGCGGGCCGGTTTCCTTCATGAAGGTGTTTAACTCAGCGACACAGGCGGTAAAGCAGGGCGGTACCCGGCGTGGGGCGAACATGGGGATACTTCGCATTGATCATCCGGATATCCTGGAATTTATTACATGCAAAGAAAGCGATAAGGAGATTACAAATTTTAATATCTCTATCGGCGTAACAGAAGATTTTATAAAAAAGGTTAAAGCCAACAAGGAATATGAATTAATAGATCCCCATACCAAGAAGCCGGCAGGCACCAAAAAGGCAAGAGAGGTTTTTGATTTGGTTGTAAAGATGGCGCACAAGAACGGAGAGCCCGGCCTTATATTTTTGGACAGATTAAACAGGGATAATCCCACACCGAAGTTGGGCGAGATAGAATCCACAAATCCTTGTGGCGAACAACCACTTCTGCCTTATGAGAGCTGCAACCTGGGCTCTATAAATTTGGGAAAGATGGTGAAGGACGGGAAGATAGACTGGCAGAAAATAAAACGGACCGCAAAGACTGCCGTTCATTTCTTGGATAACGTAATAGATATGAATAAATACCCCTTGAAAAAGATCGAAAACATGACAAGGTCAAACAGAAAGATCGGCCTTGGCATTATGGGGTTTGCCGATATGCTGATTAAATTAAAGGTTCCCTACAATTCCGAAGAGGCAATTAAAATTGCAGAAGAGGTTATGGAGACTATTTTAGAAGATGCCAAAAAGGCCTCTTCTGAATTGGCAAAAGAAAGAGGCGCGTTTCCGAATTTCAAGAATAGTATTTATAACACCCCCGGATCACCCCCTTTAAGAAATGCGACACTTACCACTGTAGCGCCTACGGGGACAATTAGCATCATCGCAAACTGCTCAAGCGGGATAGAGCCTTTGTTTGCCCTGGCATATTACAGGAATGTCATGGACAACGATAAACTCATCGAGGTGAACAATCTTTTTAAAGAACTGGCCGTCCAGAAAGGCTTCTATAGCGAAGGCCTCATGAAAAAGATAATCGAAAAAGGCAGCCTTGCTGATATTGAAGAGGTCCCCTTAGATATAAGGGAGGCCTTTGTTACTTCCCATGATATCTCACCGGAATGGCACGTAAGGATGCAGGCCGCGTTTCAGAAGTTTACGAATAATGCTGTTTCTAAGACGATAAACTTCCCGCAGGAGGCCGATTTCAAAGATGTGGAAAAGGCCTATATATTGGCTTATGAGCTTGGCTGCAAAGGCATCACTATTTACAGAGATAAGAGCCGGGCGGAACAGGTGTTGAATATTGAAAGCAAAGACACCCAGCCGGAAAAAGAGGCGGATACAGAGAGGAAGATTTCTCCGAGGCCAAGGCCGGTCGTTACAAGGGGTACCACTACAAAGGTTGGCACCGGCTGCGGCAATTTATACGTAACCATAAATGAAGATGATAAAGGCCTGCCGTTCGAGGTCTTTACTCAGATGGGTAAATCGGGTGGATGCGCTGCCAGTCAGCTGGAGTCAATAGCCCGGCTGGTTTCACTGACCTTACGAAGCGGCATAGAAATAAGCGCAATTATAGAACAATTAAGAGGCATAAGGTGTCCTTCACCGAGTTGGGAAAAAGGCGGGAGGATATTTTCCTGCGCGGATGCCATAGCAAGGGTGGTTGAACGGCGCCTTACGAAGCGCGAGGAAAGCGCTCCACTTCCATCAGCTGAAAAACAAAGACCTACTCCGAAGACAAAAAAGATTAGCGGTAATATTGTAGGGGTTTGCCCGGATTGCGGTAGTGCCCTTCGCCATGAAGAAGGTTGCATGGTCTGCAGGTCTTGCGGCTATTCCAAGTGCTGAAAACAGAAAGGCCTTTAAAGTCATTTCAGCTCCATGTAGATAATTTTGATCTTAAGTCTACGCTTGAATGCGGCCAGGTATTCAGATGGGCCAAAGTTGACAGGGATGAATATTTAGGTGTAGTAGGCCCATCAATGCTGCGCATCAGGCAGGACAAAAACAAGCTTATCATCCGAACACAAGATACCTCCGCAAGTCCCTCATTCGTTACTTCTTACTTCGATTTAGACCTTGACTTAGCATATATTTATAATACAATAAGGGGGGATAAATACATAGAATCGAGCCTGCGGAGGTTTAAAGGGTTGAGGATCATAAGACAGCCATTGTGGGAGTGTCTGGCGTCTTTTATAATCTCAGCATATAATAATATCCCGCGGATAAAAGGTATTATTTATAATATCTCACGGAGTTTTGGCGGGCGTCTTGTATTAGGCGATGAGGTAAGCTACTCGTTTCCGAGCGCAGAGGTGCTTGCTGATTCTACGCCGAATCAACTCAGGCGCTGCGGCGCTGGATTTCGAACACCATTTTTAAAAAAGACAGCACAGACATTTGCAAGGGGCAACCTTGATGTCGAAACTTTAAAGACCGAAAGCTACGCTCAGGCCAAAGAAAACCTGATGCAGCTTGACGGAGTTGGGCAGAAGGTTGCGGATTGCGTTCTTTTATATGCTATAGGAAGGTTTGAGGCATTCCCCGTAGATGTATGGATTAAAAGGATTGTCGAAAAGCTATATTTTAAGAGCAGAAAGACAACCGACAAAAGAATAAGGGAATTTGCCGGGGAATATTTTGGAGAGTATGCCGGATATGCGCAGCAATACCTTTATCATTATGAAAGGAGTAAAGGAATAAAGTGAAGAAGAAATTACTGTATGTTGTTTTAGATGGAGTAGGCGATTTACCTATTGCCGAACTTGGCGATAAGACACCCCTTGAGGCGGCAAAAACGCCAAATCTGGATAGATTAGCGAAAGACTCAAAGATGGGCCTTGTTTATACTGTCGGGAGGAATATCGCGCCGGAGTCGGATGTAGCGGTTATAAGTCTGCTTGGGTATGACGCGAGTAAACATTATACCGGGAGAGGGCCGCTTGAGGCCTTTTCGGAAGGCCTGGACATACAAGACGGGGACCTTGCCTTTAGGGTAAACTTTGCTACAAGGCAGACGGGCTCAAATAAGATTCTAGACAGGCGCGTCGGAAGGAACCTGACGACTCAAGAGGCCACCGCTTTAGCAAAAGAGATGAATGAAAAGGTTAAACTTACAAGCGCTCCCGCTGATTTTATTTTTAAAAACACTATAGGTCATAGAGGGATACTTGTAATAAAAAGAAAAGACGGAAGGCTTTCCAGTGAAGTCACAAATACAGACCCCGCGTATGAAAAGGAAGGGTCTTACGGAATTGCAAAGGCAAAATTCGAAAAGATAGTCCTTAAATGCGAGCCTACGGAAAAATTCAAAGATTCCAAAGAGGCTATTGTATCCGCAATGCTCACCAATGAATTTACAGAAAAAAGCAGCGAGGTTTTGGAGGCCTCAGAGATTAATAAAAAAAGAAGGGCAGAGGGAAAGGTTGCGGCCAACGTTATATTGGCAAGAGACGCAGGCGACAGGCTGCCCAAATTCCCCGATCTAGGCAAGATGTTTGGAGCCAAGTTCGGTAGTCTCGTTGAGATGCCGGTAGAAAGAGGTATTGCCTTATTGACCGGCATGGAAATCATAAAGACACCGTTACCGACTGGGGATCTGGAAAAGGATTATAAGCTACGAAGCGGCCTGGTTCTTGATAACGTTAAAAAATTCGATTCCATATATATCCATCTGAAAGGCCCGGATGAACCCGCCCACGATGGAAATTTTAAAAAGAAGCTTGAAAGCATAGAGGCAATCGATAAGTTTTTCTTTTCAAACCTTCTTTCCAAAATAGACCTGAAGGATTTTCTTATAGCAGTTACGGGTGATCATTCAACCCCTTGTAAGATGAAGGCGCATTCCGCCGATCCCGTTCCGCTTATGATCGTAAGCGCCGGCATTGCTTCAGATGGTTTGACTTCATTCGGAGAATCAAACTGTAAAAAAGGAAGCCTCGGTGAATTACTGGGCCCGCAGCTTATGCCTTTATTTATAAAACACATAAAATGAAAATAGCGATTATAGGTCTGCCTGGTAGCGGGAAGACAACTTTATTTACTGCAATAACAGAACTCCACCCTGACCAGAAGGATAGAGTAAAGCCGCACCTGGGTGGCGTGTTTGTTCCGGATGAACGCCTTGATAATCTGGCAAAGATCCTGAATCCGAAGAAACTGACCCATGCGGAGATAACGTTTCTGGATACCCATTCTTTCGACTTGGTTCATTCAAAAGAAAGCGATGCCCTGGTAGTGGTCATAGGTTCTTTTTCCGGGACTTCCCAGAAGAAGGACGCCGAAGGGATATACGCGGATTTGATTCTCTCGGACCTTCAGATCATGGAACACAGACTGCCGGGGATGAAGAAAGAGATAGAAGCAGGAAAGAAGCTCAATGAGCAGGCAGAATATAACCTGCTTTTAAAATGCAAGGCCCAGCTTGAAAAATCAAGGCCTCTTAGAGAATTACAATTTACAAAAGAAGACGCAAAGTTATTGTACGGATATCAATTTTTGAGTTTAAAGACCCTTTTTCTAATATCAAACATAGCCGAGGAGCAGATAAATAAGGGCCAAAGTAGCGCCCTTTCAGAATTCGCCAAACAAGAGAATTTGGAAATGATCGAATTGTGCGCGAAGATAGAATCGGAGATCATGGAGTTGCCCGAGGAGGAAAGGGCGGAATTTTCAAAATCCTCCGGTATTACCGAGCTTTCAATGAGCAGAATTGTAAAGGCCGCCTATAAAACCTTAAGGCTGGTTTCATTTTTTACGGTCAAAGGGGATCAGATGAAGTCCTGGCCGGTAAAGAGCGGCTCCCGCGCCATAGAAGCAGCCGGGAAGGTTCATACTGACATACAAAGGGGTTTTATTAAGGCAGAGGTTATAAATTATAAAGATTTTATAGAATGCGGCGGGTTTAATGAAGCAAAAAAACGCGGTATCTTAAGGCTTGAAGGCAAGGATTACATAGTCCAAGACGCGGATATTATTAATTTCAAGTTTAATGTCTGAAGACACAGGAGGGGGATATGGTCAAAAATTTTCTGTTTTTGACTTTTTGCTTTTTGTTTCTTGTTAGTGGCTGTGCACCGATTGGCCAGGAATCACTTGATGAGATAACCAAATACGACCCTTCATTCAAGGAAGTCCTGGCAAAGAAGAAAGAGGTGGATTCAAGGATTAATTTTCTCCTGAATCAGCTTCATGATGCGAAGACCATGGCATATGCGCATATAAGAACTATTAAGGACAAATTCAATGAACAAAAAAGAGATATAAATTCAAAAGTAAGCGATTTGAAAAAGCAGCTGGATCCCGAACGGCTTCAGGTAAAGGAAGATATAGAGATTTTAACAAATACCGTCTCTACCAAGAAGGCCATGTTTAAAAATTTAATGAGCACGAAGAAAAATCTTACCAATCTGGTAAATCAGCAGAAGACTCTCACCGTATCACCCGAAGATGTGTCAAAATGGCAGGAGAAGCTTGAGAGTTTAAATGAGCAGATAGAAGCGCTCGGAAAAGAAGTGATCGCAATGGAGAAGGCGCTTAAGATTTCCAAGATCAAATTAATTGCCTTAAAGCAATAAACAATAGGAAGAGGGGGGGCTTTGATGGTGGAAATAAAAAGGGCATTAATAAGTGTTTCAGACAAAAAGAACTTAGACAATTTCGTAAAGGGGCTACATGATTTTGGCGTTGAGATCTTGTCTACCGGCGGTACCGCCAAGAAAATCGCCGATTTAGGGATCCCCGTCAAACAGGTTTCCGACTACACGGGTTTTCCCGAGATGATGGACGGGCGCGTGAAGACACTTCATCCGAAAATACATGGCGGCCTTTTGGGATTAAGGAATAGTGCGGCACATATGGACCAGCTTAAAAAGCACGATATAGGCCTTATAGATATGGTGGTTGTTAACCTGTACCCGTTTAAGGAAGTTACAAAAAAGGCAAACATAAAACTGGAAGAGGCCATTGAGAATATTGATATCGGCGGGCCTTCGATGCTTCGCAGCGGGGCAAAGAATTTTCGGTCCGTTGCCGTGATATGCAATCCTGACAAATATGCCGAAGTTTTAAAGGAGATGAAAAAGAACAAGGGACGCATAGGTGATGTGACGTTAGAAAAATTAGCGGTTGAGGTATTTGAGCATACCGCGCAATACGACGCTACCATAGAGGCCTTTCTGGGCAAGAAGTTCGGAAGATCAGCAGTCGCTGACAAAAAGGCAGATACCGGATTACCGCCGGCATTAAATCTTGAACTCAAGAAGGTCCAGGATTTAAGATACGGTGAAAACCCCCATCAGAAAGCAGCGTTCTATAAGGATGAGGCCATTAAAGAACCGGGCGTTTCCACTGCCAAGCAGCTGCATGGCAAAGAGCTGTCATTTAATAACATTTTGGATCTTAATGCCGCGATTGAAATTGTTAAGGACTTTGAAGAACCGGCGGTAAGCGTGATAAAGCATACGAATCCGTGCGGGGCTGCCGTTGCGGATACATTGAAGAAGGCATTTGTGGATGCGTTGGATGCGGATAGACTCAGCGCCTTTGGCTCCATCGTAGGCTTGAATAAGAAAGTCGACCCGGAAGCCGCAAAGGCGATTATAGATGAGGCAGATTTTGTTGAATGTATCATTGCCCCGTCTTATGATGAAAAGGCCCTCGAAACCTTAAAGACGAAAAAGAATTTAAGGATTCTGGAAGTGCCAAATTTTGGAACAAAAAAAGGAAAGCCAGATCTAGATATGAAAAAGGTTGTTGGGGGGATGCTTGTGCAGGACAGGGATCTGAAAAGCGATGTTGATGTTAAAGTTGTGACGAAGAAAAAACCTACCAAGGCAGAGCTGGAATCCCTTCTGTTTGGCTGGAAGATCGCAAAGCATGTAAAGTCAAACGGGATAGTGCTCACAAAAGGGACGAAAACAGTCGGGACAGGCGCCGGTCAGATGTCCAGGGTTGATTCAGTAATAATTGCCGCCAGGAAAGCCGGCAAGCTGGCAAGCGGTTCATGTTTAGCAAGTGACGCCTTTTTCCCGAAAGAGGATGCCGTTCAGATGGCCAAGAAGGCAGGCGTCGTTGCGATTATTCAACCCGGCGGCTCGATTAGAGATGCCGAGGTTATAAAAGCAGCCGATAAAGCCGGGATCGCGATGGTATTCACCGGCGCAAGGCACTTTAAGCATTGATGACTTACAAAGAGGCCTTAGAATATTTAGATTCGTTTATAGATTACGAGAAGATGTCGTTCTTTGATTATAAAGAGTCCTTGAGGCTTGAGAGGATGCAAAGGTTTTCCGAAAAACTGGGTAATCCGCATTTAGACTTAAGATGCATACATATTGCAGGTACGAAGGGGAAGGGCTCTACGGCAGCCATGGTTGCCTCGATATTAAAAAAGGCGGGTTACAAAACCGGGCTATATACTTCACCTCACTTAGTTTCTTTTAGAGAGAGGATAAAGATAAATGATGAGCCTATAAGCGAATCGGAACTTTCTGGCCTCATAGAGCGGATGAAACCTGTCCTTGAGGAAACAGACAAGAAAAGCGATGAATCCCCGACGTTTTTTGAGATATGCACCGCTTTGGCATTTTTATATTTTAAAGAAAAAAAAGCGGATTTCTGTGTTCTGGAAGTTGGGATGGGTGGCAGGCTTGATGCCACGAACATCATAAAACCCTCCTGCTGCGGGATTACACAGATTAGTTTAGAGCATACTCAAAAATTAGGGAAGACGTTAGAAAAAATAGCGCGGGAAAAGGCCGAGATAATAAAAAAAGACAGTATATGCGTTAGCTCGCTTCAGGATGATTCTGCAAGGGGTGTAATTAGAAAGACTTGCGAAGATAAGCATTGCAGGTTGTATGAGGTAGGGAGAGATCTGCATTTTGATCAAGACCCCGCCAGGGCCGTATTTGAGGGGAAACAGGCCTTTTCTGTTAAGGGGGTTTTTCAGGAGTACCCTGATCTGGAGCTCAACCTATTAGGGCACCATCAGCTGATGAATGCGGCAACGGCTATAGGATTAATTGAGTCTTTACGATTTTATGATATAATAGTCAGATACAATGCTGTTAAAGATGGCCTAAGGAACGTAAACTGGCCGGGCCGCCTTCAGGTTATAAGAAATAATCCTTATGTGGTTTTAGATGGGGCCCAGAATAGAGCCAGTGCCAGGGCTCTGAAGGAAGCGGTAAAGAAGATTTTTGATTATAACAAATTGATCTTGGTTCTTGGGATTTCCAAGGATAAGGATAAAAAAGCTATTTGCGAAGAACTGGCACCTATAAGCGATTCAATAATTTTAACAAAGGCGAAATCGCCAAGGGCCGAAGAGCCCATGGCTATAAAGCAATATTTTAAAAAAGATGCGCGATGTACAACTAGTGTTGAAGAAGCCATGCATGTGGCGGAAGGGATGGCTAAGGCCCCGGATCTGATCTTAGTGACCGGATCCCTGTTTGTAGTAGGCGAGGTCCTGGAAAAAAATAGTACAAAAGAGTTAAGTTATGCTTAGAATAAGTCTGGATGATACTATAGCTGCTATTGCTACGCCTATTGGAGAGGGCGGCATAGGAATTGTGCGCCTAAGCGGAAAGCAGGCGCTTTCGATAGCCGATGAGATATTTGCTTCGAAAGACGGCAAGAAGGCATCAGGTCACGGGACGCACACTACTCATTACGGATGGATCATGAAGGACACAGCCGAGCCCCGAGAACCGAGTACCGAGAACCGAAATATTATCGACGAAGTCATCCTGACCGTTATGCGCGCACCCAAGACTTATACAAAAGAGGATGTTGTTGAAATCAACTGCCATGGCGGTATTGTTCCTCTCAAGAAGGTACTGGAGATGGTGCTGAGCTGTGGCGCAAGGCTCGCAGAGCCGGGCGAGTTTACAAAGAGGGCCTTCCTGAACGGTAGGATTGATTTAATTCAGGCAGAGGCGGTTTTGGATGTAGTAAAAACAAAAACGCGAAAAGGCCTTGATATCGCGCTCTTACAGCTTGAAGGGAACTTATCCAAGTCTATAGCGGATTTAAAAAATAAACTCATGGACATAAAGGTCCACCTTGAGGCTACGGTGGACTTTCCGGATGAGGGCCTTTCCCTATATTCCGCCAAAGAGACATTCGTGAAATTGAATGCCATAAAGGCTGATTTAGAGGGTTTTATAAAATCCTTTGATTCCGGGAGGATAATAAGAGAAGGGATCAGTTCTGTTATCTGCGGTAAACCTAACGCAGGAAAATCAAGCTTGATGAATGAGCTTTTAAACGAAGAGAGGGTGATCGTTACCCCTATTCCGGGCACGACCAGAGACGCCATCTGCGAATACGCAAACGTAGGAGGGATATCGTTAAATATCGTAGATACCGCCGGGATTACAGAAACAAAAGACCCCGTAGAGAAGGAAGGGGTAATAAGAAGCAGGCTCTGGATTGATAAATCCGATCTGGTTTTGTTTGTGATGGATGCAGGCACGGGTTTTACAGATGAAGATAAGCATATCTGTGATGTAATAAAACAGAAAGAGGTTATCTGTATCGTGAATAAGATAGACCTCAATAACCCCTTGGCGTGCAGGGAGGAGGCCAGAAAACATTTTGGTAAGGATATCCCTTTTGTTGAGATATCGCTTTTAAAAAAGATGAATCTGGACATTCTGATCAAGGCCATCACGGATGCCGTCTGGAAGGGCAAGGCCTTTGCGAATGATTATAATATCCTGACAAACGCAAGACATAAGGATTCTTTTTCCAGGACATTGGATTTTGTAAACGAGGCGATCCTTTCTTTGAACAAAGGCCAGTCAGAGGATATAATTGCAATTAGTATAAATGAGGCGATCTTGTCTTTAGGCGAAGTAACGGGCGAATCTATTTCACAGGAGGCGCTGAACAGGATTTTCGAACAATTCTGCGTAGGGAAATAAGATGAACAAGAAAAAGATAGAAAAGGCAATTTACATGCTGCTTGAGGCGGTGGGCGAGGATTTAAAGAGGAAGGATATCGCCGGTACACCAAGACGGGTTGCTGAGATGTATGAGGAGATCCTCTCTGGCAAAAAGTTGGATCCCGCAAAGGAACTGGAGGTCGTGTTTGAAAAGGAGCATGACGAGATCGTCCTCTTGAAGGGCATCCCGCTATATTCTATATGTGAGCACCACCTGGTTCCGTTTATCGGAAAGGCCCACGTGGCCTATGTCCCAAAGGGCAACAGGGTTACGGGATTAAGCAAACTGGCGAGGATAGTTGAGATATATGCAAGAAGGCTTCAGGTTCAGGAGCGCCTTACGACGGATATTGTAGAAATTATAATGAAAAAATTAAAACCTAAAGGGGCGATGGTCATAATAGAGGCAGAGCATCTCTGTATGAGTATGAGGGGTATTAAAAAACCGGGCATAATCACCATAACCAGCGCGGTGAGGGGGATATTCCGGACGAGTGATAAAACCCGCGCCGAGGCAATGGGGCTAATCAGAGGGTAGATAGCATGAACCCCGTTACACACTGTTGTGTAGTAGCGGGGTGAAAAGGGGTGTGTAACGGGGTGAATGAAAATTTGTTACAGGAAATCATAAGAAACAAGGTCCTTATGACGTCGCTGTCTGCATGGGCATTGGCCCAGACCATCAAGGTTATGCTGGGAGTGATCAAAGAAAGAAAATTTAATTTCAAATGGTTTGCAGGGACAGGTGGTATGCCAAGTTCTCATGTATCAGGCATGATGTCACTGGCGACATCCGTAGGATTTGTATGCGGTTTTTCGTCTTATCAGTTTGCGGTGGCGTTTGTTTTGGCATTGATAGTCATGTTTGATGCGCAGGGTGTCCGCAGGTCAACCGGAAGGCAGGCAATAATCTTAAATAAGATCCTTGATGACATCTATTGGAAGAAGAAGATAGAAGAAAAGAAGGTCATGGACTTTTTTGGTCATACCCCCGTGGAGGTATTGGTAGGGGCGGTGATCGGGGTTATCGTATCCGTAATTTCCTTTAAAGGATAGTTAGGGAGAAGAAAATGAAACAAGGTAAATTGATCGGTACAGGTGCTTTGATATTTGCTGTTATTCTGGGGAGCGTTTTATTTTTGGCAAAGTGTAAAACAGAAACGCCGCAAGACACGAAAAAGATCTCAGAGGCAGCGCTTTTAAAAGAGGCCGAAACGCATGAGGCCCAAGGTAACCTGCTTAAAGTAAAAGAGATTTATCAAAAACTCGTAAGAGACTATCCTCAGGGAAGATTTGCCCTGGAGAATCAGGAAAAGATATGGAATCTCAATATGAAGCTTTTATTCTCCGCAAGGCCGACGCCCTATTCAACAGTTCATGAAGTTAAATCCGGAGATACGTTGGGTAAGATCGCAAAAAAAATCGGCACCACCGCTGACTTAATAATGAAATCCAACAGGCTTAAATCCGATTTGATAAGGCCTGGAATGAAGCTCAGGATATCGACGGCAAAATACAGCATTTTAGTTGACAAATCGCAAAATACACTAACGTTAAGCTCAAACGATGAAGTCTTAAAGGTTTATAGGGTTTCTACGGGGATTGACAGCTCAACGCCGATAGGGGCATTTAAGGTTACGGTGAAACTAATTGACCCTACATGGTACAAGGCCGGTGCCGTAGTGCTTCCGGGAAGCCCAAAGAATATTTTAGGCACAAGATGGCTTGGATTATCCTTGCAGGGTTACGGCATACACGGCACAACCGATCCGGCAACCATAGGACAGCAGGTGACTGCCGGCTGTGTCAGAATGCTTAACAAAGATGTTGAGGAGCTTTATACAATCGTCCCCACGGGGACAGATGTTACGATAGTGGATTGAGGCAAGTGACATAATGAACCCCGTTACACACTGTTGTGTAGTAACGGGGCGAGAAGGGAGTGCATGGCAGGGTGAACGGAACCGGTCTAGATTTCGAAAAACCCATTTTAGAGCTGGAG